>NZ_JBAKFV010000009.1:0-240617 GCF_036889365.1 Caulobacter sp. CCNWLW153
CCCCCCCCCCCCCCCCCCCCCCCCCCCCCCCCCCCCCCCCCCCCCCCCCCCCCCCCCCCCCCCCCCCCCCCCCCCCGAGACTGGACGCTGTGCCGGCCGTCGCCCCCTCCGTCACGTCGCCGATGGCGCCGCGCCACCTCCCCCGCACGCTGCGCTACGGGGGAGGAGCTGGGTTTCAGCCCAGCCACGCGCCGGCCGCCGTCTCCAGCGCCCGCACCGCTTCGGCCGCGCCGAACGTGCTGGGATCCAGGCACAGCTCCAGCCACAGCCCGTCGACCATGGCCGTCAGGGCGATCGCCGCCAGCCGCCGATCGCGCGCGCCGCAGTCGGCCAGCAGGGTCTCCAGCCGCGCGCGATAGGCGGCGTAGGACTGGGCGTGGATGGCGGCGATGCGGGGCTTGGTCTTCACCAGGCTCCAGAAGCCGATCCAGGCGGCCAGCAGGTCCGGATCCAGCACCGGCGGGGCGAAGCTGGCGGCGAGATAGGCCGACAGTCGCGCGCGAGGGTCGTTTCCGGCGCTGGCCACGGCCGCCTCCAGCGCCGCGTCGATCCGCAGGTCCACCGCCTCGTAGGCGGCGGCGATCAGGTCGTCCACGCCTTCGAAATAGTGCCGCAGCAGTCCGGCCGAGACGCCGGCCTGCGCGCAGATCGTCCGCACCGAGGCCGCGGCCACGCCCTGGCGGGCCAGCACGGCCTCGGCCGCCGCGACCAGGGCCTGGCGGCGGACGTCGGCGGCTTCGCGGGTGAAGGGGGCGCGGGTCATGATGCTTCCGCTAGCCCTCCCCCATCAAGGGGGAAGGGAGAAGAGCGTTTCCCATCACCACCCCTCCGGCGGCCGCGGCAGGCGGCTCTCCGGGATCAGCGCCCGCAGCTTGCGGCCGAAGCTTCTCAACGACACCTCGCTGGTCGCCAGCGGCCCGGCCGTGAACGTCCGCGAGGTCATGCCCTGCTGGACGCGGGCGACGAGTTCGGTGTCCTCGGCGTTGACCTGGCGGTTGATGCGCCAGTTCAGGTAACGCGCGGCCTTCATCTCGCGCCGGTCGTCGGGCAGGGCGTAGGCGATCTCGCGGATCATGGTGCGGGTGGCCGAGACCGGGATGAACTGCATGAAGTCCACCTGGTCGGGATAGATGTCGAAGGCGAAGTTCGGCCAGAGCTTGAAGTAGGTCCACAGCCGCTTGCGATCGCCTGGCAGGTGCGGAACGTCGGGCAGGATGTGCTGATACAGGCGCTCGGACGGGTTGTTCGACGGCTCGTCGATCAGTTGGCCCCACATCTTGTCGACGTAGGTCTGCGCTTCGACGCCATAGCCCTTGCCGAACAGGCGGGTCAGGCCCGGGTGGGCGACGGGGATGTGCAGGCCGTCGGAATAGTTGTCGCTGATGTTCTTCCAGTTGACGTCGCGCGGCCGCAGGGTGACGCGGCCGAAAGGTTGCAGGTCCTCGAACCGGTAGTGGGCGACCTCGTGCTCGTAGGGCGCCATCATGTCGGCGACGCTGGGGCCGTCACCCTCCAGGCGCACGAAGACGAAGCCGCGCCAGATCTCGGTGTCGAGCCTGGCCAGGCCCTCCTTGGCCATGTCGAGCGCCGGATAGTCGCCCTGCATCGGCACGCCGATCAGCCGGCCTTCCAGGTCGTAGGTCCAGGCGTGGTAGGGGCAGACGATGCGGCCGCAGCGGCCGGTGGGGCCGTCCAGCAGCCGCGCGCCCCGGTGGCGGCAGACATTGGCGAAGGCCCGCGCCCCGCCGTCCTTGCCGCGCACGACGATCAGGCTTTCGCCCACGAAGTCGAAGGTGTGGAAGTCGCCGGCCCTGGGAATGTCGTTGAGGTGGCAGACGATCTGCCACGACGGCCGGAAGACCTTGTCCTGCTCCTCGCGGAAGAAGCGCTCGGAGCCGTAGATCCAGCCGGGCAAGCCCCAGTCGGAGAGGGGGTCGTGGTTGGGGAGGGCGGTCATGCCTGGACTCCCCCTTCGCAAACCAGATCGTCTTCTTCGCCCTTGTGGCGAGGATCCATGGCGCCGCCGCCTATGCCTTGCTCTGGATCGCGCAGCCTGAGCGGCTGAACGATGGGTCCTCGCCACAAGGGCGAGGAAGGCGAGTTTGTGGAGGCGGGGGAAGGGAGAAGGCGCGCGCCCATCACCGCCCCGCCACGCTCAGCTTCACCGCCGTGGCGAAGTCCTTGTCGCGCAGGATCTCGCGGGCGGCGTTGCGGCCGGGATTGCCCGACACCCCGCCGCCGGGATGCGTGCCCGCGCCGCACATGTAGAGGCCCTTGATCGGCGCCCGGTGGCTGGCGTGGCCCAGCAGGGGCCGCGTGGCCCACAGCTGATCCAGGCTCATGTGGCCGTGCATGATGTCGCCGCCGATCAGGCCGAACTTTCGTTCGAGATCCAGCGGCGACAGGACCGTGCGGCCCAGCACCGAGGCCTTGAAGTTGGGGGCCCAGCGGTCGACCGTGTCGATGATCAGGTCGGCAGCGGCCTCTCGCTCGTCGTCCCAGGAACGGCCGTCGGGCAGGGTGGGCGCGAACTGCTGGCAGAACAGGCTGGCCACGTGCTGGCCTGGCGGGGCCAGGCTGGTGTCCAGCGTCGAGGGGATCAGCATCTCGACGATCGGCGCGCGGCTCATGCCGCCGGCCTTGGCGTCGCGATAGGCCGCGTCCATGTAGTCGAGGCTGGGGGCGATGACGATCCCGCTCTGGTGATGCTCGGCCACCGCCTTGCCGGGCAGGGACGTGAAGTCCGGCAGCTCCGACAGGGCGACGTTCATGCGGAAGGTGCCCGAGCCGTTCTTGTAGCCGTCGATCGCCTTCCTGAAATCGGCCGGCAGGGCCGAGGGCGGCACCAGCTTCTTGTAGAGCAGGGCCGGGTTGACGTTGGCGCTGACGATCGGGGCCATGATCTGGCGGCCGTCGACCAGCTGCACGCCCACGGCTTTGCCTCCGTCCACGTGGACGCCCTCGACAGGGGCGTTGAGCAGGATCTCGACCCCGGCCTTTTCGCAGGCCTTCGCCATGGCCTGGGTGATCGCCCCCATGCCGCCGACGGCGTGGCCCCAGGCGCCCTTCTTGCCGTTCACCTCGCCGAAGGTGTGGTGCAGCAGGACATAGGCCGAGCCGGGCGTGTCGGGGCTGGCATAGTTGCCGACCACGGCGTCGAAGCCGAAGGCGGCCTTGACCGGCTCGCTCTCGAACCAGCCGCCCAGGAAATCCCGCGCGCTCTTGGTGAACAGGTCGAGCAGGTCGCGCTTGCGTTCGCGCGACAGCATGGCCAGCCGTCCGCCCTGGCGAAGGGCCCGCAGGATCCCCGGCAGGCCGTCGCCCAGGTTGGGCGGGGTCTCCTGGGCGAGATCGCGCAGCACGTCGCCGATCTCGTCGAGCATGGCGTAGTAGGCCGGCAGGATCTCGGCGTCACGGCGGCTGAACTTGCGGAACTGTTCCTGGGTGCGTTCGAGGCCGCCGCCGAGCTTCAGATACTTGTCGTCGCTGATCGGCAGGAAGTTGGAGATCGGCCGCTCCAGGAACGTCAGGCCGAAACCGTGCAGGTCCATGTCGGCGATGACGCGCGGATTGAGCAGGCTGACCGTGTAGCTGGCCACCGAGTTGCGGAAGCCGGGATGGAACTCCTCGGTCACGGCGGCCCCGCCGACCACGCCGCGGGCCTCGCAGACGGTGACCTTCATCCCGGCCCTGGCCAGGTAGAAGGCGCAGACGAGGCCGTTGTGGCCTCCGCCGATGATCACGGCGTCACGGGTGTCGGTCATCGTCTCTCTCCCCAGGAGGCGGTTGGGGGAGAGGTTGCTATACGGGTGTAAAATAGTCCAGCGGGCGCAAACCAAACCTCTCCCATGGGGAGAGGGAGGGGCCCGCTGCGAAGCAGTGGGAGGGTGAGGGGTTACAGACTTTCGGGGCGGGGCTCGGGCGACGATCACCGGCCAGCAGTGAAACCTCTCACCCTCCCACGCCTTGCGGCGCGGGCCCCTCCCTCTCTCAAAGAGAGAGGGATCAAGAACTAGTGCTTGCCCCGGTCCCGCCCGAAATTCGGCTCGGCGCTTTCCTGGCCCGCCGCAACGATGCCTCTCCGGATCGCGCGGGTGCGGGTGAAGTGGGCGTGCAGGGTGTCGGCGTCGCCCCAGCGGATGGCGCGGCTCATGGCCTGCAGGTCCTCGGTGAAGCGGCCCAGCATCTCCAGCACCGCGTCCTTGTTGGCCACGAAGATGTCGCGCCACATGGTCGGGTCGCTGGCGGCGATGCGGGTGAAGTCGCGGAAGCCCGAGGCCGAATACTTGATGACCTCGTTCTCGGTGACGTTCTCGAGGTCGGCCGCGCTGCCGACGATGGTGTAGGCGATCAGGTGGGGCAGGTGGCTGACGACGGCCAGCACCAGGTCGTGGTGCTTCTCCTCCATCAGCTCGACCTGGGCGCCGAACGAGCGCCAGAAGGCCGACAGCTTGGCGACGGCGGCGGCGTAGGCTTCGTCCTCGCGGTCGGCCAGCGGGGTCAGGATGGTCCAGCGGCCTTCGAACAGCTCGGCGAAGCCGGCGTCGGGACCCGATTGCTCGGTGCCGGCGATCGGGTGGCCGGGGATTGGGAACACCTTGGAGAGCGCCGGCGCGCGGAAGGCCTCGGCGATGGTGGCCTTGGTCGAGCCGACGTCGGTCAGGGTGGCGCCGGCCTTGAGGTGCGGGGCGACGGCGGCGGCCACCTCGCCGATCGACAACACCGGCGTGGCGATGACGACGAGGTCGGCGTCCCTGACGGCCTCGGCCAGGTCTCCGGTGACGTGGTCGGCCAGGCCGATCTCCAGCGCGCGGGCGCGGTGGGCCTCGCTGGCGTCGGCGATGGTGATCTCGCCGACCACGCCGTGGGCGCGGGCGGCCAGGATCACCGAGCCGCCGATCAGGCCGGCGCCGACGACGGTCATCTTGGGATAGAGCAGGCCGGTGGGGGACATGGTTCTTGTCTTATACCCCCTCCCCCTCGATGGGGGAGGGTTGGGTGGGGGTGACGCGGCGGTCGGTCTGGTTGCGGCGGAACGGTGGGTGGTCACCCCCATCCCCGACCCTTCCCCCATCGAGGGGAAAGGGGGATTCCATCACTGCCCCACGAACTGCGCCAGCAGATCCACGACGGCGCGGTTGTGCTCCTCGCGGCCGATGGTGATGCGGATCGATTCCGGCAGGCCGTAGTTGGCCACGGCGCGCACGAGGTAGCCCTTGCTGGCCAGGAAGGCCTCGGCGTCGAGCGCGGTCCTGCCCGGCGTCGTGGGGAAGTCGACCAGCACGAAATTGGCCGCCGACGGGGTGACGGTCAGGCCAAGGCCGCCCAGCTGCTGGGCCAGCCAGGGGCGCCACTGCTCGACCAGGGCCACCGAGGCGGCCTCGAACTCGCGGTCGGCGAGGGCGGCGATGGCGGCGTCCTGGCCAGGGATCGAGGTGTTGAACGGCGGGCGGATGCGCTCGATCGGATCGATGATGCCGGCGTCGGCATAGCCCCAGCCCACGCGCAGCGCGGCCAGGCCGTGGATCTTCGAGAAGGTGCGGGTGACGATGACGTTCTGCGTTTCGCGGGCCAGGGCCAGGCCGTCCTCGAAGCGCGGATCGGTGCAGAACTCGGCATAGGCGCCGTCCAGAACCAGGATCACCGACGGAGGCAGGGCCGCGTGGAGGCTGCGGATCTCCTCGCCGGTCAGCCAGGTGCCGGTCGGGTTTGCAGGGTTGGCGATGAAGACGAGGCGGGTGCGTTCGTCCACGCACTTGATCGTCTCTTCCAGATCGATGCGGCGCTTGGGTTCCCTGGCGAAGCGGACTTCGGCCTGGCAGGCGCGGGCGCCGATCGCATAGGCGGCGAAGCCGTGCTCGCCCTGGACGATGTTGTCGCCCGGCTCGAGATAGACCTGGCACAGCAGGGCGAAGATCTCGTCGCTGCCGTCGCCGAAGGTCAGGCGCTCGGGCTCCAGGTCGTAACGCTGAGCCACGGCGGCGCGCAGGGCGTTCGACTTGCCGTCCGGATAGACGTGCAGGCGGTCGACGGCGTCGCGATAGGCGGTCTTGGCCTGCTCGCTGCAGCCCAGGACGTTCTCGTTGCTCGACAGCTTCACCGGATGGGCGATCCCCTCGATCTTCGACTTGCCGCCCACATAGGCGGCGATGTCGAGGATGCCCGGCTTGGGCAGCGGACGAGGCGAGGCGGAACGGTCGGAAGCGGTCATCACGGGTCTCGGCGGGCGGCTTTGCGCCCTTCGGAAAAAACGGGGCCTTCTTACACGTCGAAGGGAACCGGCGCAGCCCCGATGACGCCGGTCAGCTGGCCAGGCGCGCGGGCCAGGCGCTCGTCGTTGCGCTGGTAGAAGCCCGACAGCGAAAAGAGCTTCAGGCCGCCGGCCTCGGCCAGCGGTTCGGCCGCCACGCCGTCGGCGCCCAGGGCCTCGACGATGGCGCCGGCGCTCTTGGCGCTGTCGGTCACCCAGAAGGTCTGGTCGCCGCCGGTGGGTTCGACCTCGACCTGGGCCACGGCGAAGGCGGCCTGCGGGCCCCAGCGGGTCAGGCAGGGCAGGGCGGCGAAGATGTTCAGCGTCGGTTCGGCCAGCAGGCGGCCCCACCAGGCGCTGCCCGGCTGCAGGCCCAGCACCGAGACGGCCCACGGCGTCTTGGCGGCGGCCAGGGCGTCCTTGTCGGCGGCGACCACGGCCATCGGCGGCGCGGCGCCGAAGCGCAGGCGGGCCAGC
The DNA here is from genome assembly GCF_036889365.1 of Caulobacter sp. CCNWLW153. Classification (NCBI taxonomy): domain Bacteria; kingdom Pseudomonadati; phylum Pseudomonadota; class Alphaproteobacteria; order Caulobacterales; family Caulobacteraceae; genus Caulobacter; species Caulobacter sp. CCNWLW153. The sequence continues at coordinate 6,728 of NZ_JBAKFV010000009.1, forward strand.
TCGACGGTGCGGCCGTCGCCCCAGACCGTCAGGTGGAACGGGCCCTGGCGCGACAGGCTGTCGGCCATCAGCTCGCGCCAGATGCGGATCACGAGACCGTCGGGAGCGTGGTTGCGCTGCGCCGACAGCAGCTTGCGGACGATCAGGGCCTCGCGACCGGGGCGCAGGCCAAAGCCGGTGTCGCCGGCGGCCTGCTTGGCCGCGGCGACGGCGCGCGACAATCCGGCCCGCTCGTCGATCAGCGCGAGCAGTTGGCTATCGATGGCGTCGATGCGCCATCGGACCTCGTCCAGCGAGGGCGGCGTCTCGTCCGCGTCGCGACCCATGTCTATCCCCGAAAATGAGGGGCGGAACATAGTCCTTGCCGCGAAGGGTGCAATAGCCGCGTCGCCGGGGAAGGAAATTGCGTGGTTTGGTGGAGGCGAGATGGTCGCTGAGGAGGCGGCCGGATAGGCGCCGTCCCGAACTCCCGTCATTCCCGCCCTTGTGGCGGGAACCCCTCTGTCAGCCGCAAGGGCAATAGGGGCGACGTGCTGAGCACGTCGCTTGCTCCTCACGTGCGTACGGAACCAGGGTTTCCCGCCACAAGGGCGGGAATGACGGGAGAAGGGTTGTTAGCGCGGCACATACACCTGCGGCGAAGGACCCGTATCGAACGGTCCAAGGCGCGTGCGGCCGTTCTGGAATTCCAGGGTGGCGCTGAGCGTCGGGTCCTTGCCGGCCGCCGCGGCGACCGCCGCCACGGCCGAGCGGGCGTCGGTGATGGCCTCGGCCGTGGTCGGCTTCTCGCGCACGGTGACGTCGAGCGCGCCTTGCAGGCGGCCGTTCTGGTCGACGGTCAGGGCGCCGGACCTGGCCTCGATCAGGGCGTCGCCGGCGGTCAGCTTGCCGCTCTCGACGGTGATGGCGCCGCCGGCGGCGGTCCAGTCACGCACCGCGTCGGTCCAGTTGTCGCCGCGCAGGGCCGGGGCCTTCGACAGGCGCGAGTCCCAGTAGAGCGAGGCGGTGCGGTCCTGGGCGATGCGGCCGAGCAGGCCGGTGAAGGCCACCTTGGCGCCGTCGGCCTTGAACAGGATGGCGCCCTGCTGGTCGGGGCCCGGGCGCAGGTGGAGCTGCAGGGCCTCGGTGGAGCTGATCGGGAACGGCTCGACGTCGGCGGCGGTGGTGAACAGGAGCCTGGCGCCCTCGACCGAGATGCGCGGCGGATACTGGTCGAAGCCGGCCAGGCTGGCGCGCAGCGCCTCGCCCGTGATCGTCACGTCGCCCTTCTCCGGGCGGGTCAGCACGACGCCGGCCGGGGCGACGATGATCCAGTGGCCGATGCCGTAGATCATCGCCTCGCCCTTCAGCTGCGGCGCGCGTACGGCCCAGCCAGTGGGCTCGGCGACTCGGGCGTTCTCCAGCCGCACGTCCAGACGGAACGGGAAGCCGGTGACCTCGCGCCTGGTCCACGACAGGTCGTAGCCCTCGGCCTTCAGCTGGACCGAGGTCGCGTCCATGCGCTTGATCATCTCGTTGCGCAGGTAGAACCAGCCGACGCTCCAGACGATGCAGACCAGGGCCGCGAGCACGAAAGGCAAGACGAGGCCGCGACGGCGGGGCTTGCGGGACGGCGTCGGGTCGCTATGGGTCATGGGCGAAGGGGCTGTTCCGGTCGGTGAGGGTTTTAGGCGTGGCGAGCGAGCAGCCGCAGGGCGGCGATCGTTGGGTGTTCGGTTACGGATCGCTGATGTGGCGGCCCGGGTTCCCGTTCATAGACCGAAGAACCGCGGTTCTCCATGGGCGCAGGCGCGCCTTCTGCATCTATTCGGTGCATCACCGGGGCACCTACGAGCGGCCGGGCCTGGTGCTGGGCCTGGCGCCGGGCGGTTCGGTGCGCGGCGTGGCCTACCGGATCGCCGAGGCCGCCTGGCCGGAGGTCTACGCCTACCTGCGCGAACGCGAGCAGCCGACCGAGACCTATTTCGAAGCCTGGTCGAAGCTGCGCATCGACGGCGACGGCGAGGTCCCGGCGCTGGTGTTCCTGTCGGACCGCGCGCACGGCCAGTGGGCCGGGGCGCTGACCCTCGAGCAGCAGGCCGAATTGATCGCCGGGGCCAGGGGCCTGTCGGGGCCGAACATCGACTACCTGCGCGACCTGGTGGGGCACCTGCGCGAGGACGGGGTGCGCGATCACGCCATGGAGGCGCTGCTGAAGATGGTGGAGGCGAGGGAGCTGAAATCCTCCCCCTGAAGGGGGAGGTGGCCCGAAGGGCCAGAGGGGGGAGCCCCCTGCTGATCTCTAGGAGGTCGCTGACTCGGAAGTCACGTCCCCCTCCGTCGGCTTCGCCGACACCTCCCCCTTCAGGGGGAGGATCTTAAATCCCCTCGTCCTCCAGCGCCTTCGTCGCGCCGTCGATCCGCGTCTGCAGCTCGCGCATGAACTCGCCGCGCTTGAGGCCGGCGGGGATGGGCGGCAGGTATTCGAAGACGATGACGCCGGGTTGCACGAGCAGGCTCTTGTGCAGCCAGTGCTGGCCGCAGTTCAGGGCCAGCGGCGTGACCGGCAGCTCCAGCTCGCGATAGAGCGCGGCGATGCCGGGCTTGTAGTCGCCGGGCTCGCCGACCTTGCCGCGGGTGCCTTCGGGGAAGATCACCACCTGGCGGGTCTCCTTCATGCGGTCGACGCTATCGCGCACCAGCTTCTTCAGGGCCGCCGAATGGCCGTCGCGGTCGACGACGATCATCCGGGCCTTCAGGCCGTGCCACCCGAAGAGCGGCACCATCAAGAGCTCCTTCTTCATCACGAAGCAGGCGTCGGGCAGGATGGCGAACTGGCTGAAGACGTCGAACATCGACTGGTGCTTGGCGGCCACCAGGGCCGGGCCGGTGGGGACCTGGCCCCGCACCTCGACCCGCACGCCCGCCAGGATGCGCAGGCCCAGGATCACGCCCCGCGACCAGATGCGCATGGCGGCGCGGTTGACCGGACGCGGCAGGACCAGGGTCACCAGCATCAGGATGGCCATGGTCGCCGACCACAGCCAGAAGAACAGCTGGAACAGGAACGAGCGCAGATAGATCAAGAGTCTTTCCCCGTTGCCGACGTCTCGGCGGGCCCGGTCTCCGACGTCTCGGCGGGCTTGTCTTTCGGACCCAGGTTCAGGAACGCTTCGCGCCCCAGGATCGCCAGGTACTTGCAGTATTCCACGATCATCCGCCGGGCGGTGTGCGAGCGCTTCCACCAGCGACGGGCGTTCAGGCTCTCGGTGGCCACCGGATAGGCGGAGAGCTCGACGTCCGGCATGGTGGCGCGCAGCTCCAGCATCGAGCGCGGCATGTGGTAGTCGGCGGTGACGACGATCAGGCTCTTGTAGCCGCGGGCCTTGGCCCATTCGGCGGTCTCGCGGGCGTTGCCGACGGTGTCGGCGGCGGCGAAGCCCAGGTCGACGCAGCAGTCGTAGATCGGCTTGACCGCCTTGGTGACGTCCAGCACGTCGGCGCGGGTGGCCTCGCGGTTGACGCCGGAGATCAGCAGGCGCTTGCCCTTGCCGGCCTCGAGCAGCTTTGTAGCCGCCTCCAGCCGCAGGTTCGAGGCGCCGGTCAGCACCACGACGCCGTCGGCGACGGGCGGGTCGGCGGCCGGGGTGGAGCGTTCCACCCGCGAGGTGAAGGCCAGGAGGCCCAGCACCCAGATCATCACCACGATCAGGAAGGCGGCGATGCTCTTCACGGCATGTCCTTCAGAAGGCGGAGGGCCGCGGCGCGCGCGGCCAGCCCCGCGACCAGGGCGGCGATCAGCGGACAGGGCAAGGGAGCCAGAAGGTCCATCCACGCCAGGGGCAGAACCGGCGTCAGACCCGTGCCGCCCCCCGCCAGCCGCGCCGCGACGCCGACGATGACCGCCGCCGCGCCGCCGAGCAAGCCCGCGCTGGCGGCCATGGCCGCGAAGCGGTTCTGGAACAGCCTGGCGATGAAGCCGGCTTCGGCGCCGGAATGGTGCAGCACCTCGATCACCTCGTGGCGGGCGGCCAGGCCCGCGCGCGTCGCGAAGGTGATGACGGCGGCCGTCGCCGCGGCGATCAGGCCGAAGACCCCCAGCGCCGCCCAGCGGGCCAGGCCCGCGCCGCGCTCGATGTCGGCGATCCAGCGGCTGTGGTCGTCGACCACGGCGTCGACGGCGGCCTCGTGCAGGGCCTTGGTCAGGGCTTCGGCGGTGGCCGGGGCCTTGGGATCCAGGTCGAGGGTGACCAGGCGCGGGGTCGGCAGGTCGGCGACCAGGGCGTCGCGGCCGATCCACGGCTCCAGCAGGGCCTCGGCCTTGTCCTTGGTGAGCGCTTGCGCCTGGACCACGCCCTTGACCCCGGCCAGGGTCTCGGCGGCGCGGGCGGCGGCGCTGTCGGGCGTCTCGCCGGACTTGGCGCGGACCACGACGGTGGCCGAGCCGGTCAGCTGCGAGGTCCAGCCCTCGGCGGCGCGGTTGGCCGCCAGGGCGGCCAGGGCGGTGAGGCAGGCCAGGAAGCACAGCACGGCGACCACGAACACCAGCGCTCCGTCGCGGGCGTCGCGCGGCGGCAGCAGCGGGCCGGGCTTCCAGCGGTTGATGTCGAACGGGCCGCTCATCGCGCCTCGCCGGTGTCGACCAGGCGGCCGTGCTCGAGGTGCAGGACGGGGCGGCCGGCGCGGGCCACCAGCTCCTCGTCGTGGGTGGCGATCAGCACCGTGGTGCCCAGGCGGTTGAGCTCGACGAACAGGCGCAGCAGGCGCAGCGACATGGTCGGGTCGACATTGCCGGTCGGCTCGTCGGCCAGCAGGATGTCGGGGCGGTCGACGACGGCGCGGGCGATGGCCAGGCGCTGCTTTTCGCCGCCCGACAGGGTGGCGGGCAGGGCGTGCATGCGCTCGCCCAGGCCCACCCAGTGCAGAAGCTCGGCGACGTCGTCGCGATAGGTGTTGGGCTTGCGGCCCGCGATGCGCAGCGGCAGGCCGGCGTTGTCGAACACCGACAGGTGCTCGAGCAGGCGGAATTCCTGGAACACCACGCCGATGCGGCGGCGCAGGAACGGCAGGTCGGCGCCCGGAACCAGGTTCACGTCGCGCCCGAACAGCTCGACGCGACCCCGTGACGCACGATGGGCCAGGTAGATCAGCTTGAGCAGCGAGCTCTTGCCCGCGCCCGAGGCGCCGGTCAGGAAGTGAAACGAGCCCGGGGCAAGGGAAAACCCGATGTCGCGCAGGGTTTCGGGACCCCGCCCGTAGCGCATGGAGACGCCTTCGAAACGGACCACGGGGACGGCGTCGGGGTCTTGATCTGCGCCGGTCCGCAAGGGTGTGTCGATGGGGTTTCTGGACATCAGGGTTAAAATCGGCGACCTCCAATGCTGTAAAGCGGGGATGACCGATTCGCGGCCATGATACTGACCTGTCCCGAGTGCGCCAGCCGCTATTTCGTCGACGACGCCAAGGTCGGTTCGACCGGGCGCGTCGTGCGCTGCGCCTCGTGCGGCGCCCGGTGGACCGCGCGTAACGAATCCGCCGCCGACGACGACCTGTTCGACGCCCCGCCCGCCGCGGGGGCGAACCCCGGGCCGGCCAACGACGCGGCCGTGTCGGCCCCGCTCGACCCGCTACACGCCCTCGATGACGAGCCCGAGCCGGAACCGCCGGTCAGCGCCCTGCCGGGCGAGGAACTGCCCAAGGTGTTCCGGGCCCGCGCCGACGCCGAGCGCCGCCTGAAGGAAGCCAAGACCACCGGCATCGTCTGGGCCTCGATGGCCGCCTTCGTGGTGCTGGTGCTAGGCTGCGTGGCCGTCTTCCGCCTCGATATCGGCAAGCTGATGCCCAGCACCGCGGGCGCCTACGCCATGGTCGGCAAGCCGATCAACACCGTGGGCCTGATCGTCGAGGAAAGCAGCATCCGCGCCCAGCCCTCGATGCAGGACGGCCGCGCCGCCCTGATCGTCACCGGCGTGATCCGCAACATCACCGAAAAGCCGGTCTCGGCGCCGCCGCTGCGCATCGCCCTGCTGAACAAGGGCCAGAAGCGCGTGGCCGGCCAACTGGCCGCCGCGGCCGACCCGGTCATCCCGCCCGGCCAGACCCGCCATTTCTCGGTCACCCTGCTGAACCCGCCGTCCAGCGCCCAGATCCTGGAAGTCGGCTTCGCGGTCGAGAAGGGCGCGGCCCACGCCGTCAAGACGGGCCTGGGGCCCGCCAAGGCCGGCCACGGCGAGCCCGAACTGCGCGGCGCCCAGGACACGCCGACCACGGATCATGCCGCCGAGGACGCCCATGGGGCCGATTCCGCGGCGGAAGGGGCTGGACACGGCGCCCCTGGTCATGAGACCGGAGCGGCCGAACCGGCCGCCGCCGACCATCATTGACCAAGATCCCCTGACATGACCGAGCTCCACCGCCCCGAAGTGCTCATTTCCGAGCAAGAAATCGCCGAGCGGGTGGAAGCCCTGGCCCGCCAGATCGCCCCGCGCATCGACGACGACACCGTCGCCGTCTGCCTGCTGACGGGCGGCCTGTGGTTCGCCGCCGACCTGACCCGCGCCCTGTGGAAGGCCGGCCGCAACGTCCGCTTCGACGCCCTGTGGCTGGCCTCGTACCATGACGAGCGCAAGAGCACCGGCCGCTGCGAAGTGCGCGCCGACCTGCAGCGCCCGCTGGTGGGCCGCCGCGCCCTGGTGCTCGACGACGTGTTCGACACCGGACTGTCGCTGTCGGAAGCCGCGCGCCTGGTCAAGGACGCCGGCGCCAGCGAAGTGCTGACCGCCGTCTTCGCCCGCAAGCCCTGGCCGACCTCGCGCGGCATGGAGCCCGACTTCGTGGCCTGGGAAGCCCCGGCCCGCTACCTCGTCGGCTACGGCCTCGACGACGAAGGCAAGAGCCGCGGCCTGCCGTACATCGGCGCGCTGGACTGAGTTTTTAGACCTGACCCTTCCCCTTGCGGGAGAAGGTGTCGGCGAAAGCCGACGGATGAGGGGTTTCTCAGACGCAAAACGCCGCGACAGCTGATCAGCTGTCGCGGCGTTTCTGCTTGTGCGACCCCTCACCCGACCTCCCTGCGGGAGGCCACCCTCTCCCGCAGGGGGAGAGGGACGCTATTGGTCCATCGCCCTTTGCGTCGTGGCGATGAACCCGCCGCCGAGCACGCGTTCGGGATCGGCGGGGTCGTAGAGCACGCAGGCCTGGCCGGGGGCGACGCCTTCTTCCAGGACGTCGAACACCAGGCGCACGCCGCCGTCTTCCAGCATCAGGCGGCCGGGCACCGGCTCGCGGGTCGAGCGGACGCGGGCCAGGACCGGCGCGTTGGCCTTGGCGGCCGCGATCAGGTCGTCCTCGCCGCCAAGCCAGTTGTCTTCCTTCAGGGTCAGCGCCTTGGTCAGCAGCGCCTCGCGCGGGCCGACCACGACGTGGCGCTTGTCGGCGTCGATGCGGACCACGAACAGCGGCTCGCCCGTGCCGCCGCCCACGTTGAGGCCGCGGCGCTGGCCGATGGTGTAGCGCGTGACGCCCTCGTGGCGGCCCAGCACCTTGCCGTCCAGGTGCACGATGTCGCCCGCTTCCGCGCCTTGTGGGCGGATGCGGTCGATGACCGTGGTGTACTTGCCCTCGGGCACGAAGCAGATGTCCTGGCTGTCGGGCTTGTCGGCCACCGACAGGCCCAGCGCGGTCGCGACGGCGCGGACCTCGGGCTTGGAGAACCCGCCCAGCGGGAAGCGCAGGAAGTCCAGCTGGTCGCGCGTGGTGGCGAACAGGAAGTAGGACTGGTCCTTGGCCGGGTCGGCGGCGCGGCGCAGCTGCGGGCGGTTGCTGGCCGAGGTGAAGCCGCGCTGCACGTAGTGGCCGGTGGCCATGGCCTCGGAGCCCAGGTCGCGGGCCACGTCCAGCAGGTCGCGGAACTTGACGGTCTGGTTGCAGCGCACGCACGGGATCGGGGTCTCGCCGCGCAGGTAGGCGTCGGCAAACTCCTCGATGACCTGCTCCTTGAAGCGGCTTTCGTAGTCGAGGACGTAGTGCGGGATGCCGATGCGCTCGGCCGCCATGCGGGCGTCCATGATGTCCTGGCCGGCGCAGCAGGCGCCCTTCTTGGAGATCGCCGCGCCGTGGTCGTAGAGCTGAAGGGTGACGCCCACCACGTCGTAGCCGGCGCGGGCCAGCAGGGCGGCGGTGACGGTGGAATCGACGCCCCCGGACATGGCCGCGACGATCCGCGCGCCTTCGGGCAGGCCGACGGCCCGCCTGGCGGCCTCGGCGGCGCGCGCGATCAGGGCGTCGCCCTCCGGAAGGGGGGCGTGGGCGGGGTCGAAACGGGCGAGGTCGGCGTCCATCGGCGCTATTTAGAGCCTCGACCCCGATTTTGCGAGGTGGAGCAGCGCCGCAGGTTCTAAAGGCCCTACTTCAGCACGTTCAGCAGCGACGAGTTCTGCAGCGAGGCGAACACCTGGGCCGAGGCCTGGACGGCCAACTGGGCGGCCTGCAGGCGGGTGACGGCCTCGGCCATGTCGACGTCGACCACGCCGCCGATCATCACCGTCAGGCTGTCGGACTGGTCCTGCAGCGAGACCTGGGCGTCCTCGAAGCGCTTCTGGTTCAGGCCGTTCTTGCCCTGGGCCGTCACCAGGTCCTTGTGGGCGGCGTCGAAGGACGGCAGCAGGCCCTTGAGGAAGGTCGACTGGGCGTCGGTCAGGTTGCCGGTGAACGGGCCGTTGGCGTCGACATAGGCCTGCACCTGCTTGAAGGCGTCGAACAGGTCGGTCCCCAGGGCGTCGCCCAGCACGCCGGTCGACACCGTGGTCGACTCGTCGATGCGGTTGGTCGTGACGTACTGGTCGTTCTGGAACAGCGAGGCGGTGCTGGGCGCGGCCGTCAGGTCGGCCATGCTGGTCGCCGTGGTCGTCGCCGTGTCGTTCTTGGCGCCCGAGAACACGTAGTAGCCATTGGCCTTGGTGTTGAGGCCCTGCACGGCGTCGCCGAAGGCGTTCTGCAGCTGCTGCATCAGGGTGGTGGCGTTGCCGGCGGCCAGGGCGTTGGCGATCGCCTCGCGGGCGCTGGTGGCCGAGTTGGCCAGGCGCTCGATGCCCATGTCCTGCATCTCCAGGCGGTTGGAGACGAGCTTGGTCTGGTCGAGGAAGCCGTCGATCTTGGCCTGGGCGCTCTTCATCGCCGTCAGCATCTCGGCGTTCTTGGAATAGCCCTTCAGGTCGCTGGCGACCTTCTGGCTGGAGACCTGCTCGCCGATCTGGTTCTGGCGCACCTGCGCCAGCATCAGGTTCGACGTCATCACGCCGTAGTTGCCGGAGGTGGAGACACGGGTCATGGCGGACCTCAGATGATGTTCACGAGGACGTCGTACATGTCCTTGGTCGCCTGGATCAGGCGAGCCGAGGCGTTGAACGCCTGCTGGTACGTCGTCAGATTGATGAGCTCTTCGTCGAGATTGACCCCCTCGTGCGACTGGCGCTGGGTGTCGACCTCGACCTTCACGGAGGCCGTGGCGTCCTTCTTGGATTCGGCGGCGGCCGCCTTGCGGGCGATCGAGCCGGCGAAGTCGGCGCCGTAGCGCAGGACGCTGCTGGTGGCCGCGCCGACCCCGCCGGCCGAAGAGAAGTTCACCGCGCTGTCGCCGGCCTTGGCCAGGGCCAGGGCGCCGCGGGCGTCGCCGACGGCCAGGGACGAGGTCCCCGCGGCGGCCGTCAGGTCGAGCTTGGCGAAGGGCAGGCGGGCCGGGTTGCTGTTCATCGCCGCGTCGACGGTGTAGCCCGAAGCCCGGGTGCTGCGCTCGGACGGACCCAGGCCGAACAGTTGGCTCAGCGACGGGCCGCCGGCGCCGCGCTGGGTGCCGTCCTCGACCACCGACAGGGTCACCGGCGAGGCGCTGTTGGAGCCGAAGCTCAGCGCGCCCTTGGAGTCGAGCGCGAAGGTTCCATACTGGCCCGCGCCGTCGCTGCGCGAGTTCAGGGCGTTGAGCATGTCCTGCATGGTGCCGCCCGCCGGGACGGTGACCTTCACGTCGCGGATGCGGCCGCCCTCGATGTCGGTCAGGCGCAGGGTGATTTCCTCGCCCGGCGTGAAGCCGTGCGGCGAGGCCGTGGTCATGCCCGTCTCGTACGGCGAGTAGCCGTTCTGGCGGATGATGTCGTTCATGCCGAAGAAGTGGCTGAAGCCCTTGCCGGCCTTGGTCGAGGGATTGGTCGGATCGTCGGCGATGGCCACGCCCAGGCCGCCGTTGGCCGACAGGCTGAGCGCGCCGTTCGAGAAGTTGGCCTGGCCGTCGGCGCCCAGGGCGCTGTTCAGCTGGGTCAGGAAGTTGGCCGGGGTGAAGGCCGGGCCGGCGACGCCGTCGACCGTCATCGAGCCGGCGGTGAAGTCCACCTCGATGCGGCGCTGGATGACGCCGGCCGAGTTGGTCAGGGCGATGGTGGTCTTGCCGGTGAAGCCGGTGAGGGCGGTGGTGGCGTCCAGGCCGGTGTCGCGGCCGGTCATGGTGGCCGGGGCGGGGACCGAGGAGTTGGCGTTCGAGGCGCGGTTCAGCTCCTCGGTGGCGCGGGTGACGAACTCGCCCAGCTGGTCGGACAGGGCCGGCAGCTCGGTGTTGCGCAGCTCCAGCAGGCCCTTGATCTCGCCGCTGCTGATATAGAGCGGGCTGGCCTGACCGCCGCTGTTGGCCGAGGTGACCGTCAGGAAGCCGTTGGCGGTGGGCGACTGTTCGTACTTGATCACGGCCGCGCCTTCGCCGGCCAGGCTCATGCCCTCGGTCGAGCGGATCAGCACGCCGCCGTTGGCGCGCTGGCTGACCTGCACGTTCATCAGCGACGACAGCTCGTCGATCAGGCCGCTCTGGATGTTCTCCGAGCCGGTGGCGTCGACGCCGGTGGTCTTGGCGCGGGTGATGTCGGCGTTCAGCTCGTCGATCTGCTTGAGCAGCACGTTCACGCGGTCGACGTCGGCCGAGATCTTGGTGTCGGCGTCCTTGCCCAGGCTGGACAGGCCGGCGGTGATGCGGCTGCTTTCACCCAGGAAGTCCTCGACCTTGGTCAGGGCCTGCGCGCGCAGCAGCGACGAGGACGGCTCGTCAGCGGCCTGCGAGAAGGCGCTGAACACGTCGTCGAGCATCGAGAAGAAGTTGGTCTTGGCGCTGGGGTCGCCGAACAGCTCCTGGGCGTTGTCCAGCGCGCTCGACAGGGCCGAGGCGCGGCCGGCGTCCGAGGCGGCGTTCAGGCTGGCCGACTGCAGGAAGCGGTCGGTGGCGCGCTTGATGGCGTCGATGTTGACGCCCACGCCCATGCCGTTCGACACGAGGTTGGACTGGCTGATCGTCTTGCGGACGTAGCCTGCCGTGTTGACGTTGGCGATGTTGTCGGAAACGACGCGCATGCCCGTCTGGGCGGCCATCATCCCCGACGTCGCGGTGTTCAGGATGGTGTTCAGCGACATCAGCGATCTCCTGTCCGCTCGGCAAAGCACGGACCACGCGACGCGACCTTGCCCGGCGAAACTTGCCGGGTCGGCGTCGAGAGCGTCTCGTTTCCGTTGTGCAAACCGTTGAAATACAAGGCGTTGGGTTCCATGCGCCGTGCGGACGACGAGGAGGGGAGCGCAAGGATGGCGCCAACCCGGCCAACAGCCCGGCTGCGACGCGCCGACGCGGCAAAGGGCGCGGCAAGGGACGGGTCATTCTTTCCGTTTCCGCTCGGCAAAAACCTCCGCAACCTGCCGAAATCAAAGGGTAAATCGAAGGTTAAAGTCTTTTAGATCAATGACTTGATGGAAATTTCCGGGTTGGCCCGGCGATTGCTCAGGGGACGGCGGATCAAGGCGTGCTCCATCCGAGCCGCCGTCCAGCCAGAGCGTACCGACCCGCATGACCGCGATCGCCGCCTCTCTTCCGCTCCCGACGCCCGCCCAGGGCGCCGCCAGCGCGTCCGACGCTTCGAGCGCCGGCGACGTCTTTGGCGCGCTGCTGGCCGCCAAGGGCGCGAGCGAAGAGAAGCAGGACCAGCCGGCCGCCCGTCCCGCGAGTGGAAACAAGGCGCAGGCCAAGCCCGCCGCCGACCGCAAGGCCGACGACGGCAAGGCCAGCGACGAGACCGCCGGCCAGGACGCCGCCGCCGCCCAGGCCGGCGCGGCCGTCGTCGCCGCCATGAGCACGCAACAACAACAGCAGCCGCCCGCCGCTGTCGGCCAAGCCGCCGAGGCCGTCGACGGCGTCGAAGCCGCGGCCGCGGGCTCCACCGATCTTCTGGCCAAGGCCGCCGACCTGGTCGGCGACGTGGCCGACACCGTTTCCGACGTCGCCAAGCTGGCCGGCGCCGCTCCGGTCGCGGCCGCCGCCGAGACCGTGCAGGCCGCCGCCGATCTGGTGGCCGACGCGGCCGCGCCGCAGGTCGACGCCGAGGCCGTCCTGCCGGTCGCCGCTGACGCGGCCGCCGCGACCACCGACGTTCCCGCCATCGACCTGAGCAAGCTGGCCGCCCAGCCGCAGGCCGCCGCGCCCGCCCAAACGCCCGCCGCGCCGAAGGCCGAGCCCCAGGTTCAAGCCCAGGCGCAGGCCGCCGCCGACGCCGCCCAGCCGGCCGCCGCCTCGCTGGGCGATGAGATCGTCAGCCTGAAGGCCGTGCAGGTTCCGGCCGACGACGCCGCGACCACGGTCGCCGCGACGCCGGTCGACACCGCCGAGGTCGCCGCGCCGGTCGAGGCCCAGGCCGCGGCCGTCGAAACGGCCAAGCCCGCCGAGACCCAGGTGCTCGCGCCCAAGACCGGCAAGATCGAGGTCGCCGCCAAGGGCGAGGCCGTGGTCACCGCCAACGCCGTCGCCGCCGAGCAGGCCGCCCACGACGCGGCGACCAACAGCGATAGCGGATCGCAAGGCGGCGGCGCCGACGCCTTCGCCCAGATGGCGACCGACGCCGCGCCGGTCGACGCCGCCGCGCCCAAGGCCGAAGCGACCTTCGCCCCGACCGTCCAGGCCCAGGCCGCCACGACCGCCCAGGCGCCGGCCGAGACCATCGTGCGCGGCTCGCCCGAGACCGTCGCGGCCATGTCGGCCGAGATCGCCAAGAAGCTCGAGGCCAAGACCACCCGCTTCGACATCGTCCTGACGCCGGAAGGCCTGGGCAAGGTCGACGTGCAGGTGCGCATCGGGGCCGAGGGCAAGCTGACGGCCGTCATGGCCTTCGAGAACCCGCAGGCCGCCGCCGATCTGCGCCACCGCGCCGGCGAGCTGCGCCAGGCGCTGAGCCAGGCCGGCTTCGACGTCGCCGACAACGCCCTGAAGTTCGACGTGTCGAGCCAGGGCGGCAACGGCGGCCAGGGCCAGCAGCAGAACGCCTTCTTCGACTTCCAGGGCGGCGACCATGGTCGCCGCGCCTTCGCCGGCCGCGCCTTCGCGGGCGCCATGGCCGAAGACATTCCCACCCTTTCGGCCGCGTCGCTGATCCCGGGCTATCGCCTCGCGGATTCCGACGGCGTCGACGTCAAGATCTAGGAGCAAGCGTCATGGCCACCACGACCAGCGCGACGTCCGGCACCTCGGTGATCGACAAGATCAACAACTCGAGGAACCAGCTGGCGAGCAGCGAAGAGACCTTCCTCAAGCTGCTGACCACGCAGATGAAGAACCAGGATCCGTTGTCGCCGATGGATTCCAACGCCTTCACCGGCCAGATCGTCCAGATGACCGGCGTCGAGCAGCAGCTGGTCACCAACGACCTGCTGGCGGCGCTGGTCGGCATGAACGACGGCGGCATCGCCGACGCGGTCAACATGATGGGCAAGCAGGCCACCGCCGAGACCGACACCTCGGTGCTCAAGGACGGCAAGGCCAACTGGAGCTACACCCTCGGCCGCAACGCCACCTCGGTGAAGATCGAGGTGCTCGACAAGTACGGCAACGTGGTCGCCACCAAGCTGCCCGACGACATGAGCAAGGGCGACCACACCTTCGAGTGGGACGGCAAGGACAGCACCAGCGGCGTCCAGCAGCCCAACGGCGCCGCCTACACCCTGCGCGTCACCGCCCTCGACGGCGAAGGCACGAAGATCGCCACCACCTCCAAGGGTCGTATCGAAGGCATCGTGACCGCGGTGACCAACGAGAGCGGCCAGAACATGGTCACCATCGACGGCGTCAAGGTGCCGATCAGCCAGGTGATCGGCGTCACCAATGCTCCGGACAAGACACCGGAAACCCCAGCCGAGGCCGCCTAAGGCCTCCACGGAATGAACCGGGCGTCAGAATGACGCCGACGCGGTCCCCCACCGAGCCAGACGGCCGACCCGGGACCCAAACGCAAACTGCGCTGAACCCCGCCAAACAAACCTCACGAGCAGGATTTCAGTCATGTCCATCAACAGCGCCATGCTCTCGGGCGTCTCCGGTCTGGTCGCCAACTCGTCGGCCCTGGCCGCGATCTCGGACAACATCGCCAACGTCAACACCGTCGGCTACAAGCGCTCGTCGGCCAACTTCTCGACGCTGGTCACCTCGCAGAGCAAGAACAACACCTACAGCGCCGGCGGCGTGAAGGCTCTGACGCACCAGTTCATCAGCCAGCAGGGCCTGACCCAGTCGACGACCTCGAGCCTGGACCTGTCGATCGCCGGCTCGGGCTTCTTCGTCGCCACCGAGAAGCCGGAAGGCCTGACCGCCACCGACACCCGCTCGTTCACCCGCGCCGGTTCGTTCCAGCTGGACAACCTGGGCTACCTGAAGAACGACGCGGGCCTGTATCTGCAAGGCTGGCTGGCCGATCCGGTCACCGGCATGATCACGCCCGACCCGTCGGACCTGACCCAGCTGTCGTCGATCAACGTCGGCACCGTCGGCGGCACCGCCGAGAAGACCACGCGCGTCGGCGTCAACGCCAACCTGCGTTCGGAACAGGCCGTGTCGGCCGCGGCCAACGCCTCGGTCGCCAAGACCGCCGTGCCCGAGACCCCCGCCGGCACCGCCAACTACAACGTCGCCTACAGCCCGACCGGCAACGGCAACGAGTACGCCGTGTCGATCACGCGCGGCGGCGTGGCGTTCCAGTCGGGCGTGGCCACCTACGACCCGACCACGGGCGCCCTGACCGGCTACACGCCGAACGGCTCCACGACCCCGAGCACGACCACCGTCACCTCGGGCGGCGTGACCGTGAACCTGTCCGACCTGGGCCTGTCGACCAAGGCCCAGGCCGTCAGCGCCGGCGCCTACGATCCGACCACGCGTTCGATGTCGGACTACGCCGAAGACCCGACCACCGGCGTCAAGCCGGACTTCGAGATCCAGATCCCGGTCTCGGACTCCAAGGGCGGCCAGCGCACCGTCACCCTGTCGCTGCTCAAGGGCCCCGGCCCGAACGAATGGTTCGCCGAACTGCGCGCCAAGCCGGGCGACCTGGACAACAACACCAACGGCCTGATCAGCTCGGGCAAGATCACCTTCACCACGGACGGCAAGCTGGCCTCGGTCGGCAACCTGTTCGGCGGCGTGACCCCGACGGCGATCAACATCGGCGCCTCGGACCCGACCGCCACCGGCACGGGTCCGCGCTGGGCCGACGGCCTGGGCATCGACGCCCAGGACATCCAGATCGACCTGGCCAACGCCGCCGGCGGCCTGACGCAGTACAACAGCCAGTCGGTCGTGCAGTCGGTGAACACCAACGGTACGGCGTTCGGCAACCTGACCAACATCGAGGTGGATGAAGACGGCTACGTCTCGGCCATCTTCGACAACGGGGTGACTCGCCGGATCGCCCAGGTGGCCATCGCGACCTTCTCGAATCCCAACGGCCTGAAGGGCGTTAACGGCAACGCCTACCGCGTCACCAATGAAAGCGGCACCTACAGCCTGAAGACCCCGGGCCAGGGCGGCGCCGGTTCTCTGGCTCCTTCGACGCTGGAAGCTTCGACTGTCGACCTGTCGACTGAATTCACCGGCCTGATCACTACGCAGCGCGCGTACTCGGCCTCGTCGAAAATCATCACTACCGCCGATCAGATGCTGGAAGAACTTCTGAGCATTAAGCGCTGATCATAGGTATTAACTGGTCTTAATCAGAGTGTGTCACATCGATACACTCTGATCGCTGGAGGAAGTCCCGTGTTTAGGTCTTTCTTTACTACTGGAATTAAGCCGTCGTTATTCCCCGGCGCCTATATTCCTCGTCAACAGTGATGGTTGTGGGAAAGGCGTAAAGCCATGTTGCAGCAGCAGCGCACGAACAGCCGGGGTGAAAAGTACGTCATCGGTCCGACCGGTGCGCCTCTTACCCTGTCGGATCTTCCGCCCCCGGAAACCCAGCGTTGGGTGATCCGGCGCAAGGCCGAGGTGGTCGCCGCCGTCCGCGGTGGTCTCCTCTCGCTCGACGAGGCGTGCGATCGTTACAAGCTGACCAACGAGGAATTCCTCGCCTGGCAGCAGTCTATCGACCGGCACGGCCTGGCGGGTCTGCGGACCACCCGGCTTCAGCAGTACCGCTAAACGGCGGAAAAACTGAAAGGGCGCGAGGAGTTATGCTCCAGGAAGCGCCCGAACGGTCTGTTCAGCGGCCGCGCCCCCTGGGGCGCGGCCGCGACCATTTGGCGCCTATGGAGCCGGGTTCCGGCCTCAAATCTAAAGCCGGTGTTAACCATCGACTGGGTAAATCCTGCCTAGCG
The DNA here is from genome assembly GCF_036889365.1 of Caulobacter sp. CCNWLW153. Taxonomy (NCBI): domain Bacteria; kingdom Pseudomonadati; phylum Pseudomonadota; class Alphaproteobacteria; order Caulobacterales; family Caulobacteraceae; genus Caulobacter; species Caulobacter sp. CCNWLW153. The sequence goes on from NZ_JBAKFV010000009.1 coordinate 23,363, forward strand.
ACGGCGGACTTCCATCCGTCTCGCTTGCGTTCCGTTCGGACGCAGTTTGAGGGACAGGCCCAGTGGATAAATTCCTGAGCGCGATTCAGAAGTTCGGCGTCGGCCGACTGGCCGCCCTGGCGGGCGTCGCCGTCGGTTCCATCGCCGTGCTGGCCGCGGTTGTGATGATGCTGGGCAAGCAGCCGAGCGAGCTGCTGTATTCGAATCTCGACCTCAAGGAAGCTTCGGCCGTCACCCAGGCGCTGGACCAGGCCGGCATCAAGTACGAGACCAAGGGCGACGGCTCGACCATCATGGTCGCCCGCGACAAGGTCAATTCCGCGCGCCTGCTGGTTTCGGGCAAGGGCCTCGTGACCTCGGGCTCGATCGGCTACGAGATCTTCGACACCGGCAACGCCATCGGCCAGACCGATTTCGTCCAGCAGCTGAACCGCCAGCGCGCCCTGCAGGGCGAGCTGGAACGCACCATCCGCGGCTGGCAGGGCGTGCGCGACGTGCGCGTCCACCTCGTCCTGCCCAAGCGCCAGCTGTTCGAGGAAGACGCCGAGCAGCCGTCGGCCGCCGTCACCATCGGCACCGCCGGCCGCGAGCCGTCGTCGGACATGGTCGCCGCCGTCCAGAACCTGGTCGCCGGCTCGGTCCCGGGCATGAAGCCCGAGCGCGTCAACGTCATCGACGACCACGGCAAGACCCTGTCGGCCGGCGGCGACGAGAGCCTGGCCGGCCGCCTGGCCCAAGACCGCAAGTCCGAGGCCGAAGCGCGCATCGGCAAGAGCGTCAAGGAAATGCTCGACGGCGTCCTGGGCCCGGGCAAGGCCCGCGTCACGGTCACCGCCGACCTCGACCTGAACCGCATCACCACCCAGGAAAAGCGTTACGATCCGGATGGCCAGGTCGTGCTGTCGGAAAGCACCAGCGCCAACAACGCCTCCGAGACCAAGAACGACGACACCGGCGGCGTCACCGCCACCCAGAACATCCCCGGCGCCGCGCCGGGCGGCCTGCAGCCGCTGGGCTCGACCTCGGGCGCCAACGAGACGACGACCAACTACCAGAACTCCGAGACCGTCCGCACCGAAGTGGTCGAGCCGGGCGCCATGAAGAAGGTCGCCGTGGCCGTGGCCGTGGACGGCGTCACCGCCGCCCCGGGCAAGGACGGCAAGCCGGGCGCCTACACCCCGCGCACCGCCGAGGAGATCCAGCAGATCGAAGAGCTGGTTAAGACCGCCATCGGTTTCGACGCCGCCCGCGGCGACCAGGTGAAGGTCACCAACATCCGCTTCCCGACCGCCGAGGACCAGGGCCTGGACGGCAAGGGCGGGCTGATGGCCGGCTTCGACAAGAACGACCTGATGCGCGTCGCCGAGATCGGCGTCCTGGCCATCGTCGCCCTGCTGATCCTGCTGTTCGCCGTGCGCCCGTTCATCAAGAGCCTGACCCAGCCGGCCGGCCAGCACCCGATCCAACTGGCCCTGGGCCAGGGCGACCAGCCGGTCACCCGCCTGGTGACCCTGTCGGACGGCACCACCCAGCAGGTCGTGGTCGACCAGTCGGGCGAGCCGATCGCCATCGCCGGCCCGGTTTCCGACATCGATCAGCGCATCGACATCGCCAAGATCGAAGGCCAGGTGAAGGCCTCGTCGATCAAGCGCGTGTCGGAGTTCGTCGAGAAGCACCCCGAAGAGTCGGTCGCGATCCTGCGCAACTGGCTGCACGAGTCGGAGTGATCGGATGAAGGCCGCCGTCACAGACATCGCCAAGCTGGCCGGGCCCGAAAAGGCCGCCATCGTCCTGCTCGCCCTGGGTGAAGATCACACCAAGATCTGGGAAGCGCTGGACGACGAGGAGATCAAGGAAGTCTCCCAGGCCATGGCCAGCCTGGGCACGGTTTCGGCCAGCGTGGTCGAAGAGCTGCTGGTCGAGTTCGTCTCGGGCATGAGCTCGACGGGCGCGATCATGGGCTCCTACGAGCAGACCCAGCGCCTGCTGATGTCGTTCATGGCGCCCGAGAAGGTCGATCAGCTGATGGAAGAGATCCGCGGTCCGGCGGGTCGAACCATGTGGGACAAGCTGGGCAACGTGAACGAGGCGGTGCTCGCCAACTACCTGAAGAACGAATACCCCCAGACCGTCGCCGTCGTGCTGTCGAAGGTGAAGAGCGACCACGCCGCCCGCGTGCTGGCCTGCCTGCCGGAAGACTTCGCGCTGGAGTGCGTCACCCGCATGCTGCGCATGGAGCCGGTGCAGCGCGAGATCCTCGACAAGATCGAGCAGACCCTGCGGATCGAGTTCATGTCGAACCTGGCGCGCACCTCCAAGCGCGACAGCCACGAGATGATGGCCGAGATCTTCAACAACTTCGACCGCCAGACCGAGGCCCGCTTCATCGCCGCCCTGGAAGAGCGCAACCGCGAGGCGGCCGAGCGCATCCGGGCCCTGATGTTCGTGTTCGAGGACCTGTCGAAGCTGGATCCGGGCGGCGTGCAGACCCTGCTGCGCGCCACCGGCAAGGAACAGCTGGCCCTGGCTCTGAAGGGCGCCTCGGACAAGCTGCGCGAGATGTTCTTCTCCAACATGTCCGAACGCGCCTCGAAGATCATGCGCGAGGACATGGAAAGCATGGGCCCGGTGCGTCTGAAGGACGTCGACCAGGCCCAGGTCGCCATGGTCCAGATCGCCAAGGACCTCGCCGCCAAGGGCGAGATCATGCTGGCCGGTTCGGGCAGCGACGACGAGCTGATCTACTGAGGCGCGCGGGATGAGCAACGGAACCTATCAGCGCTTCGCCTTCGACACGGTCTTCGACGACCGTGGCGGGGTGGCCTACGAGGCCCCCAAGGTGAAGAAGAGCTTCACGCCCGAGGAGGTCGAGGCCGCCCGCGCCGAGGCCTTCGCCGAGGGCGAGCGTTCGGCCGTGGCCCGCGCCGAGCAGGAAGCCGCCCAGGCCATGAACGTCATCGCCCACGCCGTGCACGGCGCGATGTCGACCCTGGCGGCCGTGGCCCACGAGCACCGCGAGCACGCCGCCCGCCTGGCCCTGGCCTGCGCCAACAAGATCGCCGACGCTGCGCTGGACCAGTTCCCCGAGGCCCCGGCCTCGGCGGCCCTGCTGGCCCTGGCCCGCGAGGTCGAGGCCCAGCCCAAGCTTTCCGTCCGCGTCGCGCCGCACCTGGTCGAGCGCACCCAGGCGGCCCTGGAGCAGACGGCCCAGGCCATCGGTTTCCCGGGCGCGATCGTCGCCCGCGCCGACGGCGCCCAGCCGCCCGCCGCCTTCGTCCTCGACTGGGGCGACGGCCGCGCCGAATTCAATCCCGACGAGGCGGCGCAGCGCGTCGCCCAGGCCCTGGAAGCCGCCATCGCGGCCGAGGGCCTGCACGCCGAACCCCTGCTTCCTAGCGAAGGCTGACCGCCATGTCCGACGACCTGACCCTCAACGATTTCAACGGCGGCATGCTGGCCTCGGAGATCCCGGTCGAGCTGAGCGACAAGATCGCCTCCGACCTGGCCCCGGTGTTCGACGTTCCCGTCAACATCTCGGCCGTGCTCGGCCGCTCGAACATGTCGGTCGCCCAACTGCTGCAGTTGCAGGCCGGCTCGATCCTCGAGCTCGACCGCAAGGTCGGCGAGGCGATCGACATCTACGTCAACAACCGCCTGGTCGCCCGGGGCGAGGTCGTCGTCGTCGACGAGCGCCTGGGCGTGACCATGACGGAAATCATCAAGGACGGCGACGCCGCGGGCTGATCGCCCGAGGCTCCCCGTCCACCTTAGTCCGCGCCTTCTGAAAGAGGGCGAAGCAGTAAAAGATCGGTCCGGAAGGGCCGCCCGGAGACAAGACAATGCGCCTCTTGGTCGTTGGTAAACTGAACGGTCAGCTCTCGGTCGCCGTGAAGATGGCGATGAACGCCGGGGCCAAGGTTTCGCACGTCGAGACGACGGAGCAGGCGACCAACGCGCTGCGGGCCGGGCAGGGCGCCGACCTGATGATGGTCGACTACGGCCTCGACATCGCCGGCCTGATCGCCGCCAACGAGAGCGAGCGGATCCGGGTGCCGGTCGTGGCCTGCGGCGTCGACGCCGATCCGATGCGCGCCGCCGGCGCCATCAAGGCCGGGGCCAAGGAATTCATCCCGCTGCCGCCGGACGCCGAGCTGATCGCCGCGGTCCTGGCCGCCGTCACCGACGACAACCGCCCGATGATCGCCCGCGACCCGAACATGGAGCAGGTGATCAAGCTGGCCGACCAGGTCGCGCCGTCGGACGCCTCGATCCTGATCACCGGCGAAAGCGGTTCGGGCAAGGAAGTGATGGCTCGCCACGTCCACGCGAAATCGCGTCGGGCCAAGGCGCCGTTCATCAGCGTCAACTGCGCCGCCATCCCCGAGAACCTGCTGGAAAGCGAGCTGTTCGGCCACGAGAAGGGGGCCTTCACCGGCGCCCTGGCCCGCCGCATCGGCAAGTTCGAGGAAGCCAACGGCGGCACCCTGCTGCTGGACGAAATCTCGGAAATGGACGTGCGCCTGCAGGCCAAGCTGCTGCGCGCCATCCAGGAGCGCGAGATCGATCGCGTGGGCGGCACCAAGCCGGTCAAGGTCGACATCCGCATCCTCGCCACGAGCAACCGCAACCTGGCCGAGGCGGTCAAGGAAGGCGTGTTCCGCGAAGACCTGCTCTACCGCCTGAACGTCGTGAACCTGGCCCTGCCGCCGCTGCGCGAACGCCCGGGCGACATCATCAATCTGTGCGAGCACTTCGTGAAGAAGTACTCGGCCGCCAACGGCATCGACCTCAAGCCGATCTCGGCCGAGGCCAAGCGCCGCCTGATCGCCCACCGCTGGCCAGGCAACGTGCGCGAGCTGGAAAACGCCATGCACCGCGCGGTGCTGCTGTCGACCGGCGTCGAGATCGAGGAGTTCGCCATCCGCCTGCCGGACGGCCAGCCCCTGGCTCCGGCCCCCGACGCGGCCGTGGCGCGCGGCGCCTCGATGGCGGCGGCCGAAGCCGTGGCGAGCGCCGCGGTCGCCCGCAGCTTCGTCGGCCAGACCGTGGCCGAGATGGAGCAGACGCTGATCATCGACACCCTGGAGCACTGCCTGGGCAACCGCACCCACGCCGCCAACATCCTGGGCATCTCGATCCGCACCCTGCGCAACAAGCTCAAGGAATACGGCGACGCCGGCGTCAACGTGCCCCCGCCGCAGGGCGGCGTCGGCGCGGCCGCTTAAACCTCAAGTGTAGAATCCTGTTCGGCGCCCGCGACGATCGGTCCGGCGCCGAACATGGCTAATTTCGATTAAGGAGATGGCGGGCCGCCACAAATCGCTTCAAGCGGAACGGTCCCGTCCTAGACACAGCAGCAAGGCTTTCCATGGCTGACGCCGCCGCCCCCAAGGCCGCTTCCTCGATCCCCAGCGCCAGGTCGCTGTGGGAGGGGATCCTGCGCGGCGAGATGGGCCTGGCCGTCGGCGTCGTGGGCATCATCGTCCTGCTGATCCTGCCGGTGCCGCCGGCGCTGCTCGACATCCTGCTGGCCGTGTCGCTGACCGGCTCGGTGCTGATCCTGATGACGGCGGTGCTGATCAAGAAGCCGCTGGAATTCACCTCTTTTCCGACCGTCCTGCTGGTCGCGACCCTCTATCGCCTCGGCCTCAACATCGCCTCGACCCGCCTGATCCTGGGCAATGGTCACGAGGGCGGCCACGGGGCCGGCGCGGTCATCGCCGCCTTCGGCAACCTGATGATGCAGGGCAACTTCGTCATCGGCGTGATCATCTTCATCATCCTGGTGGTGGTGAACTTCATGGTCGTGACCAAGGGTTCGGGCCGCATCGCCGAAGTGGCCGCGCGCTTCACCCTGGACGCCATGCCCGGCAAGCAGATGGCCATCGACGCCGACCTGTCGACGGGCCTGATCGACCAGGACCAGGCCAAGATCCGCCGCAAGGAGCTGGAGCAGGAATCGACCTTCTTCGGCGCCATGGACGGCGCCAGCAAGTTCGTGAAGGGCGACGCCGTCGCCGGCCTGATCATCACCGGCATCAACATCGTCGGCGGCATCCTGATCGGCGTCGTCCAGCACAAGGTGCCGATGGGCGAGGCCGCCTCGACCTACACCTTGATGACCATCGGCGACGGCCTGGTCAGCCAGATCCCGGCCCTGATCATCTCGATCGCCGCCGGTCTGGTCGTCTCCAAGGCCGGCGTCGAGGGCAGCGCCGACAAGGCCCTGACCACCCAGCTGGCTATGAACCCGGTCGCGCTGGGCATGGTGTCGGCCTCGTCGGGCGTCATCGCCCTGATCCCGGGCATGCCGCTGCTGCCGTTCGCGGGCCTGGCCGTCGGCGCGGGCTTCCTGGCCTATCGCCGCGCCCAGCAGGCCAAGGAAGCGCCGGCCAAGGAGGCCGCCGCCGCGGCCGCCGCCGCCGCGGCCGAGGCGCCTTCGGAGCCCGAGGAAGAGCCGATCAGCGCGGCCCTGGCCATCGACGACGTCAAGATCGAGCTGGGCTACGGCCTGCTGACCCTGATCAACGACCTGGAAGGCCGCCGCCTGACCGACCAGATCCGCGCCCTGCGCAAGACCCTGGCCACCGAGTTCGGCTTCGTCATGCCGCCCGTGCGCATCCTCGACAACATGCGCCTGGCCAACCAGGGCTACGCCATCCGCATCAAGGAGATGGAGGCTGGCCTCGGCGAAGTGCGCCTGGGCCACCTGATGGCCATGGACCCGCGCGGCGGCCAGGTGGAGCTGCCCGGCGAACACGTGCGCGAGCCCGCCTTCGGCCTGCCGGCCACCTGGGTCGCCGACGACCTGCGCGAGGAGGCCACGTTCCGCGGCTATACGGTCGTCGATCCGGCCACGGTGCTGACCACGCACCTGACCGAGATCCTCAAGGAGAACATGGCCGACCTGCTCTCCTACGCCGAGGTGCAGAAGCTCCTGAAGGAGCTGCCCGAGAACCAGAAAAAGCTCGTCGACGACCTGATCCCCGGCGTCGTCAACGCCGCCACCATCCAGCGCGTGCTGCAGGCCCTGCTCAAGGAGCGCGTCTCGATCCGCGACCTGCCGCAGATCCTGGAAGGCATCGGCGAGGCCGCGCCGCACACGGCCTCGGTCACCCAGCTGGTCGAGCAGGTGCGCGCGCGCCTGGCCCGCCAGCTGTGCTGGGCCAATCGCGGCGAGGACGGCGCCCTGCCGATCATCACCCTGTCGGCCGACTGGGAACAGGCCTTCGCCGAGGCCCTGATCGGTCCGGGCGAGGACAAGCAGCTGGCCCTGGCTCCCTCGCGCCTGCAGGACTTCATCCGCGGCGTGCGCGACACCTTCGAACGCGCCGCCCTGCAGGGCGAGTCGCCGGTGCTGCTGACCAGCCCGGGCATCCGCCCCTACGTCCGCTCGATCATCGAGCGCTTCCGCGGCCAGACCGTGGTGATGAGCCAGAACGAGATCCACCCCCGCGCCCGCCTGAAGACGGTGGGGATGGTCTAGGGGGCGCCCTAAGCGCCGAACGCCGTGTGGTAGGTCACCGCGCCGCGCGGCGGGCGGCCCTTGAAGACCAGGCGTTGCAGGTAAGGCGAAGCTTCGCCCCCATAGGTCAGGGCCTCGTCGGCCACGAAGCCGAACCGCTCATAGTACTTGGGCGAGCCCAGCAGCACGCAGCCGGCGGCGCCGCGCGCTTCCAGCTGTTTCAGGCCCTCGCGGATCAGGGCCTGGCCAAGGCCCGTACCCTGCTGGTCGGGGCTCACCGACACCGGACCCAGGCCGTACCAGTCGCCCGACGAGACCTCGATGTCGACCGGCGAAAAGGCGATGTGGCCGGCCACCTGGTCGTCGACCTCGGCCACCAGCGACAGCGACAAGGCGCCGGCCGCGCGCAGGGCGGCGACGATCAGGGCCTCGGTCTGGCTGCTGTAGGGACGGCCCAGGAAGGCGGCGGCCGTCACCGCGCCGATGGCGGCGACGTCTTCGGGGCGCTCGGGACGGATCAGCATGGCTCAGGCTTCCAGGGTGGCGAGGACGAAGTCGGCGCGGGCGGCGACCGAAGTCCTTGGCAGGACGACGACCTCGTAGTCGAGGGCGGGGAGGGCGGCTTCCAGGCGGCCATACTCGTCCAGCGCCGCGTCGAACCCGTGGCGACGCTCGGCGTCGGCGACGTGGATCTCGGGCCAGGGCGGGGCCAGAAAGACGCGCCGGTGATAGCGATGGGCGCGATCCAGCGCCCGCAGGCTGGGCTCGCCGGTGGCGGCCTCAAGCGCGCTGGCCGCGTCGACCAGCCCGCGGTCGAAGAACACCCAGCCATGCAGCCCGCGCGCGGCCTCGCGATCGGCCAGGGCCAGCTCGATGGCGCGGCGGGCGAAGGCGCTGGGATCGATCCAGGGCAGGACGTGGTCGTCGGGCCCTTGCGCCGCCTGCCGGACGATGCGGCGGCCGGGCTCCTCGACGACGGCATAGCCGCGGGCGGACAGCTCGGCCAGCAGGCTGGACTTGCCGCCGCCCGAGCAGCCGGTGATCAGGACGAAGTTGTCGGCCATGGATCGTCCTCCGGCCGGCTGGCGACCCTAGCGGGTCATCCAGGGGCGCGACTTGCCCGTCGGCGCGACGGCGTCGGCCTTGTCGACCTTGCCGCTGGAGGCCTTGGGGCCATGGCCGTGGCGGCCCTGGGCGGCCTTCTTCAGGCGCAGGGCGCGCTGCATCGGGGTTTCGTTCGGCGGGGCGTCGTTGGTCTCGTTGCTCATCGGCGCGCTTTAGCACGCCGCGACGCCCCGCGCCCGCGCTTAGTGACCTCCGGACCGATCGGGGTGCGGAACCTTCGCCACGTCGGCGGCCGTCACCGGCTTGGCGTAGGCGTTTCCGAAGTGCGTGCGGACATAGGTGACGACCTCGCCGATCTGGGCGTCGTCCAGCGTGCCGGCGAAGGGCGGCATGCCGCCCTGGCCGCGCACCACCACCATGGTGACGTAAGGGGCGGCGGCCAGCTTCGGGTTGGCGGCCAGGGCGGGAATCGTCCCCGCGCCGGTTCCGCCCTTGGCGTCGGCCATGTGGCAGGCCTGGCAGACAGCCTCGTAGACCTGCTGGCCGGTGATCGGCTTTGCCACGCGCACCACGCCGCCGCCGGTGTCGCCGTCGGCTGGGGCCTGGGCGACGGCGGGGATGGCGCAGGCGAGGGCGGCGATGAGCGCCGACGCCGCGACGAGAACGGGACGGGTCATGCTCAGGCCTCCAGGGCGCGCTTGTGCAGGCGGGTTATGGCGTCCAGCGACGAGAGCAGGGCGCCCTCCATCCAGCAGCCGACATACGAGGCGTGCTCGCCGGCCAGCACGATCCGCCGGTCCATGGCCACCAGGGTCTGGTAGTGCTGCTTGCGGGTCTCCTCGGTCCAGCGGGCGCAGCAGCCCAGCGCCCAGGGCACGCGGCTCCAGGCCACCGAGGCGCCGTTCGAAAATTCCTTGCGATAGCTCTGCGGGTGCAGGACCGAGCCCTGTTGCAGGGCGACCTCGATGCGCTGCTGCGGCGTCATGCCGGCCAGGCGGTAGGCCCCCATCTCCCGGGCGAAGGCGCCCAGCAGCACGGCCGGCCCGTTTCCGAACAGGTTGTTGTTGGGATAGGAGATCAGGGCGATCTCCTGGTCGGTGAAGCTGTGGCCGCCGTAGATGGAGTCTTCCTCCTCCCAGAAGCGCCGCTTCATCTCCAGGCCGATCTTCACCTGGCCCGAATAGGGCACGGCCTTGATGGCGGCGGCCAGGTCGTCGCTGATCTCGCTGTCGATTTGGCCGAGGATCGAGAGAGGAATTGTGCAAACGCACCAGTCGGCCTTGGCGGTCTCGACCTTGCCGGTGGCGGTGTCGGCGAAGGTGACGGCCACGCCCCTGTCGTCCTGGGCGATCTTGGTGACCTTGGCGTTGAAGGTGGTCAGGCCCTCGACCTGTTTGGCGAAGGCCTTGCCGATCATGTCCATGCCGCCGACGGGCTGGAACATGGTGGTCTGCATCTCGTGGCCCATGAAGAAGGCCATCGAGGTCCAGACCTGCGGGTCGAGTACGTCGTGCAGGGCGTAGAGGTCGGACGGGATCGGCGCGCCGTCGATCCCGCCGCCGGGCGGCCGATCATAGCCGCGGTGGGCCGAACTGCGCAGGCCCTTGGCGTAGCGGTAGTCGCCATCGAGCATGCCCCAGCCCCTGAGCGCCTCCAGCAGCTTCTCGCGATCCTCGGGCGTGACCGCGTTGTCCAGCGCCTTAGTGTTGATCGACTTGGCCAGCAGTTCGGCGACATTGCCCTCGAAGTCGGCCGCGGCCGCCTTGAAGCGCACCGGCTTGCCGCCGAACGCGGTCGAGGAGTGGAGCCAGGTGTTGTGGTTGAACTGGATGAACGGCTCCAGCGCCACGCCGAACTGCTTGCAGTAGTGCAGCAGGGTGCGGTGATGGTGCGGGATGCGCCATGGGCCGGGATTGAAGTAGTTGCCGGGAGCAAAGCCGATCTTCTGGGTCGCGCCGCCCAGCTCGGTATAGGTGTCGCCACCCCGCAGAGACCAGTTCCGGCCGCCCGCGCGGCCCTGGTATTCGAGGATCCGCACCTTGTAGCCGGCGCGGGTCAGCTCATAGGCGGCCAGCAGGCCGGCGAGGCCCGCCCCCAGCACCAGCACCGAGGCGCCGGGCCTCGCGCCCGCAAGGTCTGGCGGGCCGTGAAACTGGGTCTCGGCAGCGTGGCCGAGAGTGGTCATGGCCTGGTACAGCGCCGCCGTCCCGCCCACCTGGGCGATCGCGGTCAGCAGCTGTCTTCTGGTCGGTACGCGGACTCCGTCTGGCATGTGCTCGGCCCTATCCCCTTCGCCGCCGCCCGCGACGAGGCGGCGCTGGGCCGAGCTAAGCAGGGCGCCCGTCGCCCCCGCCGCCCACTTTGTTCGCGTGGCGGGCGGATGGGTTCGCGGATCACCGTTCCGCAGCGTTCGGAAGATCGGGCTGCGCAGGAAACGGGCAGGCGGGTGGGCGAGGGCGGCGCGGGCCTCAGGGAACCGAGTCGAGCGCCCACGGCCCGAACGCCTCGCGGGTCTTCAGGCGGGCGTAATAGGCCTCGACGGCCGGCAGGGCGTCGCGATCTATGGGCGAGGCGGCCCAGCGGTGGACGGAGACGCCCAGCACCACGTCGGCCAGGGTGAAGGTCTCGCCGGCGGCGAAGGCGCCGGTGCGGTCCAGCTGGCGATCGAGCAGGGCCATGGCGCCGTTCCAGGTGCGGATACTGGCGGCGATCTGGGCCGGGTCGTCGAAGCCGGGCATCCGCCGCACCAGGCCGGCGAAGGCGTAGCGCCAGGCGGTGTTGAGCTCGGTGGCTTGCCAGTCCATCCACTGCTCGACGGCGGCGCGGCCGCGCGGCTCGGTGGGCAGCAGGGCCTCGCCGCCGACGTGGCGCGAGGCGAGATAGCGGCAGATGGTGTTCGACTCCCACAGCGGGCCGTGCTCGTCGATGATCACAGGCACAAGGGCGTTGGGATTGAGCGCCAGGAAGGCCGGATCGCTCGTCGAGGCGTAGCCCGTGCCCCAGTCCTCGCGCGTGTAGGCGAGATCAAGTTCGCCACAGGTCCACAACACCTTGCGGACGTTCAACGACGAGGTGCGGCCCAATATCTTGAGCATGGGGATCTTGAGCATGCGGGCCTCCGTGGCGCCGCGATTTCTAGCATTTCGGATGCGGCGGCCGGCGGAGAAAATCTGCAAGGCGCGACGGGCGACGACTCGTTATGTAGTCAAATTACATAACGAGGGGATTTCATGCTGTTTCGCTCCGTACTGCTCGCCGGTTCGCTGCTGGCCGGCGCCGCCCACGCCCAGGGCGACGTCTATGCGCTGGGCGAGGTGCAGGTGACCGCCCGCAACGCCGCCGGCGAGACGGTAGGCGGCAGCACGGTCAAGGGCGAGGATCTGCGCAGGTTCGACAAGGCCAGCGTCGACCAGGCGCTGGACCTGATCCCTGGCGCGGCGGCCGGAAACAGCGGCGGCTCGCGCAACGAGCGGCTGGTGTTCATCCGCGGCTTCGACCGCTTCCAGACCACCCTGTCGATCGACGGCGTGCGGGTGTTCCTGCCGGCCGACAACCGCATCGACTTCGCGCGTTTTCTCACGGCCGACCTCTCCGAGGTCCAGGTCTCCAAGGGTTATGTCTCGGTGCTGGACGGTCCGGGCGGCCTGGGTGGGGCCATCAACCTGGTCACCCGCAAGCCGTCGCGGCCCTTCGAGGGCGAGATCCGCCTGGGCGCGGGCTTCGACGGCGACGGCTCGCTGAACGGCAACACGGTGTCAGGCCGCATCGGCGGCAAGACCGACCGCTTCTACGTCCAGGCCAGCGGCGCGCGTAGCGAGCGCACCCACTGGCGGCTGCCAGACGACTACAAGGCCACCGCGCTCGAGAACGGCGGCAACCGCGACCACTCCGAAAGCGAGGACTGGCGGGTCAACCTCAAGGCCGGCTTCACGCCGAACGCCACCGACGAGTACTCGATCACCTACACCCGGCAAGAGGGCGAGAAGAACGCGCCCTATCACGTCACCGACACGGCCAGCACGCGCTACTGGTCCTGGCCCTACTGGAACATCGACAGCCTGGCCTTGCTGACGCGGACGAAGATCGCCGACAACGCCGTGCTGAAGGCCCGCGTCTATCGCAACACCTTCGAGAACGCGCTCTATTCGTGGGACAACGCCCGCCAGAACAGCCAGACCCTGGGGCGCGCTTTCCGCTCCTATTATGACGATGTGGCCTATGGCGGGAACCTGGAGCTGGACGTCGACGTCACCGCGTCCAACACCCTGAAGGCCGCCGCCTTCTATCGCCGCGACGAGCATGTCGAGTGGCAGCAGAGCTTCGCCCCCGCCGGGACCGAACCGCGCCAGACCGTGATCGAGGACACCACCTCGGTCGCCCTGGAGGACACCCAGCGCTTCGGCGACAAGGTCGACCTGGTGGTCGGCGTCTCGCGCGACCGCCGCGACCTGGTCACCGCCCAGGACTACAACTCGAACGCCTTCGTCTTCTATCCGCTGACCGACGACGTGGCCTGGAACGGCCAGGCGGCCCTGGTCTGGCGACCGCTGCCGGACGTGCAACTGCACGGCAGCGTCTCGTCGCGCGCCCGCTTCCCGACCCTGTTCGAGCGCTACAGCGCCCGCATGGGCCAGGCCGTGCCCAATCCGGACGTCAAGGCCGAGCGGGCGATCAACTACGAGCTGGGCGGCGCGGTCGACTTCACGCCGCTGCTGAAGATCGAGGGGGCGGTGTTCTACAGCGACGTGCGCGACGCCCTGATCCTGATCCCGGTGGCGCTGGGCCCGCCCTACGGCACGGTCAACCAGACCAAGAACGCCGGCGATGGCGAGTATTATGGCCTGGAAGGCGCGGCGACCCTCAAGGCGAGCGATCACCTGACCCTGGGCGGCAACTACACCTATCTGCACCGCAAGCTGACCGACCCGACCAACGCCGCCTTCCGCCCGACCGGCACGCCGGACCACAAGCTGTTCGTCTACGCCGACTGGACGCTGAACGACCGCCTGTCGCTGACGCCCAGCGTCGAGGCGGCGTCCAAGCGCTGGACGGTGACCTCGAGTTCGCTGGTCAGCCCCGCCCGTTACTACCGCACCGGCGGCTACGTGCTGGCCAACCTGACGGCCCAGGTGACGGTGACGCCCAAGATCGACGTCATCCTCGGGGCCCGCAACCTGCTGGACCAGAAGTACCAGCTGGTCGACGGCTTCCCGGAGGAAGGCCGCAACTTCCGCGCCGACCTGCGGGTCAAGTTCTGAGGAGCCTCGCCATGCGTCTTGCCCTGATCCTGGCCGCCGGCCTCGCCCTTACCGCGCCGGCCGCCCTGGCCCAGACCCAGCCGGACGCGGCCTGCGCGCCCGGCGTCGAGGCCGGCCTGCCGCCGGAGCTGGCGGGCTGGACGGCAAAGTCGCCGCTGACGGCGGCGACCTCGGTCGCGGACCTGCCCAAGGCCGTGCTGGCGCCCGGCCTGGCCTATGCCGCCGCCCTGTCGCCGACGCCCGAGGTGGCCTACGCCGTGCAGCCGGAAAAGCCCGGCGGCACGGTCAGCAAGGGCGGCCTGTTCTCGCTGAAGGTGGAAACGGCCGGTTCGTACGTGATCGCGCTGGGGACCGGCGCCTGGATCGACGTGCTGAAGGACGGCGCGGCCCAGCGCTCGATCGCCCATGGCCGGGGCCCGGCCTGCTCGACCGTGCGCAAGATGGTGACCTTCGACCTGGCGCCCGGCGACTACCTGATCCAGATCTCGGCCAACGCCCAGGCTGAGCTGCCGATCATGGTCGCCCGCAAGCCCTGACGCGACGAGGGGCGGAGACGTGAAGCTGGAGGTCTACGGCAAGGCGCTGGCCCTGGCGGCCGGCCTGCTGCTGAGCGTCGCCTTCGCGCCCGCCGCCGTCTCGAGTTTCGACTGGAAGCTGCCTGAGGGCGTCGCGCCGCCGCCGGTTCCGATCGACAATCCGATGAGCCAGGCCAAGGTCGAGCTGGGGCGCAAGCTGTTCTACGACGCCGACCTCTCCATCGACGGCACGATGTCGTGCGCCACCTGCCACGAGCAGAGGCGCGGATTCACCGACAGCAACCGCACCCATCCGGGCGTGCATGGCGATCCGGGCAAGCGCAACGTCCAGACCCTGGCCAATGCAGGCTACTTCCGCGCCCTGACCTGGGGCGATCCGGGCGTGAAGACGCTGGAGGCCCAGGCCCTGATCCCGATCGCCGGGACCAGGCCGGTGGAGATGGGCTTCGCCGGCCAGGAGGCGGTGCTGGCCGCGCGCCTGGCGGGCCAGGCCTGCTATCGCAGGATGTTCGGCGAGGCCTTTCCCGAGGTTGGCGGCGAGGTCAGCATGGTGACGATCGCCAAGGCCCTGGCCGCCTTCCAGCGCACGCTCGTCTCGTTCGACAGTCCGTATGATCGGCGTCGACGGGGCGAGGCCGTCGCGGTGTCGGCCGAAGCCGAGCGCGGCGAGCGGTTGTTCAAGGCCGGCTGCGCGAGCTGCCATGCCGGCCCGCTGTTCACCGACGCCGACAAGGCCCGCTTCCACCGCATCGACGCGCCCTTTGCCGGCGACCAGGGCCTGGGCGACGTCACGGGCGAGGCGGCCGATGCGGGGCGCTTCCGTACGCCTTCGTTGCGCAATGCAGCGCTGAGCGCGCCCTACCTGCACGACGGCTCGGCGCCGACTCTGGAGACGGCGATCCGTCGGCATCGCGTGGCGATGCGCCTGGGGGATCGCCAGGTCGCGGAGCTCGTCGAGTTCCTGGGTACGCTGACCGACGAGACCTTCGTCACGGATCCGCGGTTTTCCCTGCCTAAGCCTGGGTGCGGGCCCTAGTCTTCCGGAGCGGCCCCAATCGCAGCGGCCATGGCGGCTTGGGCGGCCGCGTTGGCGGCTGCGGTTGCTTGCTCTACCTTTTCCATCGCCGCGCGCATCGCCGCCTCCTCCGCCGCCAGGGCGGCTTGGATGGCTGGGTTGGGCTGTTTCATCGCCGCCTCGGCAGGGGCGCTCGGCGGTGCAGGCGGGGCGGCGTCGAGGATATTCTGCGTCGCCTCGCCGGCGCTGGCGGTGTCGACCGACAGCAGCGTCGAGACGCCCTGCGTCGTCGAGGCCTGCATCGTCTCATAGGACTGCTGCTGGCTTTCCGTCGCGTTGTGGGCGGCGTTCGACAGGGCCTGCGCGGTGGCCTGGAACAGGTTGCCCATGGCGATGGCGGGCGCGTCGCCCAGAACCTTGGTGTTCACCTGGCTGACGGAGTCGGTGATCTGGTCGTTGACGTTGGTCGGGAAGGCCATGGTCGTCTCCGTGCTGGATCAGGCGGCCTTCAAAGGAAAACCGCGGCTCATCCCTATGGATGGCCGCGGCTTTCAGAATAGGAAATTTCGCACAAGGCGCGGGAGGGCGGGGCCCTCCGCCGATCAATCCTCGTCCATCTTGAGGGCGGCGATGAAGGCTTCCTGCGGGATCTCGACCTTGCCGAACTGGCGCATCCGCTTCTTGCCTTCCTTCTGCTTGTCCAGAAGTTTGCGCTTCCGGCTGGCGTCGCCGCCGTAGCACTTGGCGGTCACGTCCTTGCGCAGGGCGCGGACGGTTTCGCGGGCGATGATCCGGCCGCCGATCGCCGCCTGGATCGGAATGACGAACATGTGCTGCGGGATGAGCTCCTTCATCTTCTCGCACATGCCGCGGCCGCGGCTTTCGGCGCGGCTGCGGTGGACCAGCATCGACAGGGCGTCGACGGGCTCGCTGTTGACCAGGATCGACATCTTCACCAGGTCGCCGGCGCGGTAGTCCTCGAGCTGGTAGTCGAAGCTGGCATAGCCCTTCGAGATCGACTTCAGGCGGTCGTAGAAGTCGAACACCACCTCGTTCAGCGGCAGGTCGTAGATGACCATGGCGCGGTTGCCGACGTAGGACAGTTCGCGCTGCATGCCGCGGCGGTCCTGGCAGAGCTTGATGACGCCGCCCAGGAACTCGTCCGGGGTGAAGATCGTGGCCTTGATCCAGGGCTCGGCGATCTCTTCGATCTGCATGACGTCCGGCAGGTCGGCCGGGTTGTGCAGCTCGATCTCTTCGCCGTTGCGCATCTTGATCTTGTAGACCACCGACGGGGCGGTCGCGATCAGGTCGAGGTCGAACTCGCGCGACAGGCGCTCCTGGATGATCTCCAGGTGCAGCAGGCCCAGGAAGCCGCAGCGGAAGCCGAAGCCCAGCGCGGCCGAGCTTTCCATCTCGAAGGTGAAGCTGGCGTCGTTGAGGCGCAGCTTGCCGACGGCGGCGCGCAGGTCCTCGAAGTCGGCGGCGTCGACCGGGAACAGGCCGCAGAACACCACCGGCACGACTTCCTTGAAGCCCTTCAGCGGTTCGGCGGTCTGCTTCTTCTCGTCGGTGATGGTGTCGCCGACGGCGGCGTCGGCCACTTCCTTGATCGAGGCTGTGAAGAAGCCGACTTCGCCCGGGCCCAGCAGCGCGACGTCGGTGGCCTTGGGCGTGAACACGCCGACCTTGTCGATGCGGTGGGTGGCGCCGGTCTGCATCATGCGGACCTGCTGGCCGGCCTTCAGCGTGCCGTCGAAGATGCGCACCAGCACGACCACGCCGAGATAGGCGTCGTACCAGGCGTCGACCAGCAGGGCCTTCAGCGGCGCGTTGCCGTCGCCCTTGGGGGCGGGCAGGCGGGTGACGATGGCTTCCAGCACGTCGGGGATGCCGATGCCGGTCTTGGCCGAGCATTCCACCGCGTCCGAGGCGTCCAGGCCGATGACGTCCTCGATCTGGGCCTTGACCCGATCGACGTCGGCGGCCGGCAGGTCGACCTTGTTGAGGACCGGGACGATCTCGTGGTTGTTGTCGATCGCCTGGTAGACGTTGGCCAGGGTCTGGGCCTCGACGCCCTGCGAGGCGTCGACGACCAGGATCGAGCCTTCGCAGGCGGCCAGCGAGCGCGACACCTCATAGGCGAAGTCGACGTGCCCGGGCGTGTCCATCAGGTTCAGGACATAGGTCTCGCCGTCGGCGGCCTTGTAGTTCAGGCGCACGGTCTGCGCCTTGATGGTGATGCCGCGCTCCTTCTCGATGTCCATGTTGTCGAGGACCTGGGCGCTCATCTCGCGCGCGGTCAGGCCGCCCGTGGTCTGGATCAGGCGGTCGGACAGGGTCGACTTGCCGTGGTCGATGTGGGCCACGATCGAGAAATTGCGGATTTTATCCAGGGGCGTAGAGCTCATGCGCGTGCGTCTATCACATTTGAACCGCTTCGCGAGGGGGCGTGACGGGTTTGCGTCATCGACCCCGTTCACGGCGGCCGTCAAATCGTCTAATCCGACGCGATGATCCAGCGTCGACGACCCGTCCCCTTCGAACTCGGCCCCGTGCACTTCATCGGCATCGGCGGCATTGGCATGTCCGGCATCGCCGAGATCATGATCCGCATCGGCTACACCGTGCAGGGCAGCGATGCGAAGGCCAGCGCCAATACCGAACGGCTCGAGAAGCTGGGCACGCGCATCTTCGTGGGCCACGACGCGGCCAATGTCGAAGGCGCCTCGGCCATCGTCTATTCGACGGCGGTGAAGGCCGATAACCCCGAGATGGTCGCCGGCCGCGAAAAGCGCCTGCCGCTGGTTCGCCGCGCCGAGATGCTGGCCGAGCTGATGCGGCTGCAGTTCTCGGTGGCCGTGGGCGGCACGCACGGCAAGACGACGACGACCTCGATGGTCGCGGCGCTGCTCGACGCCGGCGGTCTGGATCCGACGGTCGTCAACGGCGGCATCATCAACGCCTACGGCACCAACGCCAAGGTCGGCGAGGGCGACTGGATCGTCGTCGAGGCCGACGAGAGCGATGGCTCGTTCCTGAAGCTGAAGTCGACCGTGGCCATCGTCACCAACATCGACGCCGAGCACCTGGACCACTGGGGCGACTTCGACGCGGTGAAGAAGGGCTTCCAGGACTTCATCGAGAACATCCCGTTCTACGGCTTCGCGGCCGTCTGCACCGACCACCCCGAAGTGCAGGCCCTGACCTCGCGCATCGAGAACCGGCGCCTGGTGACCTACGGAACCAACCCGCAGGCCGAGGTGCGCGTGCAGAACGTCGAGATGGGCCCCGAGGGCGCCAGCTTCGACATCGCCATCTCGCCGCTGGAAGGCGAGACCATCCGCTACGAAGGCCTGAAGATGCCCATGGCGGGGCACCACAACGTGCTCAACGCCACCGCCGCCGTGGCCGTGGCCCGCGAGCTGGGCGTCGACGCCGAGGCGATCCGCGCGGGCCTTGCGGCCTTCGGCGGGGTCAAGCGCCGGTTCACGACCACGGGCGTCGCCAATGGCGTCCGCGTGGTCGATGACTACGGCCACCACCCGGTCGAGATCGCCGCCGTGCTCAAGGCCGCCCGCGCGGTCAGCCAGGGCAAGGTGATCGCCGTGGTGCAGCCGCACCGCTACACCCGCCTGCGCGACCTGATGACCGAGTTCAGCAGTTGCTTCAACGACGCCGACACGGTGATCGTCGCCGACGTCTACACGGCCGGCGAGCAGCCCATCGAGGGCGTCGACCGCGACCACCTGGTCGAAGGCCTCAAGAAATTCGGCCACCGCCGCGCCCTGCCGCTGGAAAGCCCGGCGGCCCTGCCGGCGCTGATCGCGGCCGAAGCTGTGAGCGGCGACCTGGTGGTGCTGCTCGGCGCCGGGGACATCACGTCCTGGGCCTACGCCCTGCCGGGTCAGCTGGAAGCGCTGGCGAAGTAGTTTTCGCTCGATCCCTTCCTTCTCCCCTTGCGGGAGAAGGTGGCCGCGTAGCGGTCGGATGAGGGGTCGCGCGGCGAGGCCGAGAAACCCCTCATCCGTCGTCCTCCGGACGACACCTTCTCCCGCAAGGGGAGAAGGGGAGACGAAGCGATGACCTGGAAGACCAATCTCCCCGCCGTGCGCGGCAAGCTGCTGATCGACGAGGCGCTGGCCCCGTTCACCTGGTTCCGCGTCGGCGGCCCGGCTGACGTGGTGTTCCTGCCGGCCGACGAGCAGGACCTGGCTGATTTCCTCAAGGCCCTGGACCCGGCCGTGCCGGTGATGGCCATCGGCGTCGGCTCGAACCTGCTGGTCCGCGACGGCGGCGTCGAGGGCGTGATCATCCGCCTGGGCAAGGGCTTCAACACCGTCGAGGCCCAGGGCGACAACCGCATCAAGGCCGGCAGCGCCGTGCCCGACGCCATCCTGGCCCGCAAGGCGGCCGAGGCCGGCATCGCGGGTCTGGAGTTCTATGCCGGCATCCCCGGCACGGTCGGCGGCGCGGTGATCATGAACGCCGGCTGCTACGGCTCCGAGACGGTCAATGTCGTCAAGTCCGTGCGCGTCATGGACCGTGCGGGCGTGGTGCGCGAGCTGTCGGTCGACGACCTGCACTACACCTATCGCCACAGCGCCCTGCAGGACGGCGAGGCGGCCATCGTGCTCGACGCGACCTATGAAGGGACCGCCGACGAGCCGGCCGCGATCAAGGCCCGCATGGCCGAGATCACCAGCCGCCGCGAGACCACCCAGCCGATCCGGGAAAAGACCGGCGGCTCGACCTTCAAGAACCCGCCGGGCCACTCGTCGTGGAAGCTGGTCGACGAGGCCGGCTGGCGCGGCAAGCTGTTCTCCGCGAGTGGGAAGGAGGGCGGGGCGATGTTCTCGCCGCTGCACAGCAACTTCCTGATCAACACCGGCGAGGCCACCGCGGCCGACCTTGAAGGCCTGGGCGATACTGTCCGCGCCGACGTGCTAGCCAAGACCGGCGTCCAGCTGGATTGGGAAATCAAGCGGATCGGGCGTACGGCCTGACGGCCGCCCCCTCAGTCGCTCCGCGACGGCTCCCCCAGAGGGGGGACGTTTTCAGCTTGCTGAGAGTTGGACGGCCCTGGCCGCTTCCCTCTCCGTCGCCTTCGGCGACACCTCTCCCACTGGGAGAGGGTCTCTGATCACACATCCTTCTTCGACAGATACTCCGCCACGTCGATCTCCTTCTCCCACCGCGCCACGGCCGTGGCGATCGACAGGTCGCAGGTGACGTTGGGCACGGTGCGGATCATGTCGAGGATGCGGTCGAAGGGCAGGATGAAGCCGACGATGATCGCCGTCTGGGTGGGGCCGACGCCGATGGTGGCCAGCACCGCGGCCAGCACGAACAGCGAGCCCGAGGGCACCGGCGCCACGCCCATGGCCACGATGGTTGTGGTGATCGCCACCAGGGCGTAGTCGGCCAGGGTCAGCGGCACGCCGAAGGCCTGGGCGGCGAACATGGTCAGCATGGCCACGTACATCGCCGTGCCGTCCATGCCGATCGTGGCCCCCAGCGGCAGGACGGTCGACGAGATCGACGGCTTGATCCCCAGGTTCTCTTCCGCCACCCGGATCGCCACCGGCAGGGTCGCCGAGCTCGACGAGGTGGAGAAGCCGACCAGGATGGCGTCCATGCAGCCGCGATAGAACGGCAAGAGTGGCAGCCAGGCGCCCAGCCGCACCACGGCGGCGTGGGTGACGAAGGTCTGGATCGCCGCGCCGATGATCACGCAGACGCCCAGCTTGGCCACGTGCAGGAAGGTCTCGGGCCCGTTCGTGCCCATGACCACGGCGATCAGGGCGAAGACGCCGAACGGCGCGGCCTCCATCACGAAGCCGACGATGCGCAGCATCACCTCGCTGGCGCTGGCCAGCAGCCGGGCGACCGGTTCACCGTCCTTGCCCGCGACGATCACGCCCGCTCCGACCAGAACGGCGAAGAAGATGATCGCCAGGGTCTCGCCCTCCGCCAGGGCCTTGATGGGGTTGAGCGGCACGATGCCGATGAACAGCTCGGCCGGCGATTTCGGCGGGGCGACGGCCTGAGGGGCGGCGTTGTGCAGGTCGGCGCCGACGCCGGGACCCAGCAGGGTGGCGATGGCCAGGCCGATGCCGACCGCGATCAGCGTGGTCAGCACGTACATGGCGATGGTCTTGACGCCGATGCCGCCCAGCCGCCGGGCGTCGCCCAACTGGGCCACGCCCGAGGCGATGATCACGAAGACCAGCGGCGCCACCATCATGCGGATCAGCCGCACGAAGATGTCGCCCATCCATTTGAGGCTGGTCGCGCCTTCGCCCCAGAAGTAGCCGACCACGGCCCCGACCACGAGGGCGGCGAGGATCCGTTTCCACAGCGAGATCCCGAACCAGGCCTGCAGCGGGTTCCTGCGGCCAGGGGGCGAAGGCGGGGGCGGCGCGTCGGCGAGGGCGTCGGTCATGACGCCAGAGCACGGCGTTATGTGAGTGGGGTCAAGTCCCCGCGCTTGGTTCCGCCGACCGGTGCTCGGCGCCGCCGCTGATCGCAACCTCTCCCAGAGGGAGAGCTGCTCACAGCCACAGCCCCTCGGCGTCGACGCCGTCGCCCCAGAACCCCGCCGCCGGCGGCGTGATGCGGCCGCCCACGACCCGCAGACCGCCAGGATGATCCTCCTTCAGCCACCACGGGCCGTCGAGGTCGGCGAAGGCGCATTCGGCCGCCAGGTGCAGGGCCGGGGCGATGGCCAGGGACGAGGCGACCATGCAGCCGGTCATCAGGGTGAAGCCCAGGTCCTTGGCCGCGCGCAGCATGGCCAGCGCCTCGGTCAGGCCGCCGGACTTGTCGAGCTTGAGGTTCACGGCCTGGTATCGCGCGCGCAGGGCCGGCAGGTCCGCGGCGGTGTGCACCGACTCGTCGGCGCAGATCGGGAAGGGCGGGGCGTAGCCTTCCAGCGCCGCGTCCTCGCCGGCCGGCAAGGGCTGCTCGACCAGCGCGATGTTCAGGCGCGACAGCTGGTTTTCCAGGCCGCGCAGGATGTCGAAGGTCCAGCCCTCGTTGGGGTCGACGATCAGCGCCGCGCTCGGCGCGGCCTGGGCGACGGCGGCGAGGCGGGCGGCGGGGTCTTCGGCCGACAGCTTGACCTTGATCAGCGGCGCTTCGGCGACCTTGCGGGCGGCCTCGGCCATGGCTTGGGGCGTATCGAGGCTGATGGTGACGGCGGTGACCAGCGCGGGCGGGACGGCCAGGCCGGTGGCGGCGGCGACCGACACGCCCGACGTCTTGGCCCGCAGGTCCCAGATCGCGCAGTCCAGCGCGTTGCGCGCCGCGCCGGCCGGCAGCAGGGCCAGGGCCTCGGACAGATCGCCGCCCATGGCGAGCAGGCGGGCGGCGGGCGCCAGTTGCGCCTCGACGCCCTGCACCGTCTCGCCGTAGCGGGCGTAGGGCACGCTCTCGCCGCGACCGACATGGCCGCCCTCGGCGATCTCGACCACCACCACGTCGGCGGCGGTCTTGACCCCGCGCGAGATGCGGAACGGGGCGGCGAGCGGATGGCTGACGGGGCGGACGGCGACGAGGCGGCTCATGCCCCTGGCTTGGCGCCGTTCGAAGCGTTTGGCGAGGGGATCAGCGCCTGGAGAAGCGCGGGATCGGCGAGTCCGCGCGGCGCTCGGCCATGACCCGCAAGGCCAGGCGCGGACGGATGACGAAGAGGCCGGCCCAGACCAGCAGCACGCCGGCGTAGGTGATCGAGCCCCAGACGCCGGCCGGGCGGCCGGGACGGGCGACGCGGACCGGGCGGACGGAGGCGCTGCGAGCGGTAGCGTCGAAGAACTGGGTCATGGCGATGTCGGTCATGGCTTCCTCCGTGGACGCTTTTGAACCTGCGCCTCTGATGCGTCAGAACTGGACGTATAGCCGAACGGCCCGCGCATCCTTATGTCAGGGGCGCAACACGCCTTTGGAGTCCCCATGTCGAAGCCCGTCACCATCAACATCCCGCACGAACTCGGCGTGGCCGAGGCCAAGCGACGGATCGAGAACGGCTTCGAACAGCTGGGGGCCCAGATCCCCGGCGGCCTGGCCAACGTCACCAAGGCCTGGCGCGACGACGTGCTGGACTTTTCGGCCCTGGTCATGGGTCAGAACATCACCGGCAAGCTGAACGTCGCCGCCAACGTGGTGATCGTCGAGGTCGTGCTGCCGGGCCTGCTGGGCATGATCGCCGGCAAGATCACCGGCCAGGTCAAGAAGCAGGGCACGCTGCTGCTCGAGAAGAAGTAGCCTCCGGCCTGCACCGAATATCCACGCCGCCTTCATCCGTCCTCGTGGCAGGATGAGGCATGTTTCCGGTCCTGAAGACCGGGAGCGCGGTGATGGACCTGCCTGTGAAGCCGAGAAACCTGAGAGCCGCCGGCTGGGGGCTTGCGGCGCTGCTGCTGACCGCGCCCTGGCTGGCGATGCAGGTCACCGACGAGGTGGCCTGGAGCCCGTGGGACTTCGCCCTGTTCGCCGCCATGCTGGGCGGGGCGGGCCTGATGCTGGAACTGGCGGTGATGCGCACGCGCGACCTGGCCTATCGGGCGGGTGCGGTGCTGGCCGCAGGCGCGGCGTTCCTGATGATCTGGGCCAGCCTGGCGGTCGGGATCGTCGGCGGCGAGAGCGATCCGATCAACCTGGCCTATCCCGGCGTCGTGGCGCTGGTTCTGGCGACGGCCGCCGCGTGGCGGTTCAGGGCCGCCGGGCTTGCGAAGGCCATGCTGGTCGGGGCCGCGGCCCTGGTCGCCATCGCCGCCTTCGCCGTGCTGACGGGGCGCGGCGGATCGCCGGGCGCCCTGGTCGAGATCCTGGTCGCCAACGGCGTGTTCGCCGCCTCGTTCGCGGGGGCTTCCCTGCTGTTCCGCCTGGCCGCGCGGCGCGGCGGCTAGGCTTTACGGCTCAGAGCCGTCGCGGATCGTGATCGTGGCGGCCCAGGCTCTCGAACTTGCCTTCCTCGGCCTTGTTGACGAACTGCGAGGCGACCAGCCAGGCCTTCACCGGCCGCAGGGTGGCCAGGCATCCGAGGATCAGGGCGGGGAACACGGTCACGAAATGCACCCAGATCGGCGGGCGATAGACCACCTCGACCCAGGCGAAGGCGAAGGTCACCAGGAGGCCGACGCCGCTCATCACGAAGAAGGCCGGGCCGTCGGCCGGCTCGGCGAAGCCGTAGTCCAGGCCGCAGTGGTCGCAGGACGGGGCGAGCGCCAGGAAGCCCTTGAACAGCTTGCCCTCGCCGCAGCGCGGGCAGCGCTGGCGCAAGCCGCTGACAATGGGCGAGGGCGGATCGAAAAACTCGTGTCCGGGCGTCATGACCCCTACCTACAATCCGAAAATTGATCCATACATTGTGCATTAAATGTATGGATAAGTGATGGCCGACGCAAGAGACGCTGTTCTGCCGGCGGGCGCCGCATGGCTGCGGCGGGTCGCCGCGGGCGACGGGCCGATCTATCGCCGGGTGTTCGAGGCCCTGCGCGCGGCGGTCGCGGACGGCGAGCTGTCGGCCGGCGAACAGCTGCCGCCGCAGCGGACGGTGGCGGCCCTGCTGGGCGTCGACTTCACCACGGTCACCCGGGCCTACGCCCTGGCCCGCGAGCAGGGACTGGTCGAAGGCGCGGCCGGGCGCGGCACCTTCGTGCGCCGGCGGGCGGGGGAGGAGGAGGCGGGCCTCGTCGACCTGTCGATGAACCTGCCGCCGCCGCCGCAGGGGCTGTCGCTGGCGGCCCTGCTGCGCGAGACGACGGCGGGCGTGCTGGCCCGCACCGATCCGGCGACCCTGATGGCCTATCACGCGGGCCCGGGCTCGCTGGCCCAGCGGGCGGCTGGCGCGGCCTGGATGTCGCCGGGGCTGGGCGCGGTCGATCCTGAGCGGGTGGTGGTCTGCGCGGGCGCCCAGGCGGCCCTGTCGGCGATCCTGGCGGTCGAGACCGCGCCGGGCGACGCGGTGATCGTCGAGGCCCTGACCTATCCCGGCCTGCTGGCGGCACTGGCCGCGCGCGGCGTCCGCGCCGTCGCCTGTCCGATGGACGGGGAGGGGATCGTTCCCGAAGCCTTGGCCGAGCGCCTGGCGGCCACCGGCGCGCGTCTGGTGGTGGTCACGCCCACCTGGCAGAACCCGACCACGGCGACCATGAGCGCGGGCCGGAGGTCGGCGATCGTCGAGGCTTGCGCCGGGGCTGGCGCCCGCATCGTCGAGGACGACGCCTACGGCCGGCTGCCGCAGCCCGCGCCGACCGCCCTGGCGGCGCTGGCGCCGGAACGGGCGTGGCATGTGGCCACCCTGGCCAAGGCCCTGACGCCGGGCCTGCGCATCGCCTATGTGGCAGCGCCCGACGCCGAGGCCGCCGGGCGCCTGGCCGCCGCGGGCCACGCCCTGTGCCAGATGCCCGCGCCGCTGATGGCGGCCGTGGCCACGACATGGATCCGCGACGGCACGGCCGAGGCGATCCTGGCCGGCGTCCGCGCCGAGGCGGCCGCGCGCCGGATGCTGGCGATCCAGATCCTGCCCGAGGCGACGGGACCCGAGGGCTGCCTGCATGTCTGGCTGCATCGCGCGGCGGAAGGCTCGGCCGAGGGCCTGACGCTGGCGCCGGCCTCGCTGTTCGCCGCGCCCGGCGTCGCGGCGGAAGGCGCGCGGCTGTCGCTGGGGGCGCCGGGCAAGCAGGCGGTGCTGGCCTCGGCGCTGCGACGCCTGGCCGGCTCGCTGGCCTGACGCGCATGAAAAAGGGGCGGACCCGAAGGTCCGCCCCATGATCGTCAGTCCCGCGTGACCAGCACCGGCTCTTCCTGGTGCGTCCCGTGGGCGGGGTGGTGATGGGAGTGGTGGAAGAACCGTCCCAGGATCTTGTTCGACCAGTTCTTCAACTGGTCCATGAACACGAACACCACCGGGATGTAGAGCAGCGACAGGAAGGTCGAGGTGATCAGGCCGCCGATGACGGTGATCGCCATCGGGGCCCGGAACTCGACGTCGGCGCCGAAGCCGACGGCCACCGGCACCATGCCCGCGCCCATGGCCACGGTGGTCATCAGGATCGGGCGGGCCCGCTTGTGGGCGGCGTCGATCAGGGCCTCGCGCCGGGTCATCTTGCCGTCCTTCATCGCCATGATCGCGTACTCGACCAGCAGGATCGAGTTCTTGGCGGCGATGCCCATCAGCATCAGGATGCCGATCAGGCTCGACATCGAGAAGCTGCTGTTGACCAGCTTCAGCAGGGCGAAGGCGCCGCCGATGGCCAGGGGCAGGGCGGCCATGATGGTCACCGGGTGGGCGAAGCTGCGGAACAGCAGCACCAGCACGACGTACATCAGCAGCAGGCCGGTGAAGAGCGCCATGGCGAAGCCGGTGGCCATCTCGGCCATGAACTCGGCGTCGCCGGCCGCCACCTCCTTGACGCCGGGGGGCAGCTTCTTGACCGACTCCAGGGCATGCACCAGCTTGCCGGCCTCGCCGACCACGATGCCGTCGAGTTCGGCGGTGATCTCGGCCACGCGCGAGCGGTCCTGGCGGCTGATCTGCGAGGGGCCGGCGCCGAAGCGGATGTCGGCCACCGCGTTCAGCGGCACCGAGGCGCCGGTGGACGACGGCACCTTCAGCGTCTCCAGCACCGACAGGTCCTCGAGGGCGTTCTGCGTCAGGCGCAGGCGGATCGGCACCTGGCGGTCGCCCAGGTTATATTTGGGCAGGGACTGGTCGATGTCGCCGATGGTCGCCACCCGCACGGCCTGCGAGATCGCGCCGGCCGAGACGCCCATGCGGGCGGCCTGGTCGGGACGCGGGGTGACGATGATCTCCGGACGGGCGATCGACGCGGTGTTGACCACGTTGGCCAGGCCCGGGACCGTGCGCATCTCGGCCTCGACCTTGCGGGCGGCGGCTTCCAGTTCGGGGCCGTCGTCGCCGACCAGGCGCAAGGTGTAGCTGCCGCCGTCGCCGGGGCCGCCGCCGCTGTTGTTGCCCGCGCCGATACGCGCGCCGGGGATGGCCTTGAACTGGTCGACCATCAGGCGGCTGAACTGCTGCTGGTTCATCCGCTCGCCCTTCGGCACGAGGTCGGCGGTGATCCGCGCCTTGTTGACCCCGTCGTTGCCGACCGAGGCGTAGACGCTCTTGACCTCCGGACGGGCCTTCAGCTCACGGGTGACGCGCTCGGCGATGGCGTCGGTCTCGTCCAGCGTGGCGCCGGGCGGCAGCTCGATCGAGAACGGCGCGCGGCCGCGGTCGGCCGCCGGCTGGAACTCGAAGGGCAGGCTCTTGGCCAGCATCACCGAACCGACCAGGATCGGGATCGCCATCAGGGCGACCTTCCACTTGTTGTTCAGCGCCCAGCCCAGGCTCTTGAGGTAG
Source organism: Caulobacter sp. CCNWLW153 (assembly GCF_036889365.1). NCBI lineage: Bacteria > Pseudomonadati > Pseudomonadota > Alphaproteobacteria > Caulobacterales > Caulobacteraceae > Caulobacter > Caulobacter sp. CCNWLW153. The sequence goes on from NZ_JBAKFV010000009.1 coordinate 51,072, forward strand.
CCGTCCATCCAGAACGGATCGGTGTCGGGCTTGTGGTGGGGCTTGAGCATGTAGGCGCCCATCAGCGGCGTCAGCATGCGTGCGACCAGCAGCGAGAACAGCACCGAGACGCAGGCGGCCAGGGCGAAGGCCTTGAAGAACTGGCCGATGATCCCCGGCATGAAGCCGGTGGGCGCGAACACCGCCACGATGGTGAAGGTGGTGGCCACCACGGCCAGGCCGATCTCGTCGGCGGCTTCCATGGCCGCGTTGTAGGGCGACTTGCCGCCGCGCATGTGGCGGACGATGTTCTCGATCTCGACGATGGCGTCGTCGACCAGGATGCCCACGGTCAGCGACAGCGCCAGCAGGGTGACGCCGTTCAGCGACTGGCCCAGCGGCGCCATGATCGCGAAGGTCGGCAGCAGCGACAGCGGGATGGCCACCGCCGCCAGGAAGGTGGCGCGCCAGTCGCGCAGGAACAGCAGCACCACCAGCACGGCCAGCACCGCGCCCAGGATCAGCGCCTCCATCGAGGCCCAGTAGCTCTCCTCGATGTATTTCACGTTCGAGGTGATCTCGGAGATCGTCAGCTCGGGATGTTCCTTGTCGAGCTTCTCGATCGCGTGGCGGACCTTCTCGGCGACCTTGACCTCGCTGGCGCCGCGCGAGCGGACCATGTTGAAGGTCACGACTTCCTGGTTGTCGAAGCGCGCGCGGTTGCGCGGCTCGGCCCAGCGGTCGGTGACTTCGCCCAGGTCGCCCAGGCGCACGGTGCCGCCGGAGGGCAGCTGGATGCGGGTCTCGCGCAACTGGTCCACCGAACCGGCCGCGCCCAGCGTGCGGATGGCGCGCTCGGAGCCCGAGACCGTCACCCGGCCGCCGGGCAGGTCGGCGTTGGTGCTGGCCAGGGCCTGGCTGACCGAGGCGGCGGTGACGCCGCGCGACGACAGGCGGTCGGGGTCCAGCGCCACCTGGATCTCGCGGCTGACGCCGCCCAGGCGGTTGACCTCGCCGATGCCGCGGATCGCCAGCAGGGTGCGGGCCACGTCGTTGTCGACGAACCAACTGCGCTGCTCGGGCGTCAGGCCGGGAGCCTGGACGACGTAGGTGATCAGCGGGTCGCCCGAGATGTCGATGCGGGTGACGTTGGGGATCTGCATGTCCTGCGGAAGGGCGGACTGCAGGTTCGACATGGCGTTGCGCACGTCGTTGGTGACGCGCTCGTGGTCGACGCCCAGTTCGAACTCGATGAAGGTCGAGGAGAAGCCGTCGCCGACCGTCGAGGTGATGTGGCGCACCTGGCCCAGGCCCGCGATGGAGTCCTCGATCAGGCGGGTGACCTGGGTCTCGAGCTCGCTGGGCGCGGCGCCCGGACGCGAGGCCGACACCACCACCAGGGGCAGGTCGACGTCGGGGTTGTTGTTGATCCGCATGCTGTTGAAGCCGACGATGCCGGCCAGGGTCAGCATGACGAACAGCATGAGGACGGGGATCGGGTTCTTGATCGCCCAGCGCGAGATGTTGTTGGTGTCCATCGTCGGGCCCTAGCGCTTGACGGCGGACAGGGTCGGGGCGGGCTGGTGGACGGCCACCCGCACGGCGTCGCCGTCGCCCAGGAAGCCCGCGCCCTGCACGACCACTTCCTCGCCGGCCGAGACGCCGGTGACGGCGGTGACGTCGCCGGTGCGGGCGACGATGCCGATCTTGCGGAACTGGGCCTTCCTGTTGCGGTCGACCATGAACACGCCGGGCTGGTTCTGGCGGTAGAGGATCGAGGCGCTGGGCACCACGGGCGAGGCCTGGTCGCCGGCCTGGATCTGGGCGCGGGCGAACATGCCCGGGCGGAAGGCGCCCATCGCCGTCAGGGCGATGCGGGCCACGCCCAGGCGGGTCTGCGGGTCGACTTCCGAGGTGACGAGGCGCACCGCGCCGTTCGCCTGGCCGACCTGCTCGGAGGTGATGACGGCGGGCATGCCGGCCTTGACGACCCCGAGGTCGGTCTCGGGCAGTTCGGCGTCGAGCTCCATGCGCCCGTCGCGGACGATGCGGAACAGCTCGTTGCCGGCGTTGACGATCTGGCCCTTGGTGACGCTGCGGCGGACGATCAGGCCCGAGACGGGCGCGCGGATCGAGGCCTGGGCGACGCGGGCGGCGGTCTCGCCCCGGGCGGCCTCGGCGGCGGCCACCTGGGCGGCGGCGGTGGCCTGGCGGGCGGTGGCGGTGTCGAGCGAGGCCTGCGACAGGAAGCCCTTGGCCAGCAGCTCGCGCGAGCGCTTCAGCGAGGCCTCGGCCTCGGCGAGGGTGGCGCGGGCGCTGGCGACCGAGGCGTCCTGCTGGCGCAGCTGGGCGCGCAGGAGGGTGTCGTTGAGCGCGACCAGCACCTGGCCCTGGCGGACGAACTGGCCTTCCTCGGCGTTGACGGCGGTGGCGGTCAGGCCGCCGGTCTCGGCGCCGACCGGCACCTCTTCCCAGGCCGAGATGGTGCCCGAGGCGTTGATCACGCGCGGCAGCGGCAGGACGGCGACCGGCGCGACGCTGACGGTCTGGGCGGCGACGGGCTTCTTGCCCTTGGCCTCGGCCTTCTTGTCCTTGCCGCAGGCGGAAAGGCCGGCGGCCGCGACCGTCAGAACCAGGGCCAGCGCTGTCGTGCGCCCGATCGACCCCTTGAACCCGTAACCCACGACATGCCCCTTTTTCGTCAGATTCCCAGCAGGGACTTCTAGACGAGAAACGAAGTTCGACGAGTTAAATCGGGGTAAGGCGCGGAAGCGGGGGTCAGGCTTCCTTGCGGGCCGCCTGCGCGTCGGTGGCCGAGGCGGCGCGGATCAGCTCCAGCACGTCGACGATGATCGCCTGCATGGCGGTCTGGGCGGCCACGGCGTCGCGGGCGATGATCGCGTTGGCCACGTCCTGGTGCGAGGGGATCGAGGCCGTGCGGCCCTTGATGCGGTTGGTGAAGCGGATCGAGATCCGCAGCGCCGTGTTCACCAGCTCGTGCAGCTCGCTGTAGAACGGGTTCTTCGTCGCGCTGAGGATGGCGATGTGGAAGGCGATGTCGGCGGCCAGCGGGTCGTCCTCGCCCTCGCCGGCGGCCTTCATCCGGGCCAGGCCCTTGCGGATCCCTTCCAGGCCCGCCTCGTCGGCGTTGCGCGCGGCGAGCGCGGCAGCCACCGGCTCGATGCCCAGCCGCATCTCGGTGAAGTCAGACAGCAGCTTCAGCGAGAACTTGCGCTCCAGCAGCCAGCGCAGCACGTCGGGATCGAGCAGGTTCCAGTTGGCTTCCGGCTCGACCACCGTGCCGTGGCGGGGGCGGGCGCTGAGCAGGCCCTTGGCGGTGAGCATCTTCACCGCCTCGCGCGTGACCGTGCGGCTGGCGCCGAACTTCTTGGACAGTTCGCCTTCGGTGGGAAAACCCACCTCGGCGTACTCGCCGGTGACGATGGCCTGACCAAGCGATTCCACGAGGCCGTAGGTGAGGCTCAGTCCAGGCTGGGTGCGCATCGCCAAAGTCTTCTTTTCTATACGTTGGACGCGAAACGAATCGCCCCTGTGTATCGTGGTTCGGGCAGGCCAGGAACGGTCACGTCATACGCGAATACATCGCCAGCGTGTGGTTGTCTGACCAATTCGTCGTCCGAGAGTTCGTCACGGGCCGAAGTGACATACAGCGTGCGCAGGTCCTCGCCGCCGAACGCCACGCAGGTGGGCTGGCTGGCGGGCACGCGCAGGGTCTCCAGCACGCGGCCGTCGGGCGCATGGCGCACAACGGTTCCGGCGGCCCAGCGGGCGCTCCACAGGCAGCCTTCGGCGTCGACCGTGGCGCCGTCGGGATAGCCCTCGGTCACCTCGGCGAAGACACGACGGTTGGAGAGGGTCCCGTCCTCGTCCTGGTCGAAGGCGAAGATGGTCTGCAGCGGGCTGTCGGAAAAATAGGCGGTCCTGCCGTCGGGGCTGAACGCCAGGCCGTTGGCGATCTGCACGCCGCCGAAGTGGGGCGCGAAGTCGCCGGCGTGGTCCAGGCGCCAGACGCTGGCTTCGGCGCGATGGCGGATGGCCTCGTCCTCGACCATGGTCCCGGCCCAGAAGCGCCCGGCGCGGTCGACGCGGCCGTCGTTGAAGCGGCGGCCGTTGGCCTGCGCCTCGACGCGGTGCAGCCACTCGACCTGGCCCGAAGCCAGGTCGAACAGGCCAAGGCCGGTCTCGAAGGCGGCGATGACGCGGCCCGTCTCTTCGGGCAACAGGGCGATCGAGCCGATGCGTTCGGGGGCGGCGAAGGTCTCGACCGCGCCGCCGGCGGGATCGAAGGCGCGCAGGCGGCGGCTCTGGATGTCGGTCCACAGCAGGCGGCCGGCGTGAGCGTCCCACACCGGCCCCTCGCCGAGCACGTCGCCGGCCGCGATGATCGCGGCCGGCTGCTGGCTGGAAATCACCACCACGTGGCGTACAGCGCGATCAGGATGATGATCACGCCCAGGCCGGCGATGTTGAAGCCGTTGGTGGTCTTGTAGGAGACGCCGTCGAGGCTGACGACGTTTACGTCCTTCTTCTGCGGGGCGACCAGCGAGACGATCACGGCCGCGGCCAGGGTCAGCAGGAACACCACGCCGACGCGGTTCATGAACGGCATCGTGAAGATCGCCTGTTCCTGCAGCCACCAGAAGATGGCCGACAGAACGGCCGAACCGATGGCGGCGGTCAGGGCGCCGGCGGTCGTGGCCCGCTTCCAGAACATGCCCAGGATGAAGATCACGACGATCCCCGGCGTGAAGAAGCCGGTGAACTCCTGGATGAACTGGAAGGCCTGCTCGGCGCCGCCCAGCAGCGGCTTGGCGGTCAGGATGCCGATGATGACGGCGACCACGGCGGTGACGCGGCCGACCAGCACCAGGTGCTGCTCGCTCGAGCCCGGCTTGGCCTTGGCGTAGAGGTCGAGGGTGAAGATGGTGGCGATCGAGTTGATCTTGGCCGCCAGCGACGCGACGATCGCGGCCACCAGGGCGGCGAACACCAGGCCCAGGAGGCCGGGCGGCAGCAGCTTCATCATCTCCGGATAGGCTTGGTCGGGCTTGATGGTCCCGTCGACCAGCACCAGGGCGGCGATGCCCGGCAGCACCACGATGACCGGCATCAAGAGCTTGAGGTATGCGGCCAGGGCGATGCCCTTCTGGGCTTCCGGCAGGTCCTTGGCGCCGAGGGCGCGCTGGATGATGTACTGGTTGAAGCCCCAGTAGCTGATGTTCATGATCCACAGGCCGCCGAACAGGACGGACAGGCCCGGCAGGTCCTTGTAGTGCGGGCTGGCCCGGTCGAGGATCATGTCGAAGTGGTCGGGGAACTGGGTGGTCAGGTGGTGGAAGCCGGCCACGACGCCGCCGGCGCCGCCGATCTTGTCCAGCGACAGCCAGGCGATGATCAGGCCGCCGGCCACCAGCAGGGCCACCTGCACGATGTCGGTCAGGGCCACGGCCTTGAGGCCGCCCCACAGCTGGTAGGCCAGGGCGAAGACGCCGATGGCGGCGAGCGCCCACATCTGGTCCATGCCGGTCACGGTGTGCACGGCGATCGAGCCCAGCCACAGGATCGAGGTCAGGTTCACGAACACGTACAGGCCCAGCCAGAACACGGCCATGATGGTCCGCACGCTGGGGCCGTACCGCTGCTCCAGGAACTGCGGCATCGTGACGATGCCGTTCTTGATGAAGATCGGCAGGAAGAACTTGCCGACGATCAGCAGGGTCAGGGCCGCCATCCACTCGTAGGAGGCGATGGCCAGGCCGATGGCGTAGCCCGAGCCCGACATGCCGATGATCTGCTCGGCCGAGATGTTGGCGGCGATCAGCGAAGCGCCGATCGCCCACCAGGGCAGGGCCTTCGACGCGAGGAAGTAGTCGGTCGAGTCCTTCTTGTGGCCGCCCTTGTCGCGGGAAACCCACTGCGCCAGGGCGAAGATCGCCACGGCGTAGATCGCGAGGATCGCGAGGTCGATGGTTGCTAGGGTCACTTGGGCTTCCCCCCTTTAGGGCTGCTCTTCGTTATGACGGTAAGACGGCTCAGCCGGCGGTCTGCGCAGTCCAGGCCGCGACCAGGGCGCGGGCCCGCTCGCCGACCTCGGCGGCCGTGTAGCCGGGGCGATACAGCTCGCCGCCGACGCCGATGCCGGCCACGCCGATGTCGAGCCACGGCTTGAGGTTGGCCGCGCCGACGCCGCCGACCGCATAGATCTCGATGTCCTTGGGCAGCACGTCGCGCACGGCCTTCAGGTGGCCGGGGCCGAACGAGCCGGCCGGATAGAGCTTCAGCGCCTTGGCGCCGGCCTTCACGGCGACGAACGCCTCGGTCGGGGTCGAGAAGCCGGGCATGACGGTCAGGCCCAGCTCGACGGCGCGGGCGATCACGTCCGCATCGATGTTGGGGGTGACGATCAGCTTGCCGCCGACGGCGGCGACGTCGTCGACCGCCTGCGGGGTCAGGACGGTGCCGGCGCCGCACAGGGCCTTGTCGCCGAAGGCTTCGCAGAGCTTGCCGATGCTGACCAGCGGCTCGGGCGAGTTCAGCGGGATCTCGATATAGCCGATGCCGGCGTCGACGAGGGCGCTGGCGATCTCGACGATCTCGTCGGGCTTCACACCACGCAGGATGGCGACGATGGGCGGGGCGTCAGGCAAGGACATGGGCATCACGCGTGATTGAGGATGAAAGGGAAGACAGGCCGGCGAGCACGGCGGCGTCGCCGTCGATCTCGAAGCTGTCGCCGCCGGCGGCCTTGATGGCCTTGGCGTAGAGAGCGTTGAGGGCTGGGGCCCCGATCAGGGCGACCTTGCCCAGCTGGCCGAACCAGCCGGCCGCGCCGGCCGCGTCGGCGCCGATCAGCAGGCCCGACAGGAAGCCCATGGCGTCGGCCTTGGGCAGGCCGTCGATCAGCTGGCGGCTGCGGGTCTCGAACAGCAGGTGGGGCAGCAGGGCCGCGCCCTTGTCGGTGATCCGCGAGAGGCCGAGGTCAAAGCCTTCGGGCGTGGCCGGCGCGTCGCCGGCGGCGGCCTTGGCCAGGATCGAGTGCTCGCGCAGCACGGCGAAGGTCTCGCCGACCGGGGCGGTCAGGAAGGAAGCGATCGCGCCGTCCTCGACCACGACCCACTTGGTGTGGGTGCCGGGCATGGCCAGCAGATGGCGGCCGGCTTTCAGTTCGGGGTTCAGCGCCAGGGCGCCGAGGATCTGGGTCTCTTCGCCGCGCATCACGTCGGGACCGCCCAGCGGATTGACGCACGACAGGCCCGGCACGATCGAGACGGTCAGGCCCTGGGCCTCCACCTTGACCAGACGTTCGCTGATCGCCGCCGCGTCGGCGGGGCAGGGGGCGTAGGGGGCTTCGACCCAGCCGTTGCGCGAGCCGACCATGCCGCACAGCAGGATGGTCTCGGGACCGGCCTCACGCCAGTCGCCGACGAGGTCGAGGAAGGTCTGCTCGGGCGAGGCGGTCAGCGAGCCGATGCCGGGACCGTCGCGACGGTCCAGCACGCTCTTGCCCTGGCGCAGGTAGAGGCGCAGGCGCGAGGTGCCCCAGTCGCCGAAAATGGTGATCGAGGGATCGGACGCGACCATCAGCAGGATCCCCCGGCGCGAGCGCTGCCCGTGTGAAGCCGTGCGGAGTCTACAGCCTGCGTCATGTTCATCCCTAAACGCGCGCCCGACGAGAGGCTCCAGGCCGGGTCGCAAGGCATTTATAATATAATAATGACCGGTGCAAACGACAGGGTGGTCCAGCCTCCTGCGGATGTGGTCAGACCATTGTTTCGCCTAGGAGTTTAGGGATGGCAAGCCTGCGCCTGTGACCGAAAAGGCGCGGCCATTAGTGGAAATGATAGCGCTATCAATTTTGTCTTGATGACCACAATTATATGACTATAGCTACCAATCGGATTGTGTGGGGCCCTGGTCCCGCACGTCACCGGCGCCGATGAGAACGCCGGGGCGGTTTTCACTCACGGGGGAAGGAAACAGGCATGCGACGCCTTCATAACTCACATCGTTTCATGTTCGGCGCTTCGGCCTTGGCGCTGTGCGCCGTGGCTCCGTTGACAGCGCTGGCGCAGACCGCGCCGACGGCCGAAGAGACCCAGGTCGAAGAGGTCGTGGTCACCGGCCAGCGCGCCCAGATCCAGTCCGCGCAGAAGATCAAGCAGAACGCCGAAGTGATCGTCGACTCGATCACCGCGGTCGACATCGGCGCCCTGCCGGACCGCTCGGTCTCCGAAGCCCTGCAGCGCATCTCGGGCATCACCCTGCAACGCACCAACGAAGCGCGCGACCCGGCCCGGATGGCCGCGGAAGGCGGCGGCGTGGCCATTCGCGGCCTGTCGTGGGTGCGTTCGGAAACCAACGGCCGTGACATCTTCTCGGCCAAGAACGGCCGCGGCCTGAGCTTCGAGGACGTGTCGGCCGACCTGCTGGCCGGCGTCGACGTCTACAAGAACCCGTCGTCGGACATGATCGAAGGCGGCATCGGCGGCACCGTGAACCTGCGCACCCGCCTGCCGTTCGACCAGAAGGGCCGCCTGCTGGCCTTCTCGGGCGACTACAACTACGGCGAGCTGCAGAAGAAGGGCTACTATTCGGGCAACGTGATCGCCAGCGACCGCTGGGACACCAAGCTCGGCGAGTTCGGCGCCCTGATCGCCTACAGCTACGGCAGCGTCGGCAACCGCACCAACAGCATCTCGGTCGACCGCTACGACCCGATGACCGTGAACAGCAAGACCGTCTACGTGCCCAAGGCCATGGGCTGGCGTTCGGTCGACTGGGAACAGAAGCGCCAGTCGCTGGCCTTCGCCGCCCAATGGCGCCCGAATGACAAGTTCGAGTTCTCGCTGCAGGCCATGGGCTCCAAGGCCGACCCGAAGGACATCGAGCGCGCGGTTCTCGTGGAAAACACGATGAACCAGACCAACGCCAACGGCTACACCTACAACTCGGCCGGCGTGTTCACCGGCGGCACCGTCTATGACGCCCAATACACCGCCGACACCCGCGCCGGCGAAGGCCACAAGAAGACGGGCGACATCGCCCTGAACGGCAAGTGGTTCGTCAACGACGCCTGGACGATCTCGGGCGACCTGCAATACGTGAAGTCGACCTCGAAGACCTCGAGCCTGACCGTCTTCACCCAGCTGCAGGACGTGGCCGGCGTCGACGGCGACCTGCCGGACGTCAACTGGAACCTGGGCACCAGCGTGCCGACGGTCACCACGCTCGGCGGCAACAACACCTACGTCAAGGACCAGTACTACTGGGGCGCGGCGATGGACCACATCGACGAGGGCGAGGCCTCCGAGAAGGCCGCCCGCCTCGACGTGACCTACGATTTCCCGGAAGACGGCTGGCTGAAGAGCTTCCGCTTCGGCGTCCGCGCCACCGACAAGGACTTCGAGACCCGCGAGTCCGGCTGGAACTGGAGCCTGCTGAGCGCCCAATACTGGGGCGGCGGCACGCCAGTCTACCTGAACGAAAGCAAGACGGCGAACCTGACCGAGCTCTACACCTTCAAGAACTTCTTCGGCGGCGACGTGCGCGTCCCCGGCGTGGCCTGGTTCCCGGTGGCCGGCGTCGTGACCAACGGTTCGCAGAACGCCTACGACCTGCTGAAGCACACCGAGACCGCCGGCTGGGGCTGGTCGCCGGTGACCTCGTTCCTGGACGCCAACGACAACACCCAGAACGAGAAGACCTACGCCGGCTACGGCCTGCTGCGCTTCGGCTCTGACAACCTGCTTGGCAACATGCCGCTGGACGGCAACATCGGCGTCCGCGTGGTCAAGACCGAGGCCTCGGCTGACGGCGGCAGCATCGTGCCCTCGTCGCCGACCTGCGATGAGATCACCAACGCCACCTGCGCGGCGGCCAAGGCCTTCGCCGCCGGCGGCACGATCGTCAGCGGCAGCACCAAGTCCGACTACACCGACGTTCTGCCGAGCCTGAACCTGCGCCTGCACGTCACGCCGCAGCTGCAGGTCCGCTTCGCCGCGTCGAAGGCGATCGTCCGCCCGACCCTGTCGCAGCTGCAGCCCTACACGGCGCTGGGCTTCGACTTCACCACCTCGGGCACGACCACGGTCTACAACGGCGCCACCGGCACCGGCGGCAACCCGAACCTGCGCCCGATCAAGTCGGACCAGTACGACCTCAGCGCCGAATGGTACTTCGCCCCCACGGGCAGCCTGACGTTCGCGGTCTTCCGCAAGAACATCAAGGACTACATCTTCACCGACACGGCCACCGAGCGTTACACCTCGAACGGCCAGACCTTCGACTTCGAAGTCATGCGTTACTACAACGGTGACAAGGGCTCGGTTCAAGGCTTCGAGATCGGCTACCAGCAGTTCTACGACTTCCTGCCGGGCGCGCTGTCGGGCCTGGGCGTGCAGGCCAACTACACGTTCATCGACAACGAAGGCGGCCGCAACACCGCCGCCGACGTCGACGACGGCAACCAGACGGGGGCCGCCAACAACGCCGCCCTGCCGCTCGAGGGCATGTCGTCGCGCAGCTACAACGTGGCTGTGATGTACGAGAAGTACGGCATCTCGGCCCGCCTGGCCTACAACTGGCGCCAGCGCTACCTGCTGACCAGCTCGGCGGCCAACGTCAACGCCCCGGTCTGGTCGCGTGACTACGGCCAGCTGGACGGCTCGATCTTCTACAGCATCAACAAGCAGTACAAGATCGGCGTGCAGGCGACCAACATCCTCAAGGAACGCACCGTGCTCGAGGTCGGCAACCCCGATCGCGTCGCCCCCTACAACTGGGTGGAGACCGACCGTCGCGTCGCCGTGGCGTTGCGCGCCAGCTTCTAAGCTGATCTGACTTAGGAACGAGGGCCCTCCGACGATCCGGACCACATGCTGGTCGGGGCCGTCGGAGGGCTTTCGTGTTTTCGGGGCGGCCTTCGAACGGGCCCCAGGGGAGAGACGTGGTGGACCAGCGCATTCGCAAGGTCGTGGTCGTGGGCGGCGGCACCGCCGGCTGGATGGCGGCGGCGGCGTTCAGCCGGCTGCTGGTCGGCGACGCGGTGTCGGTCGAGGTCGTCGAGTCCGAGGCCATCGGCACGGTCGGCGTGGGCGAGGCCACCATCCCGACCATCCGCAACTTCAACCAGACCCTGGGCCTGGACGAGGTCGAGTTCATCCGCGCCACCCAGGCCAGCTTCAAGCTGGGCATCGATTTTCGCGACTGGGGCCGCGTGGGCCATCGCTACTTCCACGGCTTCGGCGATTTCGGCGCCGACCACGAGGCCGTCCAGGCCCACCAGCTGTGGCGCCGGCTGAAGGCCCTGGGCGATCCCAGCGGCCTGGAGGACTGGTCGCTGCCGACGGCGGCGGCGGCCCTGAACCGCTTCATCCCGCCCAGCCCTGATCCGCGCTCGCCGCTGCACGACTACGCCTATGCCTACCATTTCGACGCCGGGCTCTACGCCTCCTTCCTGCGCCGCTACGCCGAGGCGCGGGGCGTCACGCGCACCGAGGGCAGGATCGTCGACGTCGCCCTGCGCGGCGAGGACGGCTTCGTCGAGGCGGTGGTGCTGGAGGACGGCCGCCGCGTCGAGGGCGACCTCTTCGTCGACTGCTCTGGCTTCCGCGCGCTGCTGATCGAAGGGGCGCTGAAGGCCGGGTTCGAGGACTGGTCGCGCTGGCTGCCCTGCGACCGCGCCCTGGCCGTGCCGTGCAAGCTGGGCGGTGACGGCCTGACGCCCTACACCCGCTCGACCGCCCGCGAGGCCGGCTGGCAGTGGCGGATCCCGCTGCAGCACCGCATCGGAAACGGCTACGTCTATTCCAGCGCCTTCGTCGACGACGAGCGCGCGGCCCGCACCCTGATGGGGAACCTGGACGGCGAGGCGCTGGACGATCCGCGGCCGCTGCGTTTCCTGGCTGGTCGCCGCAGGAAGTTCTGGGACCGCAACGTCGTGGCCGTCGGCCTGTCGGGCGGCTTCCTGGAGCCGCTGGAGTCGACCTCGATCAGCCTGATCCAGAACGGCGTCGCGCGCCTGCTGGAGTTCTTCCCCGACCGTCGCTGCGACCCGCTGCTGGCCGACGAGTTCAACCGCGTCTCGGCCCAGGAGTACGAGCGCATCCGCGACTTCATCATCCTGCACTACTGCATCAACCAGCGCGACGAGCCGATGTGGCGGCAGGTGCGCGAGGTCGAACTGCCCGACAGCCTGCAGGCCAAGATCGCGCTCTACAAGGCGCGGGGCCACGTGGCGATCCACGAGGGCGACGGCTTTGGCCGGCCCAGCTGGATCGCCATCTACAACGGCCTGGGCGTCGTGCCCGAAGCCTACGATCCGCTGGCCGACCGCATCCCCGAGGCGGAACTGCGCAAGCTGATGGAGCATCGCCGGGCGCTGATCCGGCATACGGCCCAGTCGATGCCCACGCAGGACGCCTTCATCGCCCGCCACTGCGCGGCGGCGCCGTTGAGCTGAACCGGGCGGGGAGGGGGCGGCCGGCCGCCGACGCCATGCCCGCGCCAGCCGTCTTGGCGGTCGGCGTTACCGCTCTGAACGATGGTCACGCAAAAAATGGGCTGACAACGCTATCAAATCCCTTGCGCATTCATTTGTATGATTATACATATCTGATCGTGGCGCCGGGGTCGCGAGAGCGACTGTCCGGCCGTGTGATCTTCTCGCGAAGTTCGCCAGCGCGCCGCGCGAACCACCTCCCCGGTCTCGCGCGAGTCTTTTCAACCGCGCATCGCCTCCTGCGGGCGATGCGCGGATTTTTTTGCCTTTTGTGCAATTGTTACAAAGATTTGCCGGGCTATCGCGCCCGAAGCCGCGCCGTGAAAACCGGTTGCAATCGCGGCCGCCTCGGCTAATTGTCCTATTTATAAGAATGGTAGCGGTAACGAGTTGGCGGGGCTGAAGTCTCTCGCGCGACCGCCGTATCGGGAGGAGGCGAGAGGCATGTCGATGCCGGATGACAGCGCTTACTTTCCGTCGCGGACGATCGATGCAGGCATAGGTTCCGACCGGTTCGCCAGCATGGAGGTTCCCGCGTGACGTCTCATTGGAAGCCCAAGTGGGGCCGGCAGGGCTTCGCCGCCCTGGGCGCGATCCTCAGCCTGGCCGTCGCCGCGCCGTCCTTCGCGCAAGGCCAACTGCCCAAGCTGGTGACCAAGGACGGCAAGCATGCGCTTCTGGTCGACGGCAAGCCGTTCCTGATGCTGGGCGTCCAGGCCAACAACGCCGCCAACTATCCCTCGCAGATGCCCAAGGTGTGGCCGGCGGTGAAGGCGCTGCACGCCAACACCCTGGAAATCCCGATCGCCTGGGAGCAGATCGAGCCGGTCGAGGGCAAGTTCGACTTCTCCTATCTCGACCTGCTGCTCAAGCAGGCGCGGGAGAACGACACCAAGCTGGTCATCCTGTGGTTCGCCACCTGGAAGAACAACGGCCCGCAGTACGCGCCCGAATGGGTCAAGCTCGACAACAAGCGCTTCCCCCGCCTGGTCAACGGCAAGGGCGAGGTCAAGAACTCGCTGTCGCCGCACTTCCGCGCGACGCTGGAGGCCGACAAGAAGGCCTTCGTCGAGCTGATGCGCTTCATCAAGGCCAACGATCCCGACCACACCGTGATCATGGTCCAGCCCGAGAACGAGGTCGGGGCCTACAGCGCCATCCGCGACTTCTCGCCGACCGCCCAGAAGATCTTCGACGGCCCGGTCCCCAAGGACCTGGTCAAGGCGATGAACAAGAAGCCGGGGACCTGGAAGGAGGTGTTCGGCAAGGACGCCGACGAGTTCTTCTACGCCTGGTCGATCGGCTGCTATGTCGACGAGATCGCCGCCGCCGGCAAGCAGGTGCTGCCGCTGCCGATGTACGTCAACGCCGCCCTGCGCGACCCCTTCCACGACCAGGACCCGTTCACCTATTCGTCGGGCGGCCCGACCTGGAACGTGCTCGACGTCTGGAAGGCGGCCGCGCCGTCGATCGACGCCCTGGCCCCCGACATCTACATGCGCGAGAGCGAGAAGGTCCGGAAGACGCTGGAGCAGTACGGCCGGCCCGACAACGCCCTGTTCGTGCCCGAGATCGGCAGCGACAAGGCCTATGCCCGCTACATCTACGACGTTCTGGGCCACCAGGGCATCGGCTTCGCGCCGTTCGGCCTCGATTTCACCGGCTATTCCAACTACCCGCTGGGCGCCAAGACGGTCGACGCCAAGACGCTGGAGAACTTCGCCGTCCACTACCGCCTGCTGTCGCCGATGGCTCGCGAGTGGGCCCGCCTGTCCTACGAGGGCAAGGTCTGGGGCGTGGGCGAGCAGGAGGGCGGCAAGCCCGAGACCATCGACCTGGGCGGCCGCTGGAACGTGCGCGTCACCTACGGCGAATGGCAGTTCGGCTCGATCGAGGCCCCGTGGATGGCCAAGGCCGAGAAGCAGCCCGACCGCGAGATCCCCGACGCCGGCGCCCTGATCGCCCAGCTGTCGCCCGACGAGTTCCTGATCACCGGCTATCGCGCCCGCCTGACCTTCGGCTCGGCCAAGAACGAGCGGTTCATGGTCTCGCGGGTCGAGGAAGGTCACTTCAATGAGGCGGGCCAGTGGGTGTTCGACCGCGTCTGGAACGGCGACCAGGTCGACTACGGCCTGAACCTGACCACCTTGCCCCAGATCCTGAAGGTGAAGCTGGCGACCTACTAGGCCGGTGCGTGATCCTCGTCCTTCGACGAGCTCAGGATGAGGATCATTGCCGGCCCCGAGCCTACCCAAACCCTCATCCTGAGCCTGTCGAAGGACGAGGGTTTCGCCCCAACAAAAGAACGAGAACAGGGAAGAACGAAGACATGCGCAGCCTCTATGCGGGCCTGGCCCTCTCCCTGCTGGCCTCGACCAGCGCCTTCGCCCTCGACGGCGGCTTCGAGAAGACCGCCGACGGCGTGGTCGTGACCCCCGCCTCGGGGCCGGCCAAGAAGGTCCGGCTGCAGGTGATGGGCGAGCGGATCATCCACGTCACCGCCTCGCCGACGCAGACCTTCGACAATCCGCCCAGCCTGATGGTCACGGCCAAGCCGGTGGCCAGCGGCTTCACGGTCGACGAGAAGGGCGGGGTGCTGACGCTGAAGACGGCCAAGGCCACGGCCCAGGTCTCGCTGAAGGACGGCACGGTCGACTTCCTCGACGCCGCCGGCCGCAAGGTGCTGGCCGAGCGCGATCGCGGCGCCTTCACGCCGGTCAAGGTCGAGGGGCAGGACTTCTACAGCGTCCGCCAGCAGTTCAATCCGGGCACGGACGAGGCCTTCTATGGCCTTGGCCAGCACCAGAACGGCCAGATGAACTACAATGGCCGTGACGTGGAGCTGCTCCAGTACAACCGCGCCATCGCCGTGCCGATGCTGCTGTCGTCCAAGGGCTACGGCCTGCTGTGGGACAACAACTCGATCACCCGCTTCGGCAACCCGATCCCCTATGACGTCGCCTCGCGCGACCTGAAGATCTTCGACGCCGACGGCAAGGCCGGCGGCTTCACGGCCAAATACTACCAGAACGGCCAGCTGAAGGTGACGCGGGTCGAGAAGGACATCGACTACCGCTTCCTCAAGGACCTGCCCAACTGGCCGGCCGAACTTCAGGACGCCGCCAAGAAGAACCTGCCCGGCCAGACCGTGACCTGGGACGGCTTCGTCCAGACCGACAAGGCCGGCGAGCACAACTTCAAGCTCTATTCCAGCGGCTACGCCAAGGTGTGGCTGGACGGCCAGCTGGTCATCGACCGCTGGCGGCAGAACTGGAACCCCTGGTACCACAACTTCGACGCCAAGCTGACGCCGGGCAAGAAGCACAAGGTGCGCGTCGAGTGGACGCCCGACGACGGCTATATCGGCCTCCTGCACAACGACCCGATGCCGGCGCTCGACCGCCATTCGCTGCAACTGACCTCGGAAGTCGGCAAGGCCATCGACTACTACTACATCGGCGGCGGCGACCTGGATCAGGTGGTCTCGGGCTATCGGGACCTGACGGGTTCGGCGGTGATGATGCCGCGCTGGGCCTATGGCTTCTGGCAGTCGCGCCAGCGCTACGAGACCCAGGACCAGATCGTCGGCGTGGTGAAGGAATACCGCAAACGCGGCCTGCCGCTCGACAACATCGTCATGGACTGGCGCTACTGGAAGGACCCCGAGTGGGGCACGCACAAGTTCGACGAAACGCGCTTCCCGAGCCCGCAGAAGATGGTCGACGACATCCACGGGATGAACGCCCACTTCATGATCTCGATCTGGCCGAAATTCTATCTGACCACGGACAACTTCAAGGAGCTGGACGCCAAGGGCCACATGTACAAGCGCAACATCGAGCAGGGCGCGCTTGACTGGGTCGGCCCCGGCTACCTGAACTCGTTCTACGATCCCTATTCGCAGGAAGCCCGCAACATCTACTGGAAGCAGGTCAAGCGCGACCTGAAGGTCTATGGCGTCGACGCCTGGTGGATGGACGCCTCCGAGCCCGACCTGCACTCCAACGTCGACGTGCCAGAGCGCACTCTGCGCATGAGCCCGACGGCGCTGGGCCCGGGCGCGGAATACTTCAACAGCTACGCCCTGGAGCACACCCGCGGCGTCTACGAAGGCGAGATCAAGGACAGCCCGGACGTCCGCCCGTTCATCCTGACCCGCTCGGGCTTCGGCGGCTTGCAGCGCAACGCCTCGGCGGTGTGGAGCGGCGACGTCGTGGCCCGCTGGGACGACTTCCGCGACCAGATCTCGGCCGGCGTGAACCTGTCGATGTCGGGCATTCCCAACTGGACCACCGACATCGGCGGCTTCTCGGTCGAGAAGCGCTACGAGACCAAGGATCCCGCCCACTGGGCCGAGTGGCAGGAGCTGAACCTGCGCTGGTTCCAGTTCGGCGCCTTCAGCCCGCTGTTCCGCAGCCACGGCGAGCTGCCGCTGCGCGAGATCTACGAACTCGCCGACGAAGGGACCGAGGTCTACAAGTCGCTGGCCTGGTACGACGAGCTTCGCTACCGGCTGATGCCCTATGTCTACACCCTGGCGGCCGACACCTATCACCGCGACGGCAGCATGATGCGCGGCCTGGTGATGGACTATCCGAACGACGCCAAGGCCCGGAACGTCGATGACCAGTACCTGTTTGGCCAGGACTTCCTGGTCGCGCCGGTCACCGCCTTCAAGGCCCGCTCGCGCGGCGTCTACCTGCCGGCCGGGACTTGGTACGACTTCGAGACCGGCAAGGCCTTCAAGGGCGGCCAGACGGTCAAGGCCGACGCGCCGCTCTCGCGCATGCCGCTGTTCGTGAAGGCCGGCGCCATCGTGCCGACCACGGTCGTCCAGCAGTATGTCGGCGAAAAGCCCGACGCGCCGATCACCCTGCTGATCTTCACCGGCAAGGACGGCAAGTACGAGCTCTACGAAGACGACGGCCTGTCCAACGGCTACGCCCGCGGCGCCTGGGCCCGCACGCCGATTTCCTATGACGACGCGACCGGCCGCGTGACCATCGGCGCCCGCTCGGGCGGCTTCAAGGGCATGGTCGGCAAGCGCACCTTCCAGGTCCGCTTCATCGGCAAGGGCGCCAGGCCGACCGACTTCGACGCGGCCGCCGACCTGACCGTGGAGTACGACGGCCAGCCGGTGGTGCTGACCCGCAAGTAGGGGTGCAAGTTCCTCGCCCTTCGACAGGCTCAGGGTGAGGAACTTGAATGCACGATCTTTGCCTTGGTCCTCATCCTGAGCCTGTCGAAGGACGAGGACCACGCACAGTTGATGAGCCCCGGCGCCGCAAGCGCCGGGGCTTTGCTTTGCGGGGAAGGGCGGTCCACCTTGGCGGCGACGAATCCGAAGAGGGCCGCTCCATGTCCAAGTTCATCGCCGCCGCCGCGCTCGCGGCCTCGCTGACCGCCGCGCCGGCCGCCTTCGCCGGCGACTGGTCGCTGGCCATCCACGGCGGGGCGGGCGTGATCAACCGCGGCAGCCTGACGCCGGAGAAGGACGCGGCCTATCGCGCCGGCCTCGACGCGGCGCTGAAGGCCGGCTCGGCGGTGCTCGAGAAGGGCGGGTCCAGCCTCGACGCCGTCGAGGCGGCGGTGAAGGTGCTGGAGGACAATCCGCTGTTCAACGCCGGCCGCGGCGGGGTCTTCACCGCCGACGGCAAGAACGAGCTGGACGCCTCGATCATGGATGGCGCGACCCTGAAGGCCGGCGCGGTGGCGGGCGTGACCCGTACGAAGCACCCGATCAGCCTGGCCCGGACGGTGATGGAGAAGTCGCCCCACGTGATGCTGGCCCGCGAGGGCGCCGACAAGTTCTCGGTCGAGCAGGGGCTGGAGCAGGTCGATCCCAGCTATTTCCGCACCGAGGAGCGCTGGAAGCAGCTGGAGGCCTGGCGGGCCAAGCAGAAGGCCGCGCTGGATCCGACCCACCTCTACGGCACGGTCGGCGCCGTGGCGATCGACGCCAAGGGCCACCTGGCGGCCGCCACCTCGACGGGCGGCATGGTCGGCAAGAAGTGGGGCCGCATCGGCGACAGCCCGATCATCGGCGCCGGGACCTACGCCCAGGACGGCGTCTGCGCGGTCTCGGCCACCGGCTCGGGCGAGTACTTCATCCGCACCAGCGCCGCCCACCAGGTCTGCGCGCGCATCGCCTGGAAGGGCGAGGACCTGAAGACCGCCGGCGACGCCACGATCAAGGCCATCGGCGACATCGGCGGCGACGGCGGCATGATCACCATGAACGCCAAGGGCGAGGTGGCCTTCCCGATGAACAGCTCGGGCATGTATCGCGGCTGGGCCAGCGCCAAGGGCAAGGGCACGGCGATCTACGCGGACGAGAAGTAGGGCGCGGATCAAAGGAACCTCCCCCTGTGGGGGAGGTGATCGCGAAGCGATCGGTGGGGGGAGTGGCCGCTAGGATGGCCATCGCCTCGAAAGCTGAGAACGCCCCCCACCGGCCTTCGGCCGCCTCCCCCACAGGGGGAGGTTTGTCACGCCGCAACCACCAGCTTCGGCTGGATCAAGGCCGCGGCGTTGATGCGCCGGCCGCCGGGCTTGATGACTTCCAGGTGCACGTGGTCGGTGATGCCGGGGTAGTGCTTCTGCAGGCTGGCCACCGTGCCGATGACCTGGCCCAGGCGGATGGTCTGGCCGACCTCGACGTCGGGATCGACGTAGAACGCGCGGGCGACGTAGCCCAGGGCCGGGTTGGTGATCTCGACGAAGCGCAGGTCCGGCGCGTCGGCGTAGGCATAGCCGATCTTGGTGACGTAGCCCGACATCGGGGCCTTGGCGGCCTGGCCGGCGACGGCGACGTAGTCGACGCCCTCGTGCCTGCGCGAGCCGCCGTCGCGGCGGGCGCCGAAGGCGCCGTTGCCGAAGTCGTCATGCTCGCGCGGGGCCGCGCCCGTGGGATTGGCGAAGTCGGGCGCGCCGTCGCCGTCGACGTCGGCGCCCTTCCAGACCGTCTCCATGCGGACGGGCTGGGGCGGCGCCTCGTCCAGCCTGTTCAGCAGCGTCTGCACCGCCGGCCGCGCCGACCGGTTCGCGTGCGGGTTCTCCATCGCCAGACCCGCCATCGGCGCGAAGAGCACCGTCAGACCCAGGGCGATCCGCGCCTGGGGAGGAAGCTTCTTCAGCGCCGGAAAATGCATTTCGCCATCCTATGGATCGTTTCGCTTCGTGGGGCGTTGAGGCCGCCACGGGCGTCGTTAACCATTCAGATAAGGCGATGAAAAGGCACGATTGCTGCGTCAGTACGACGCGCGTGTGCTTGTCTGTGCTCAAGCTGGAAGCTCGAGATTCAATCGAACATTGTTCGAATGTCGACTTACGCACCGGCGAGAACTGAGCGGATGCGGTCGGCCAGTTCCCTGTTCTCGAAGGGCTTGCGCACCATCGACAGGTCCGTGCGATCCGGCGTCACGTCGGCATGGCCGGTGACCAGGATCACCCGGATTCCCGGCGACAGCTCCTCGGCCGCGCGGGCCAGTTCCAGGCCGGTCATGCCGGGCATGGCGAAGTCGGCGATCATCAGGTCGGGGCCAGCCTCGCGCACCTTGCGCAGGGCCTGTTCGCCGTCCTCGGCCTCGATCACCCGGTGGCCAAGGTCGCGGACCATGGCCACGGTCACGGCCCGCACGGTGGGATCGTCGTCGACCACCAGCACGGTGCGGGATGGCTGCCTGTCCAGGGCGGTATCGGCCGGCGCGCAGTCTTCGCCCGGTCCGCAGTCGCCCGAGCCGCGCGGCAGGTAGAGGTTCACCGCCGTGCCCTCGCCGGGCTGGCTTTCGATGTCGATCGCTCCCCCCGAGCGCTGGGCGAAACCATAGACCATCGACAGCCCCAGGCCCGTGCCCTTGCCGACCGGCTTGGTGGTGAAGAACGGCTCGAAGATCCGGGCCATCAGTTCGGGGCTGATGCCTTCGCCGGTGTCGCGCACCGTGACCAGAACATAGTCGCCGTCGGGCAGGTCGTGGCGCGCGGTCGGACCCGACATGGCGAAGTTGCGGGCGCTGATCGAGATCACCCCGCCGCCCGGCATGGCGTCGCGGGCGTTGACCGACAGGTTCAGCACCGCCAGTTCCAACTGGTCGGGCTCGACATGCGCCGGCCACAGGTCGCTCGGCAGGTCCCAGGCGATGCGCACCGCGCCGCCCAGGGTGCGCACAAGGATGGCGTCCATGCCCATCAGGGTGTCGGCCACGTCGACCACCTTGGGCTGGCTCTCCTGCTGGCGGCTGAAGCCCAGCAGGCGATGCGTCAGGGCCGCGCCCTTGCGCGCCGCCAGGCTGGCGTTGTCGAGATAGCGCCGCACCTTGTCGGCGTCGGGCAGGCGGCGGCCGGCCAGCTCCAGGCTGCCCAGGATCGCGGTCAGCAGGTTGTTGAAGTCGTGCGCCACGCCGCCGGCCAGGGTGCCCAGGGCCTGCAGCTTGTCGGCCTGGCGCAGGCGGATCTCGGC
The DNA here is from genome assembly GCF_036889365.1 of Caulobacter sp. CCNWLW153. NCBI lineage: Bacteria > Pseudomonadati > Pseudomonadota > Alphaproteobacteria > Caulobacterales > Caulobacteraceae > Caulobacter > Caulobacter sp. CCNWLW153. Next base: position 72,029 of record NZ_JBAKFV010000009.1, read on the forward strand.
CATCTTCTGGTCGGTGACGTCGCGCTCGATGACCAGCAGGTGCCCGGCCTCGTCGCGCAGCGGCACGTACTGGCGCTCGGTCCAGACGGGGCCGGTCAGGGTGGCCTCTTCCTCGACCACCTGCACAGGCTGGCCCATGGCCAGGGCCTCGTCCGCCTGCAGGGCGTCGGCGAAGGGATGCTCGCCGGCGGCGTTGGTGCGCACGACCCGGCCTTGCGCGTCCTTGAAGGCGATGACGGCCGGGATGCTGTCCATCAGGCCGCGCAGCAGGGCCTGCTCGGTGCGCAGGGCGCGGCGCAGGCGCGTGCGCTCGACCCCCGCGGCGACGGCCGCGCGCAGGGCTTCGGGCTCCCACGGCTTGGCGACGTAGCCGCTGACGCCGCCCAGGTTCAGGGCCGAGACCACGGCCGACAGGTCGGCATAGCCGGTCAGCAGGATGGAGTCGGCGTCGCTGATCGAGCGGGCGGCGGCCAGGAACTGGTCGCCGGTAAGGCCCGGCATCCGCTGGTCCGACAGGATCAGGAATACCGACGGCTCTTGGGCCAGGATGTCCAGGGCCTTGCCCGGGGCGTTGCTGGTCAGGACGCGGTAGCGGTCCTCCAGCAGGTCTCCCAGGGCGACCAGGATGTCGGGCTCGTCGTCGACGACGAGGATCGTCGGGCGTTCGCTCCCGGAAGCGATCATCGGCCTTCTCCGTCGGTGACAGGTGGCGGGATGGTGATGGTGAAGCGCGCGCCGCCCAGGTGGCCCTGGTCGACGACGATCGCGCCGCCGTGGGCGCGCACCACGTTGTAGGCGATGGCCAAGCCGAGGCCGGTGCCGGCGCCGACCGGCTTGGTCGTGAAGAACGGCTCGAAGATGCGGTCGCGAAGCTCGGCCGGCACGCCGGGGCCGGAGTCCTCGATGACGATGACGAAATCGCCGCCTTCGTCGCGTGTCGTGATGGCGATCACGCCCTGACCCCCGCCGGCGCCGCCCAGCGCGTCGGCGGCGTTGCCGACGATGTTCATCACCACTTGGTTAAGCAGGGCGGGCGAGCCTTCCAGGGTGTTGCGGGCGGCGTAGTCGCGGCGCACCTCGATGCCGTCGCCCAGCTTGTGGGTCAGCAGGGCCAGCACGGTCTCGATGGAGTCGGCGGCGTCCAGCACGTGGCGATCGCCCTCGTCCAGGCGCGAGAATTTGCGCAGGTTCAGGACCAGGTCCTGGATCCGCTTCATGCCCACCCGCATCGAGGCCAGGCGGGCCCTGGCCTTGTCGAGGCCGGGGGAGGGGCTTTCCTCGGCCGCCGCGGCGACCAGGCGCTCGACGGTGTCCTGGTGGCCCAGCAGGAAGGCCAGGGGGTTGTTGATCTCGTGGGCGATGCCGGCGACCAGCTCGCCCAGCGAAGCCATCTTGGCGGCCTGGACCAGTTGGCCCTGCGCGTCCTTCAGCTGGCGGTTGGCGCTGGCCAGGTCGTCGGCGACGGCCGCGCGGGCCTCGGCCCGGGCGAGCGCCAGTTCCTGGGCGCGGGCCTCGCCGGCGCTGCGACGGGCCTCGTCGGCCATCAGCTTGCGGCGCAGTTGGGCCCTGACCCGGGCGCGGACCACCTCGTCATTGGCCGAGGCGGGCACGACGTCGTCGGCCCCGGCCTCCAGGGCGTCCGTCAGCAGGTCGCGGTCGGCCTCCTCGCCGCCGAAGGCCAGCAGCTGGAACGGCGCGGGCAGGCGCGTGCGGCGGGCGTCCAGCGCGGCCAGCAGGGCCAGGTCGTCGCGGTCGCCGCCGCGCACGCCCACCACCACCCCGTCGAGCTCGCCGTCGAGCAGGATCGCGTCGGGGTCCAGCTGTTCCAGCGTCGCCACCTCGTAGCCGTCCTGCTCCAGCAGGTGGCCAAGGCGCAGGCGCAGCGTGGCGCTGGGATGGGCGACCAGAACCCGGGCGCGGCGGAACGGCTCGGAGGCCTTGGGCGTGGCGGTCTCGGCGCGGGCCCGGCGCAGCAGCGCCTTCAGCCGCACGATCACCACCTTGGGGTCGGCCGATTTGGCGACATAGGCGTCGGCGCCGCTCTCCAGGCCCTGGCGCTCCAGATCGCTCTCGCGCGCGCCGGTCAGCATCAGCACCGGCAGGGCGCGTGTGCGGCCGTTGAGGCGGATCTGGCGCGACAGCTCGCGGCCGTCCATGCCGGGCAGGTGGAAGTCGGCGACGATCAGGTCGGGCAGGTGGGCGTTCAGGTGCTCCAGCGCCGCCTCGCCGCTGGCCGCGCACGACACCGAAAAGCCCTCGGCCTCCAGCAGGCCGCGCAGGCGCAGGGCCTGGGTTTCGGAATCCTCGACGACCAGGACGGAGGCGCTCATGCGTCCTCCCGGCGCTTGGCCAGCTGCGCGATGCGCGGACCGATCAGGTCGAGGCTCAGCACCGCGCGGGCCGCGCCCAGCTTCACGGCGGCGGCGGGCATGCCGTAGACGACGGCGCTGCTCTCGTGCTCGGCGATGGTGAAGCCGCCGGCCGCGCGCAGCTCGGAAAGACCCTTGGCGCCGTCTTCGCCCATGCCGGTCAGCAGGGCCGCCACCGTGCGCGAGCCCACCGACCGGGCCAGCGACTGAAACAGCACCGTCGCCGAAGGCCGCTGGCCGCTGACGGCCGCGGCGCCCGACAGTCGCAGCACGCCGCCGGGCGTCAGGGTCAGGTGGCGGTCGCCGGGGGCGACATAGGCGCGGCCGGGCAAGGCCAGCTCGCCGTCCCTGGCGACGGCGACGCGGATCGGCGACAGGCCGTCCAGCCAGCTTGCGAAACCCTCCATGAAGGCCGCGCCCATGTGCTGGACGATCAGGACCGGCGCGGGCAGGTCGGCGGGCAGGGCGTCGAGCACCCGGGCCAGAGCCGGCGGCCCGCCCGTCGAGGCGGCCAGGGCCAGATAGCCCAGGTCCTGGAAGTCGGCGGCGGTGGCGACGGGCGCGGCCTCGCGCGGGGCCCGGGCCCCGCCGCCGATGGCCCGCCGGCGGATCACCGGCACGCTGCTCATGATGAAGAGCTGGGTGCAGATCGTGTCGGCCAGCCGCTCGTAGCCGTCGGTGGCCAGGCCCACCGGCTTTTCCACCACCGTCAGGGCGCCGGCCCGCAGCGCGTTCATCGAGATCTTCAGCGATGCGTCCTCGACCGCGTCGGCGATGACGACGATCGGGGTCGGATGGTCCGACATGATCCGCGCCGTGGCCTCCAGCCCGTCCATGCCGGGCAGGCGGATGTCCATCGAGATCACGTCGGGCCTGACGCTGGCGATGCAGGCCAGGGCTTCCTCGGCAGAGGCGACGGCGGCGGCCACGGTCAGGCGCGGATCGCGCTCGACGATATGGGTCAGAAGGACCCGCACGACCATGGAGTCCTCGACGATCATCACCCGAACGGGCTTGCCCGAGGCCTTCACAGCAGTTGCCCGATGGCGGCCAGCAGCTCGCGCTGGTCGAACTTCTGCTTTGTGATGTAGGCCTCGGCGCCCAGGTCCAGGCCTCGGCGCACGTCGGCGACGTCGGCGCGCGAGGTCATCAGGATCACCGGCGTGGCGGCCAGGGCCGCATCGGCCTTCACCGCCTGCAGAAGCGAGAAGCCGTCCATGCGCGGCATCTCGATGTCGGCCACGACGAGGTCGATCATCGCCTGGCCCGAACGCAGCAGGTTCAGGGCGTCCAGACCGTCGACGGCCAGCAGCACGCGATAGCCCTGGGCCTCCAGGATGCTCTTCTCCAGCGTCCGGGTGGTGATGGAGTCGTCGACGACCAGGATGGTGCGGGTCGTCTCGTCGGCGTCTTCGTCCGCCTCGGCGAAGCCCAGGCCGCCGGCGGCCAGATGGCGCTGGTCGCGCAGCCAGCGGCGCACCAGGGCGTCGGGATCCAGGGCCAGGGCCGGAGCCTGGTCGTCCAACTGCACGGCGCCGGCGATCAGGTCGGCGTCCAGGTCGTCGGCGTCCAGGTCCTCGACCAGGGCCGAACGGACGTCGCACAGGGCGTCGACGGCCAGGGCCACGTGTCGGCGACCATGGCTGAGCAGCACGGCGGATACGGCGCCGGCGTGCACGGGAACTTCGGCGGCGACGCCGGTCAGGAGAGCAGAAAGCGGAACCATTGGGACGATAACGTCGTCCCCGTCGATCGCGATCCGTGCCGCCGGGTGTCCTTCCACCGTTTCCAGCGCGGTGGCGTCCAGGCGCAACAGTCGGCGCACGCCCAGCGAGGGCAGGGCGGCCTGGCGGCCCTGGATGTCGACGAACAGCAGCGATTGCCTGGCCGCCGACAACGGCGTCGACAGCGCCACCCGCGCGCCCCAGGGGCGGCCGGCGGTCAGGCGCAGTTCGCCGCGCAGCTTGCGCACGGCCTCGGCGACGACGGACAGCCCCATGCCGCGGCCGGCCAGCTTGTCGACGCCCTGGGCCGTCGAGACCCCCGGCGCGAAGGCGTGGGCCAGAAGCTCCTCGGGCGTCGGCGCGGGCGCGCCCTCGGGCCGGGGCGGCATCAGGCCCTTGTCGACGGCGGCCGCTTCCAGCCGGGCGAGGTCCGGCCCCGGGCCGTCGTCGGCGATGTCGATGCGCAGCCGGCCCGAGGCGGCCGAAACGGCCATGACCACCGTCAGGCGTTCGGGCTTGCCGGCGGCGGCGCGGGCATTCGGCGCCTCGCGGCCGTGGCTGACGGCGTTGCGCAGCAGGTGCATCACCGGGTCCTTCAGGGCCTGAAGCACCCGGCGATCGGCGCGGGTGTCCAGGCCCGTGACCCGCACGTCGACCGGCACGCCGGCCTCGCGGGCGATGTCGCGGACCATGGTGGCGAAACCGCCGAACACGGTCTCGGCCGGGGCCTGGCTGATCTCCTCGACCCTGCCGCGCAGGTCCGAAAGCCCCTGGTCCAGCGCCCAGCCGGCCCGCACTCGCCGCACCGACAGTTCGTTGAGGGCGCGCGACAGGTCCTTCAGGCCCTGCTCGACCTCGCGCGTGCGGGCGGCCGCGCCGCGCGCGTCGCGCCAGCGGCGTTCCAGCTTGCGGGCGTCGGCGGCCAGGCGGCGCAGGTCCTCGTCGATGGCCCCGTGGTCGAGCACGTCGCCCGACAGGGTCTGCATGGCGCGCGACAGGCCAGAGACCGCCTCGACGTCGATGCGGACGTACTCCACCGCCTCCTCCGAAGCGGGAGCGGTGGTCGCGGCCGGCTTCGGCGGGGGCGGGGCGTAGGCCGCGCCGGCCGCGTCCTCCACCGCGTCGAGCAGGCGTTCCAGCATCGTCACCGTGTCGGCGTCGAGCGCTCGCTGGCCGTCCATCAGTTCGGCGCACAGGCTTTCCAGCGCGTGGGCCTGCTCCTCGACGGCGGGCAGGTCGACGGCGCGGGCCGCCCCCTTCAGGCTGTGGGCGCGGCGGAAGATCTCGCGCGTGTCGGCCTCGCCGCCGGCCGCGATGGCCTGGCGGATCGCCTGGAGGTGCTCGCGGTGCTCGAGATCGAACGCCGCCAGAAGCTGTCGCCGGATGTCGGGCACGGCGCGATCAGGTCCGGTAGCGCTCGGACAGGGCCAGGAGCTGGCGCGACAGGTCCGACAGGTTGGCGGCGGCCTCGTCCAGCTGGCGGGTGCCGGCGGCGGTCTGCTGGCTGGCCTGGCGGATGTTCTGCAGCGCGCCCATCACCTGCTCGATGCCCAACTGCTGCTGGTTGGTCGAGGCGACGATCTGCTGGAAGGTCTGGACGCTCTCCTGCACCCGGCCGGTGATCTCGGTGATCGTGCGCTGGGTGGTGTCGGTGCGCTCCTTGCCGGCGGCCACGCGCTTGACGGCCTCCTCGGTCAGCATCACCGAGGCGTTGATGCCGCGCTGGATGTCGCCGAGGATCGAGCGCACCTGGGTGGTGGCTTCCTTGGCCTGGTCGGCCAGCATCTTCATCTCCGAGGCCACGACCGCGAAGCTGCGGCCGTTCTCGCCGGCCGAGGCGGCCTCGATGGCGGCGTTCAGCGCCAGGAGGTGCGAGCGTTCGGAGATGTCGTTGACGGTGGCGATGATGTCGCCGATCGCCTGGGTCTTCTCCGACAGGGCGACGATGTTCTCGGCGACGGCCTCGGCCTGCTCGCGGATCGCGTCCATGGCCTTGGCGGTCTCGTCGACGGCGCGCAGGCCCTCGTTGCTGGTGTGGGCGGTCGCTTGAGCCGAAGCGATCACCTCCTGGGCGCGCTTGCCGATCTGGGCGCCGGAGTGGGTGATCTCGTCGACGGTGGCGGCCGTTTCCTGCACGGCGGCCAGCTGTTCCTCCACGCTGGCGGCCTGCTCCTGGGTCGAGGCGCGGATCTCGGCGGTGGCGGCGTTGAGGTTCTCGGTGGCTTCGCGGCTCTGGCGGGCCAGCACGACCAGGCCGTCGACCATGGTGTTGAGCGTGCCGCCCAGCTTGCCGATCTCGTCGGTGCTGGTCGCGGCGGCGCGGCCGGTCAGGTCGCCTTCGCCGACCTTCCCGACGAAGCCCATGAAGGCGCCCAGCGGCCCGACGATCGAGCCGCGGATCGCCCAGGTGATCACCCCGGCGATGATCGAGGCCACGATCAGGGCGACGATGATCGACACCTGGCTGACCTTGTAGACGTCGTTGATGCGGCGCTGGCCCGACAGGATGGCGTCGTCCAGCACGTCCTCGGCGCCCTGGATGCCGCGCCCGAACTCGCCGCGGCGCTGCACCAGAGCGGTCTGGGCGGCGGCCACGCCGGCGCTGTCGTTGCGGCGGATGGCGCTGAACAGGTTCTCGGTGTCGGTGCGGCCCTGGCGCGACGAGGCGGCGGTCTGGTTCAGGTAGTCCTCGATGCGGCGCCAGGCGTCGGCGCGCTCGGCCGACAGGGCGGTCTGGCGATAGTCGCGGGCGGCCGAGGCGGCCTTTTCCAGCGCCGAGTCCATATCGACGCCGCGCTGGCGCCAGCGGGTGACGGGATCTTCTTCGTTGCCGCCCGCGCCGCCGGCCGAACGCGACAGGTAGCTGGTGATGACCGCGTCGCTGGCCGCGCGCATCTCGTTGGCGGTGGTGCGGATCTGGGCGATCTGGCGGACCACGGCCATGTCGCGGGTGACGATGGTCTCGGTGGTGTCCTTGACCACGCCGATCTGGACGAGGCCGAACAGGCCCACCCCCAGCAGCAGGACGGTGACGGCCGCGAAGCCGAGGATGATGCGGTTGGCGATGGTCACTTGGCTCTTGCCCCCAAGGCGGCGGAAAGGTGGTCGGCGACGAGGTCGTCGAGATGAAGAAGGGTGATGGTGCGGCCCGCCAGGTCGCCGGACCCTTCGGCCACGACGCCCCGCGCGCCGCCCTCGAAGGCGTCGGCGCCCGGCGCCTCGCGGGAGGCCTTGGCGGCGCCGGGGGCTGCGTCCACGCGCAGGGCCAGGTTCCCCGCCCCGCGCACGGCGATGAGGAAGCCGGGCGCGTCGGGCGCGGCAGGCGCGCCGCCGGTCAGGCGGGAAAGATCGAGCACGCGACGCAGGCGGCCTTCGACGCTCGCCAGGCCCAGAAGGCCGGGGCGTCCGCCGGCCGGCGTCAGGCGGCGCGGCTCGAACGGGGTCACGCGTTCCACGGCGTTCAGCGGCAGGGCGAAGAGGCCCGCGCCGGCCTGGCACAGCAGCACGTCTTCCAGCGGCGTTTCGGGTTGGGGCGCGGTCCGGCGCTGCGCCAGCCGACGGGTGCGCGCCGCCAGGATCGCCCGGGCGCGCGCATCGTCCAAAAGTCCCCCCAATCCGTCGCCGTAGTCGGCGTCGGCCCTAGTCATATCGTTACTAAACCCCCACGAGCGACTGCAGCAGCAGACGGACGCTCTTGCGCAGCTGGCCGGCGTCCAGACCTGCGCCGTGGGCCAAACGCGTCTCCGCCGGAACGGTTCCCGCGATCTGGGCGGCGGTCTTCAGCGAGCGCGCGGCGGCCCTGGTGCGTCCATGGTCGAGCAGCAGCAGGCCCAGGTGATAATGCGCCAGGGCGAAGCCGCGATCGAGATAGAGCGCCCGCTTGAAGGCGGCCTCGGCCGGCGCCGGGCGACCCAGCGCCCGCAGCACCAACCCATCGTGCAGGTGCAGGGCCGGATCCTCGGGCGCGACCGCCAGGGCCTGCCGGCAGGCGGCTTCAGCGGCGGCGTAGTCGCCGGCGTCGGCCAGCCGTCGCACCGTCTCCACCAGGTCGGCGGCTGGCGGGGCGCCAAGGGGAGCGGAGTTGGGAACGGGCGTCGGGATCGGCGCGGGCCGCCAGAGCGGCGAGGGCGCTTCGGCCAGGTGCTGGGGTTCGGGCTCCGGCGCGGAGAAGGCCTCGAAGCTCGGGCCTGGCTGGGCCGGCCGCTCGGGATCCGGCGGGCGATAGGCCACGGTGCCCGGCAGTTGGGTGACGTCCAGCAGCTTGCCGAAGGCGGGGTTCGGCTCGGCATGGCCCAGCAGCAGCCAGCCATCGGGCGCCAACCGGCCGCCTAGGGCGCCGACCAGTTGCTCGACCACATCGTGGTGGAAGTAGATCAGTACGTTGCGGCACAGGATCAGGTCGAACTCTGTCAGCTCCAGCGGCGGGGCCGGACCCAGAAGGTCGAGCAGGTTCTGGCGCTCGAACCGCACCAGGCCGCGATAGGCGCTCTTCAGCGTCCAGGTGTTGCGGGCGGTCTCGGTGAACCACTGGTCGCGGTCGGCGTCGCTGACGGCCCGCAGCGCCCAGCGGCCGAACTGGCCCTTGCGCGCGGTCTCGAGAAAAGCGGCGTTGATGTCGCCGCCGAGGATCGAGATCCGCCAGTCGGCAAGCGCCTCGCCCAGCATCTGCGACAGCAGGATGGCGATCGAATAGGGCTCGGCCCCGGTGGCGCAGCCGGCGCTCCAGATGCGTATCCGCTTGTCCTGCGCCCGGCGCTCGAGGATGTCGGGCAGGATCGTCGAGCGCAAAGCCGTGAACTGCTCAGCGTAGCGGAAAAAGAAGGTCTCGCCGATGGTGATCTCGGTCTCGAGCGCGGCCCATTCCTGTTCGCCGTCGTCGCCGGCCAGCCGCTTGAGATAGGCGCCGACGTCGCGGTCGCGGGTGGCCAGCAGGCGCCGCTGCACGCGGTCCCACAGCACCTCGTCCTTGTCGGCGTAGTAGTGGTGGCCGGTGCGGGCGATCACCGCGCGCTTGAGGCGCTGGAACGGCTCGTCGGCGGCCAGGGCCAATGGGCGAGGGATCAGGGGCCGCGGGACGGCCCTGAGGGGTTTCACGCCGGCTCGCTTTCCCAGGCGGCCAGGCGTTCCTGGGCCCGGCGGGCGAACTCGTCCAGCCGCGCCTTCTCCTCGGCCAGGAGCAGGTGTTCGGGCGACAGCACGGGCGTCAGCCGACCGTCGATCAGGGCGGTCTCGGCGACGCAGCCGCCCAGGCTGTCGGCTTCCTCGACCGCTTGCGTGTCGGGCGCGTGGGCGGCGGCGTCGGTGACGCGGTCGACCAGCAGGGTCACCGACGGGGCGCCGGCCAGCGGGCGCAGGCGGATCAGGTGGCGATAGAGGGCGGGGGCGGGCTCGCCGCCTTCGGCGTCCAGCAGGCGATCGAGCGCCAGGGCCGCGACGGCCTCGCCGCCCAGATTGACGAAGCCGGCCAGCACGCGCGGCGCGCCGGGCGCGGCCGCCAGTTCCGGCACGGGCAGGATCTCGGCGACGGCCGCCTGCGGCAGGGCCGCTTCCAGCGCGCCGGCGCGGAAGGTCACATAGAGGCTGCTTGTCATTCCGGGCTCCGCAACCGGATCGAGAAGGCGACGCGAAGTCAGGCCGGATCGATGCCGATCAGCAGCAAACGCCCGTCTACGGTCAAGGTTGCATGGGGATCGAGGATTAGCGCGTCCTCGGCGGCCATGACCTGATCGCCGGCCCTTGCTGGTGCGAGCGCCACCAGCACGCTGACCCGCGCTTCGGCGGTGATCGTCGCCCCGCCGCCGATGCGCCGAACCCAACCTCGCCAGGCGCCGCGCCGGACCATCAGGTTGAGGTCGCGGATCGGACCGCCGTCCAGCGTCGCGGAAGCCGCCGCGTCGCCGGGAAAGGGCAGGGGCTTTGAGGCTTCGTCCAGCACGACCTCGCCCTGGCCTTCGCCAAGCCCCTCGATCGTCAGCCGCAGGCCGGCCCCGGCGATCACCGTCAGCACCCGGTCGACGCCGGGAAAGACGGAGAACGGACCGTCCGTCGCCACCTGCGCGATGCTCAGCCGCCAGTCGAAGGCGTCCAGACCCGCGCCAGGCGGCTGGGCGGCGATCTCCCAGGTCGTCCCGCCGCCGTTCTTCCAGGGCGCGGGCATCCGGTCGGCGGCGGGGAGGAGGCGCATGGGCGACTTTCGTGGGCCGCCCTCGTCCTTCGACAAGCTCAGGATGAGGGCTATTGCTGGCGTTGCATTTGAAATCCTCACCCTGAGCTTGTCGAAGGGCGGGGATTTCGGTCCCGCTACAAGATCCCCGGCAGGTCCAGCCCGTACTCGCGCGCGCAGTCCCTGGCGATCTCGTAGCCCGCGTCGGCGTGGCGCATGACGCCGGTGGCCGGGTCGTTCCACAGTACGCGCTCGATCCGCTTGGCGGCCGCGTCGGTCCCGTCGCAGACGATGACCATCCCCGAATGCTGCGAGAAGCCCATGCCCACGCCGCCGCCGTGGTGCAGCGACACCCAGGTGGCGCCCGAGGCGGTGTTGAGCAGGGCGTTCAGCAGCGGCCAGTCCGAAACGGCGTCCGAACCGTCCTTCATCGCCTCGGTCTCGCGGTTGGGCGAGGCGACCGAGCCGCTGTCGAGGTGGTCGCGGCCGATGACGACGGGAGCCTTCAACTCGCCCTTGGCGACCATCTCGTTGAAGGCCAGGCCCAGTCGATGGCGGTCGCCGAGGCCCACCCAGCAGATGCGGGCGGGAAGACCCTGGAACTTGATCCGCTGGCCGGCCATGTCGAGCCAGTTGTGCAGGTGGGGGTTGTCGGGGATCAGTTCCTTGACCTTGGCGTCGGTCCTGGCGATGTCTTCGGGGTCACCGGAGAGCGCCGCCCAGCGGAACGGGCCGATCCCCCGGCAGAACAGCGGGCGGATATAGGCCGGCACGAAGCCTGGGAAGTCGAAGGCGTTGGCGACGCCTTCCTCCAGCGCCATCTGGCGGATGTTGTTGCCGTAGTCGACGGTCGGCACCCCGGCGGCCTGGAAGTCGAGCATGGCCTGGACGTGCACGGCCATCGAGGCGCGGGCGGCCTTGTTGACGCTGACCGGGTCTCGCGCCTTGGCGTCGGCCCACTGGTCCAGAGTCCAGCCGGCCGGCAGGTAGCCGTTGATCGGATCGTGGGCGCTGGTCTGGTCGGTCAGGAGATCGGGCCGGATGCCGCGCTTGAACATCTCCGGCAGCAGCTCGGCGGCGTTGCCCAGCAGGCCGACCGAGATCGGGGTCTTGGCGGCGCACGACTCCTCGATCCAGGCCAGGGCCTCGTCCAGGCTGTCGGTCGACCTGTCGAGATAGCCGGTGCGCAGGCGCATCTCGATGCGCGAGGGCTGGCACTCGATGGCCAGGCACGAGGCGCCGGCGAACACCGAGGCCAGCGGCTGGGCGCCGCCCATGCCGCCCAGGCCCGCCGTCAGCAGCCACTTGCCCGACAGGTCGCCGGCATAGTGCTGGCGGCCCATCTCGACGAAGGTCTCGTAGGTGCCCTGAACGATGCCCTGGGCGCCGATATAGATCCACGAGCCGGCGGTCATCTGGCCGTACATGGCCAGGCCCTTCCTATCGAGCTCGTTGAAGTGCTCCCAGGTCGCCCAGCGCGGCACCAGGTTGGAGTTGGCGATCAGCACCCGGGGCGCGTCGGCATGGGTGCGGAACACGCCGACCGGCTTGCCCGACTGCACCAGCAGGGTCTGGTCGTCCTCCAGGCGGCGGAGGGTCTCGACGATCTTGTCGTAGCTCTCCCAGTCGCGAGCGGCGCGGCCGATGCCGCCATAGACCACCAGCTCCTCGGGCCGCTCGGCGACGTCGGGGTGCAGGTTGTTCATCAGCATCCTGAGCGGGGCTTCGGTGAGCCAGGACTTGGCGGTGAGCTCGGTTCCGGTGGCGGGGCGGATGACGCGGGTGTTGTCGAGGCGGGTCATGGATGACGGGTCTCTGGCGGGGAATGGGGAACGAACTCCTCCCCCGCGAGGCGGGGGAGGGGGACCGCGAAGCGGTGGAGGGGGCGTGACTGGGCGCCGAGCTTGAACTCGCCCCCTCCGTCACGCTGCGTATCCGCAGCGCGCCACCTCCCCCGTTTCACGAGGGAGGAGCGGGAGAAGCGAACTCGACGCAGGCCTTCAGCACGTCGCCCAGCACGCTGCGCATCGGCGCGGCTTTCTGCGGGCGATAGGGCGAGGGCCAGGACTGCGGGGTGATGCGGGGCGAGGGGTCGTCGATGTAGCCGCGGCAGGCCAGCTCCATCTGCACGGCGTGGATGCCGCGCTCGGGCTTGCCGTAGTGGCGGGTGATCCAGCCGCCCTTGAACCGGCCGTTGGTCACCATCGGCAGGCCCGAGCTCTCGCAGGCGGCCTCGACGGCGGCGGCCAGGGCCTGGTCGCAGCTCTGGCCCGAGTTCGTGCCGATGTTGAACACCGGCAGCTCGCCCGGAAACAGACGCGGCGCCCGCGAGCGGATCGAGTGGGCGTCGTACAGGACGACCTTGCCGTGCTGGGCCAGCAGTCGGTCGATCTCGGCCCGCAGGGCCGCGTGGTAGGGGATGAACCAGCGCTCGCGGCGGGCGGCGATCTCGGCCTCGTCCGGCTCGAAGCCCTCGGCATAGAGCCGCTCGCCGTCGAAGGTGTCGGTGGGGCAGAGCGCGGTGGTCGCCATCCCCGGATAGAGCGAGGCGCCCGATGGGTCGCGATTGACGTCGATCACGGTGCGCGACACGGCCGTCCGCACCGTCGTCGCCCCCAGGTCGTCGGCGAAGTTGTAGAGCCGCTCGATCCACCAGTCGGCGTCCTTGCGGGCCAGCCAGGGCGAGACCAGGCGCTTTTCGATGTCCTCGGGGATGAAGGATCCCGAGTGGGGGATGCTGACGATCAGGGGCGCGTCGCCCCGCCAGACTTCCAGCCAGTCGCTGCTCATGTGGTCGCTCCGGGCAAGGGAACGCCGGCCGCCGCGTCGATGATCGCGCCGGTCCGCACCAGGATGTTGGCCGCTTCCATGTCGGGATGGAAGTGACGGTCGTCCGACAGGTGCGGAACCTTGCCCCGCACCGTGCTCCGCACCGCCTCGAGGGCGGCGCTGGAGGTCAGCGGCGCGTGGAAGTCGCAGCCCTGCGCGGCGGCCAGCAGTTCAATGCCGATCACCGCCGTCGCGTTCTCCACCATCGACAGCAGGCGGCGCGCCCCGTGGGCGGCCATCGACACGTGGTCTTCCTGGTTGGCCGAGGTGGGGATGGAGTCGACGCTGGCGGGATAGGCCTTCTGCTTGTTCTCCGAGACCAGGGCCGCGGCCGTGACCTGCGGGATCATGAAGCCTGAGTTGAGGCCGGGCTTGGGCGTCAGGAAGGCCGGCAGGCCCGACAGCGCCGGGTCGACCAGCATGGCGATGCGGCGCTCGGCGATCGAGCCGATCTCGCAGACCGCCAGGGCGATCATGTCGGCGGCGAAGGCCACGGGCTCGGCGTGGAAGTTGCCGCCCGACAGGGCCTCGTCGGCTTCCGGGAAGATCAGCGGATTGTCGGAGACGCCGTTGGCTTCGGTGGCCAGGGTGGTCGCCGCCTGGCGCAGCACGTCCAGGGCCGCGCCCATCACCTGCGGTTGGCAGCGCAGGCAGTAGGGGTCCTGCACCCGCTCGTCTTCCTTGAGGTGCGAGGCGCGGATGCCGGAGGCGGCCATGAGCGAGCGCAGGGCGGCGGCGGTCTCGATCTGGCCGGCGTGGCGGCGCAGCACGTGGATGCGGGGGTCGAACGGCGTGTCCGAACCCTTGGCCGCCTCGGTCGACAGCGCGCCGGTGACCAGGGCCGACTGGAACAGCACCTCGGCCTCGAACAGGCCGGCGAGAGCGTTGGCGGTCGAGAACTGGGTGCCGTTCAGCAAAGCCAGGCCCTCCTTGGGGCCCAGCTCGACGGGGGCGAGACCGGCCCGGCTCAGGGCTTCTAGGGCGGGCTTGCGCACGCCGCCGACATCGATCTCGCCGACGCCGATCATGGTAGCGGCCATGTGGGAGAGGGGCGCCAGGTCGCCCGAGGCCCCGACCGAGCCCTGGCTCGGCACCACCGGCGTCAGGCCCAGCTCCAGCATGGCTTCCAGCAGCTTGACCGTCTCGACCCGCACGCCCGAGGCGCCTTGCGCCAGGCTGGCCAGTTTCAGCGCCATCATCAGGCGGATCACCGGAACCGGCGAGGGCTCGCCCGTGCCGGCGGCGTGGGACAGCACGATATTGCGTTGGAGCGTGGCCAGGTCCTCGTCGCCGATGCGCACGCTGGCCAGTTTCCCGAAGCCCGTATTGATGCCGTAGACCGGCTCGCCCTTGGCCAGGATGCGGGTCACCGCCGCCGCGCTGGCCTCGATCACCGGCCAGGCGCCGTCGGCCAGGCGCGCGGCCGCGCCGCGATAGACGGACTTCCACTGGGCGAGGCTGACCTCGCCGGGATGCAGGACTTCAGTGTTCACGAAACGGCGCTCCAGACGCGCGCATGGAGCGGATTGAAGCCCATGCGGTAGACAAGTTCGGCGGGACGCTCGACGTCCCAGATGGCGAGGTCGCAGGCCTTGCCGGCCTCCAGCGTCCCGCGATCGGCCAGTACGCCCAGGGCCCGCGCGGCCTCGCGCGTCACGCCGGCCAAGCACTCGTCCACCGTCATGCGAAAGAGGGTGGCGGCCATGTTCATGGTCAGCAGCAGGCTGGTCAGCGGCGAGGTGCCGGGGTTGCAGTCGGTCGCCAGGGCCAGCGGGACGCCGGCCGCGCGCAGGGCCTCGATCGGCGGCAGCCTGGTCTCGCGCACGAAGTAGTAGGCGCCGGGCAGCAGCACCGCCGTCGTGCCCGCCCGGGCCATGGACGCGATCCCGGCCTCGTCGAGATATTCGAGATGGTCGGCCGACAGCGCCCCGAACTCGGCGGCCAGCGCCGCGCCGTGCAGGTTCGACAACTGCTCGGCGTGCAGCTTCACCGGCAGGCCATGGGCGCGGGCGGTCTCGAACACCCGGCGGATCTGGGCGGGAGAAAAGCCGATGCCCTCGCAGAAGCCGTCCACCGCGTCGGCCAATCCTTCCCCCCCGAATTCAGGGGCGGCGACGGCGGGGATCATCTCGCGGCAGACGAGGTCGACATAGCCGTCGGCGTCGTCCTTGAACTCCGGAGGCAGGGCGTGGGCGCCCAGGAAGGTGGTCTTTACCGAGACGGGGCGCGCCCTGGCCAGGGCTCGGGCGGCGCGCAGGCTCTTCAGCTCGTGTTCCAGCGACAGGCCGTAGCCGGACTTGACCTCGATGGTCGTCAGGCCCTCGGCGATCAGGGCGTCCAGGCGGGGCAGGGCGGCGGCGACCAGTTGCTCTTCGGTCGCATCGCGGGTGGCCTTCATGGTCGAGACGATGCCGCCGCCAGCCCGGGCGATCTCCTCGTAGGACGCGCCAGCCAGCCGCAGCTCGAACTCGTGCGCGCGGTCGCCGCCGAAGATCAGGTGGGTGTGCGGGTCGATCAGGCCGGGCGTGATCCAGCGGCCGTCGCAGTCGACGGTCTCGGCCGCGTCGAAGGCAGGGGCGTCGCTGGCGGGGCCGGCGTGGAGGATCCTGCCGTCCCGGGCGGCGATAACGCCGTCCTCGACGACGCCCAGTCCAGGCGCGCCTTGCGCGAGGGTCGCAAGCCGGGCCTTGATCCAAACCCGATCGCACCGCATCGCCAGCGCCTCCCGTGACGTCTTGAGTCGTGCTCCGCGACCCTTGCGGCGCGGTTCAATATGTATAGACATATTCGCGAGCGACGAGGATTGTCCAGTGAGCGACGCCGAGAATCTTGAAGGGCCGGAAGAGGCGTCCCCCGAGCGGGCCCAAGAGGAGGTCATCGAGACTTCGAGCGAGCCCGCTCCGCAGGTCGCTCCCGAGACCCCCAAGGACGTCGTCGTCTGGTGCGAGAGCGCGCTGCTGGCCGATGGCTGGGCGCGCGGCGTGCGACTGACCCTTTCCGAAGGCCGCATCGCCCGCATCGACACCGACGTCGTCGCCGGTAACGAGCCCCGCCTGGGCGCGGCCCTGCCGGGCATGCCCAACCTGCACAGCCACGCCTTCCAGCGGGCCATGGCCGGCCTGACCGAGGCGCGCGGCGAGGGCGGCGACAGCTTCTGGACCTGGCGCGAACTGATGTACCGCTTCGTCGAGCGGCTGGACCCCGACGCCCTGCAGGCCATCGCCGCCATGGGCCAGGTCGAGATGCTGGAAAGCGGCTTCACCCGTGTCGGCGAGTTCCACTACCTGCACCACGACACCGACGGCGCAGCCTTCGACAACCCGGCCGAGATGGGCGCGCGGATCGCCGCCGCGGCGCAGGAGACGGGCATCGGCCTGACCCTGCTGCCGGTGTTCTACGCCCACTCCGGCTTCGGCGGCGCCACGCCGGGTGAAGGGCAGAAACGCTTCGTCACCGATGTCGACGGTTATGCCCGCCTGCTGGAGGCCAGCCGCGCCGCTGTCGCCGGCCTGCCCGACGCGGTGGTCGGGATCGCGCCGCACAGCCTGCGGGCCGTCACGGCCGAGGAACTGACCGCCATCACGCCGCTGGCGGCCGGCGGCCCGATCCACATCCACATCGCCGAGCAGACGAAAGAGGTCGACGACTGCCTGGCGGCCACCGGCCAGCGTCCGGTGCGCTGGCTGATGAACCACGCCGACGTCGGCAAGCAATGGTGCCTGGTCCACGCCACCCACATGAACGCCATGGAGACCGAGCGCCTGGCCAAGAGCGGCGCGGTGGCGGGCCTTTGCCCGATCACCGAGGCCAATCTCGGCGACGGCGCCTTCCCCGCCCACGACTACCAGGCCGCCGGCGGCGCCTTCGGGATCGGCTCGGACAGCAACGTGCTGATCGACGCGGCCGAGGAGCTGCGGGTGCTGGAATACTCCCAGCGCCTGACGCGCCGGGCCCGCAACGTGCTGGCCGGCGGTCCCAGGCGCTCGACCGGCGGCGAGCTTTGGCGCGCGGCGGTGGCGGGCGGCAGCCAGGCCCTGGGCGCGGGCCGTCCGGGCCTGCGCCGCGGCGCGCCGGCCGACTTCGTGACCCTGGATCGCGAGCATCCGGCCATCGTCGGCCGCGGCGGCGACGCCCTGGTCGACAGCCTGGTTTTCGCCGGCCGCTTTGGGGCGATCGACAGCGTCTGGCGCGCGGGTCGTCCCGTGGTCTCCGGCGGTCGCCACCGGCATCGCGAGGCCATCGCCGAACGCTATCGCCAGGTGCTCAAGAGCCTGCTGTCGTGACCGCCGTCCCGCTGCACCAGCGCATCCGCGACGAGATCGAGGGGCTGATCCGTTCGGGCGCCTGGGCCCCGGGCCATCGCGCGCCCTCCGAGAGCGAGCTGATGGCCCAGTACGGCTGCTCGCGGATGACCGTGAACAAGGCGATGTCGGCCCTGGCCGAGGCCGGGCTGATCGTGCGCCGCCGTCGGGCCGGCTCGTTCGTGGCCCGGCCCAAGGTGCATTCCACCGTCCTCGACATCCCCGACATCCAGGCCGAGATCACCGCGCGGGGCGAGACCTACGCCTTCCGGCTGCTGGCCGCAGAGCGCCGTCCCGCCGATCCTGACGACGGCGACGAGGTCGAGCTGGCCGGGGAGGGCGATCTCGTGGCCCTGCGCGGCCTGCACGTGGCCGGCGGCCGGCCCTTCGCCCTGGAAGACCGGCTGATCAGCCTGTCGGCCGTGCCCGAAGCCGCCGCTGCCGACTTCGCCGCCGAGCCGCCCGGGGCCTGGCTCCTGCACCACGTGCCGTGGACGGAAGCGGAAAGCCGCATCAGCGCCGTGGGCGCGGAGCCCGCCGTCGCCGAACTGCTGGCCCTCGATCCCGGCGCGGCCCTGCTGGCCGTCGAGCGCCGCACCTGGCGGGCCGGCGAGCCCGTCACCCGCGTGCGCCAGCTGTTCCCCGGCGAGGCCTACGACCTGGTGGCCCGCTTTGGCCCGGCGCGCTGACCTGCCGTCTCGCCCCTGGCGTTAACGGTCGGCGCGCTACACCTTCGGGCGAGCCGCTGGCAAGCGGACTTCGAGGGGGACTATCACCGTGACCGAGCCGACCCTAAAACTGCTGCCGGCCGCCGAGATGCGCCCGCCGGGCCTCGACCTTTGGGACGGCTCGCCGGACCCGCCGCGGCGCGAGGTGAGAATCCTCGACGTCATCCACCGCATGTTCGATTTCACGGTCGACAGGACCAACACCGTCGAACGAAGGGTGCTGCACCTGCGGGCCCTGCATCTGCTGGACGGCAAGCCGGTGCTGGTCGAGAAGCGCGTCATCCAGGACAGCCTGGTCTTCGCGGCGCTAGGGTCGTCCGAGCGGACCTTCGCCGATCCGCTGCGCGCCTGGAACGCCATGCCAGGCATCGCCGCCGATCACGCCAAGCTGGCCTTCTCCGATACGCGCGCCCTGCCTTGCCAGGCCGAGGAGGCCGGACTTCTGGAGGCCAGCGCCGGCGTTCCCGCGCTGGTCTACCGGCATGAGGCGGCCGATCGCGAGCACCAGATCTTCTTCAATCTCGAACAATGCGCCGTTGGCCTGAAACTGCGCACCCTGGAAGGCAAGGCCTACTGGGACTACCTCGACTGACGCCCGTTGGTTGGGCGACGGCGACCGGATCGCCGGTCGCGACCGTTCCCCTCGTGCATGCACGCCCAAGCTGTCGTACATCAGCACGCGAGCGCGGGCTGAATCGCGCTTGGGGCGTGCGTGGGGACGTGGCGTGAAGGAACTCGAGGCGATCACCGGCGGGGCGCTGGGCGGTTGGATGGCGCGGTTCAAGTCGGATGGGCGTTCCAGCCATCCCGCGCCGCCGGCCGGGACCAAGTGCGACAACTGCGAGACCGAACTGGTCGGGCACTACTGCCACGCCTGCGGCCAGGAAGCCGCGGATCACCACAAGTCGATCCTGCACGTCACCTGGGAAGCCATCGAGGGGATGTTCCACTTCGACGGCCGCCTGTGGCGCACCCTGCCGTGGCTGTTCGTCCGCCCCGGCACGCTGAGCCGCGAGTATCTCGACGGCAAGCGCGCCCGGCACGTGCCGCCGTTCCGGCTGTTCCTGGTCTCGCTGCTGCTGTTCATCCTCTCGGCCGAGACGGTGATCCACAAGGCGGTGCACGATGCGCAGCACCCCGCCGGGCATGCGGCTCCGGCCGGGGCGGCTCACGGCGAGGCGGGCAAGGCGGCTCATGGCGAGGCTGGCGGCGCGGCGAGCCAGGCGTCGGCCGAAACCGCCAAGGAGCTTCAGGAGGACGGCGTCCTCACGGTCGGCAAGGACGGCACGAAGCTTCGGTTCGTGGGCCCCAGCAAGGACGCGCTGACCAAGGACAAGGCCAAGGCCGAATGGCTGACCACCCAGCTGAACAAGGCCGTCGCCACGCCCGGCTACTTCATGGCCGTGGTCTTCGGCTGGGGGCACAGGCTGGCGGTGTTCCTGCTGCCGATCCTCGCCCTGGCCCTGGCCGGCTGCTATTTCTACCGGCGGAAGTTCTTCATGTACGATCACCTGATCGTCTCGATGAACTACCTGTCGTTCATCTTCCTGCTGTGGGCGGTGGTGCTGATCCTGCCGCGCCCGGTGAGCGAGATCGGCGTCCTCGTGGCGCTGCTCTGGGCCCCGGTCAACCTGTTCCAGACCCTGCGCGGCGTCTACGGCTCCAACATCTTCGGCGCGGTGCTGAAGACAGGCGTCGTCTGGGTGACCACCCAGATGGCGTTCGTCTTCCTGCTGCTGGGCCTGCTGTGGCTGGGGCTGTCGCAGATCTGACGGCGGTCTGCCGATTTATTGTTCGCGGACGGACTTTATCCCCGGCCGTCCGCGAGGGGTGTCATGACAGCTTTGCAAGCTCCTGATATCCGAACGGCGTGTTGCGGAAATAATCAACAACCGCAGCCGCTTATACGTAAAAAGGGGATTACTTCTTGTCCAAGACCACCTTCGGCCGGTCGGCGCTGATGCTGACCAGCGCGCTCGGCGCGCTCGCGTTCGGCGTCGCCGCCAACGCCCAGGAAGCCGCTGACTCCACCAGCCTCGAAGAGATCATCGTCACCGCCGAGCGCCGCTCGGTGAACCTGCAGGATACGCCGGTGTCGGTCGGCGTGGTCGCGGGCGACCAGCTGCGCGCCATCCAGGGCGGCGGCGACGACATCATCTCGCTGTCGGGCAAGGTGCCGAGCTTCTACGCCGAGACCACGACGGGCCGCATCTTCCCGCGCTTCTACATCCGCGGCCTGGGCAACATCGACTTCTACCTCGGCGCCTCCCAGCCGGTGTCGATCATCCAGGACGACGTCGTCCTCGAGCACGTGGTGCTGAAGTCGAACCCGGTGTTCGACGTCCAGCAGGTTGAAGTGCTGCGCGGCCCGCAGGGCTCGCTGTTCGGCCGCAACACCACCGCCGGCATCGTCAAGTTCGACACCATCCGCCCGTCGGAAACCTTCCAGGGCCGCGCCAGCGCCTCGTACGGCACCTACGGCACGACCACCTTCGACGGCGGCATCGGCGGCCCGATCGCCGGCGACAAGCTGATGTTCCGCGTCTCGGCCCTGTACCAGCACCGCGACGACTGGGTGGACAACACCTTCGCCGGCACGAGCCTCGACGGCACCGTCACCCCGCGCAAGAACGCCATGGGCGGCTTCGACGAGAAGGACGCGCGCCTGCAGATCCTGGCCAAGCCGACCGAGCAGCTGACGGTCCTGGCCTCGGCCCACGTGCGCAACTACGAGGGCACCTCGACCCTCTTCCTGCGCAACGCCATCAAGAAGGGCTCGAACGTCGTCACCGCCCCGCGCGACAGCGTCGCCTACGACGAGGCGCACGACAATCCGCAGGCCTATGACACCAAGGGCGCCTCGCTGAACGTCGCCTACGACTTCGGCGGCATGACCCTGACCTCGATCAGCGCCTACGAGACCACCAGCGGCTACAGCCGCGGCGACACCGACGGCGGCGCCGGCGCCAACTTCCCGGTCGGCGGCGTGGCCAACGGCTTCGGCCAGTCGATGGGCCAGGTCCGCGACCTCGACCAGCTGACCCAGGAAATCCGCCTGGCCAGCAACGGCGAGGACCGCCTGAAGTGGCAGGTCGGCGCGCTGTACTTCGACTCGCGCGACACCACCGACTTCTACCAGCGCGGCTACTTCCTCAACACCGGCGTGGCCGCCCGCAATCCCAACAACTGGGTGCGCCTGAACAAACTCAACACCTCGTGGGCCCTGTTCGGCCAGGTCAGCTACAAGGTGACCGACGCCCTGACCATCACGGCCGGCGCGCGCGATACCTACGACGCCAAGAAGACCCGCCTGGCCAAGACCTCGCTGACCGCCGCCGGCGCCGACACCTATGCGGGCCGTCGCTTCGTGCGCCTGTCGGACGAGCAGCCCAGCTGGGACCTGAGCGCCCTCTACGAAGTGAACCCCGACCTCAGCGTCTATGCGCGCGTGGCCAAGGGCTTCCGCGGTCCGACCATCCAGGGCCGTTCGGCGGTGTTCAACTCCGACTTCACCACCGCCGACTCCGAGACGATCCTGTCGTGGGAAGCGGGCTTCAAGAGCGTCCTGCTCGACAACAGCCTGCGCCTGAACGCCTCGGCCTTCACCTACAAGGTCAGCGACATCCAGCTGAACGGCAACGACGCCAACGGCAACGGCGTGCTGTTCAACGCCGATGAAGCCAAGGCCTACGGCATGGAAGCCGACGCCGAATGGCGGCCGATCGCCAACCTGACCCTGACGGCGGGCCTCAGCCTGCTGCACAGCGAGATCAACGACAAGCGGGTCTACGCCCAGGTCTGCGCGCTCAACAGCGTGGTGGTCTGCACGGTCAAGACGCCGACGATCGCGATCCCGGGCGCCTTCGGCACGAACTACTTCACCCAGATCGACGGCCAGCCGCTGCCCAACGCGCCCGAGTACAACCTCAGCTTCACGGCGCGC
This sequence comes from Caulobacter sp. CCNWLW153, assembly GCF_036889365.1. Classification (NCBI taxonomy): domain Bacteria; kingdom Pseudomonadati; phylum Pseudomonadota; class Alphaproteobacteria; order Caulobacterales; family Caulobacteraceae; genus Caulobacter; species Caulobacter sp. CCNWLW153. The sequence goes on from NZ_JBAKFV010000009.1 coordinate 94,086, forward strand.
TACGAGCTGCCGGTGGGCGCCGACGGCAAGCTGTTCGCCGCTACCGATTGGAACAAGCAGGGCTATACGAACTTCGTGCTCTACGACACGGCCGAGTTCTACTCGAAGGGCAACTTCGAAGGCGGGCTGAAGCTCGGCTACGAAGGCGGCAACGGCGCCTACGAGGTCGCCCTGTTCGGCCGCAACATCACCAACGAGAAGAACCTCAAGGGCGTGATCGAGAACTACATGGCGGCCGTCTACAACGAGCCGCGCATCGTCGGCATTTCGCTCAGCGCCAAGCTGCGTTGATCCCGAACTGACGCACTAGAAGAGCGCCCTCCGAGCTTCGGTTCGGGGGCGTTTTCGTTTCTGGGAGGGGAGTGTTCTCTTTCCCCGTAAAATCCCCGCTTTCGCGGGGATTTTACGGATGGTTGGGGCGGCCCTACAGCGACTGCCCGTCATCCACCGTGAACACCGACCCCGTCACCGCCCGCGAGGCGTCGGAGGCGAGGTACAGCGCGGTGGCCTCCAGGTCGCCGGTATCCATCAGCCGCTTGCGCGGGAAGCCGGCCACCAGCTTTTGCCCGCCTTCGCTGTCGAACCAGGCGTCGTTCAGCTCGGTGCGGATGTAGCCGGGGCAGAGAACGTTGACGTTGATGCCCTTGCTGGCCCACTCGCGGGCCAGGCTCTTGCCCATGTGGGCCGTGGCGGCCTTGGACGCGCAGTAGGCGGTGATGCCCGGCAGCACCTTGTGGGCGCCGATCGAGGCCACCAGCACGACCCGGCCGCGCGCCTCGACCCCGGCCTTGATCATCCGCCGCGCGCCTTCGCGGGCGGTCAGGAACACGCCTCGGGTGTTGACGCCCAGGATCTTGTCGAAGTCCTCGATGGCGATATCCAGCGCCGAGGCGCGGACATTGATCCCGGCGTTGGCGATCACCGAGTTCGGCGCGCCCCAGGCGGCCTCGACCGCGTCATACGCGGCGATCACCGAGGCCTCGTCCTCGACGTCCATGGAGACGGCCAGGGCCGTCCCGCCGATCGCCTCGATCTCGCCGACCAGGGTCGCCAGTCTGTCGGCCCGTCGCGCCGCCACCGCCACCCGCGCGCCGGCCTTGGCGGCGGCGAGCGCCAGGTTCGCGCCGATGCCCGACGAGGCGCCGGTGATCAGGACGGTGCGGCCGGAAAGATCGGTCATGGCGTATGCTCCCTCGGTTTCGAAAGGAAGCATACGGGCGTTTGAAAGGCTTAGGCCAGCCCCGGACCTTCGATCTTCACCACCGGGGTGAAGGCCGGGCGGCGTTCGGGCAGGGTGATCTTCAGGCCCTTGTCGTCGCGCTTGAACTCCAGCGGATCGCCGCCCAGCAGCGACACTCTGCGCACTTCGCCGCCAGCATGCGGCGCGCCGAGGGCCAGGCTCTCGATCACCATCTCGCGGCCCGGCTCGACCAGCGGCAGGGCGTAGAGCGCGCCGGCCTTGGTGGTGAAGCGGATGTCGCGGGCCTCGAATGGCTTGGCGTCGCCCTCGTTCTGCATGCCTTCGACCAGGCGCGTCGGGCCCTCGCCGTAGATCTTCCACGGGCGGGTGGAGTAGATCGCCTCGCCGTTGACGGCGATCCAGCCGGCCATGTCGGCCAGCACCCTGGCTTCCTTGTCGTCGATCGAGCCGTCGCCGCGCTGGGGGATCGACAGCATCAGCGTGCCGTTCTTGCTGACCACGTCGGTCAGGCGCTGGATCACGTCCCTGGCGGTCTTGTAGCCGTCGCGCTCATAGAGCCCCCGGTCGTAGTGCCAGTTGCCGATGCAGGTGTCGGTCTGCCAGGGCTCGTCGCGCAGGCGGTCGGAGAAGCCGCGCTCCACGTCTTCCACGATCGCCTTGCGCTGGAAGGGCGTCAGCTTCTTGCCGGTAACCACCACGTCGGTGCGGCCGAACTGGCGCATGGCGTTGTTGTAGAAGTGCGCCGTCGCTTCCAGCCCCGCCTGGCCCAGCGGCAGGGCGTAGTTGTCGAAATAGACCATGTCGGGCTTGTAGCGGTCGACGAGGTCGTTCTGGCGCAGCAGCCAATTGCGCACGAAGGCGGGGTTGTTCGGCGGCGGGGTCTCCAGCCATTCGCCGTCGTGCTTGTCGTGCCAGGCGTTGGCCTGCGCGATCGAGTTCATCCCGTCGGGGATCACCATGTTGGGGCCGGTATAGAGCTCCTGCGGGTCCAGGCCCTCCCACCACTTGCCCTTGCCGTCGGCCTTCCTCAGGCGGAAGGCGTCGTAGCGCTGGCCCTTCAGCGGGCCTTCGGCGTCGTAGCCGTAGGCGGTCTGCCACCAGTGCCAGGCGTGGGCGGCATGGTTGGAGACGGCGAACTTCAGGCCGTGACGGCGCGCGACCTTCTCCCAGGTCCCGACGATGTCACGCCTGGGGCCCACGCGCGTCGAGTTCCAGGCGTGGTGGCGGCTGTCGAACAGGTCGAGATTGTCGTGGTGGTTGGCCATCGACATGAAGAACTTCGCCCCGGCGGCGACATAGGACTTCATCAGGCCTTCGGGATCCCAGGCGTCGGCCTTCCAGCGCGGGATGAACTCCATGAAGCCGAACTGGGTCGGGTGCCCGTAGGTCTTCACGTGGTGTTCGTAGAACGGGTTGCCCTGCTGGTACATCTGCCGGCCGTACCAGTCGCCGTACTCGGGCACGCATTGCGGGCCCCAGTGCGACCAGATGCCGAGCTTGGCGTCGCGGAACCAGTCGGGCGTCCTGTAGCCGGCCGCCAGCGACTCCCAGGACGCCTTGAAGGGACCGCGGCTCATTTTGCCTTGCGATGCGGCCAGGGCGGGCGAGGCGGCGAGGCCGGCGGTCGCGCCCAGAAGCGCGCGGCGGGTGAAGGGCATGGACGAGCTCATCTCTACTGGACCGGCGTCAGGCGCGCGGCCGCGCCGCCGCTGGCGGCGAGTTTAAGGGTCAGGGTCGAGGTGGCGGAGACGGATGGATTCGAACCCTCGATAGCGGTCGGCGTCGCGCCGTCCTGGCGGACATCGGCCTTCCACGCGCCCTTGCCGAGGAAATCGAGCGGAACCTTCACCGTCCGGGCGGTCTCGTTGTTCAGCGCGCCGATCCACCATTCGGCGCCCTTGCGACGGGCGATCACGATCGACTGGCCGATCTCGCCGGTCACGAACCGCACCTCGTCCCAGGTGGTCGGCACGGCGGCGGCGAAGTCCAGGCCCTGCGGGCTTTCGGCATAGGTGTCGGGGCTGTCGGCGACGATGGTGAACGGGCTGTCGTAGACCACGAACATCGCCAGCGCCTGGCCGCGCGTGGTCTGCACGAAGGGCAGCTTGTCGCGCGGCTCGAACTTGGCGGGCTCCACGTTGCGGAAGCCGCCGGGGGTGTAGTCCATCGGCCCCAGCAGCATGCGGGTGTAGGCGAGGTTGACGTTGTGGGTCGCGGTGATCCGCGCGCTCCACTTGTTGTATTCCGCCCCCAGCACGCCTTCCTGCGTCAGGTAATGCGGGTAGGTCCGGATCAGGCCCGTCGGGTGATAGGCGCCGTGCAGGTCGACCATCAGGTGATGCTCGGCCGCGCGCTTGAGCAGGCGGTGATAGAAGTCGACCATCTGCTGGTCGTCGCGGTCCATGAAGTCGACCTTGATCCCCTTGATCCCCCACTGCTCGTAGAGGGTCAGGGCCTCGTCCATCTGGGCGTCCAGCGCCTTCCAGTTCAGCCACAGCCAGACGCCGACCTTCTTGTCGGCGCCGTAGGCGATCAGGCCCGGCAGGTCCAGTTCGGGCTTGGGGCGGGTGACGTCGACACCTGGACGCACCACCGAGGCGCCGCCGGCCCCGACGTTCCAGCCCTCGTCGATCAGCATGTATTCAAGGCCGTTGGCCGCGGCGAAGTCGATATAGGCCTTGATGGTCTGTGGGTTCATGCCCGCATTGGGCACGGCCTTCAGCGCCGGACCGTTCCACCAGTCCCAGGCGGCCTTGCCCGGCTTGATCCAGCTGGCGTCAGCGACGACCGATGGCGCGCTCAGCGTGGTCAGCAGGGTGTTCTCGACCAGCTGGCCGGCCTTGGGCGCGATCATGATCACCCGCCAGGGCGAGACGACGTCGGCGCCCAGGCGGGTCTTCACCGCCGCGCCCGATCCGTCCAGACGCGGCGACAGCTTGACCGACAGGCCTAGGCGCCCGTCGCCCCGACCGGTCAGGTACATGCCCGCCCAGTCCTTCAGGTCGGCTTCGGCGAGGGCGAAGGCGGCGTTGTCGCCCTGGCAGACCAGGGGTGCGTCGAACAGGTTGTGCTCGCGGAACTTCGAGGCCTGGACGGCGTCGAACTCGCCCTCGTGGCTGGTGCCGAACTTGCCGAGGTTGAGGCCCCAGCAGCCGTAGTCCTTGGGAAACGAGAACCCGGTCACCTCGTCGTTGACGTTGGTGGCCGCCGTCGCTTCCTGTTGGGGCAGCACATAGCGGAAGGCCACGCCCTGGTCGTAGGCGCGGAAGATTACCCGCAAGCGTCGGCCGTCTTCTTCCTGGAAGTCGACGGCCAGTTCGTTGCGCTTCTGGGAGACGCGGCTGACCTTGGCGGCGGGCAGGTCGTAGGCGTCCTGGCCGCTCGACGTCTCGGCGCCGACGATCTTCACGCCATAGGAAAAGCGGCCGCCTTTCGAGAGTTCGAGCCCCAGGCCCGAGGGGGCGATCAGGGTCTTGTCCTTGTAGCTGACGGCGTAGCGCGCCTGTCCCGACTCGTCGGAGACTTGGATCGAGATCGCGCCGTCAGGGGAGGAGAGAGTGCGGGTTTCGGCGGAGGCTTTCGTGCCATACAGCGCTGTCAATGCGGCTCCAGCCAGCAAGGCGCTCCGAACGACCCCCATGCAACGTCTCCCTAAAATTCGTTGTCTCAGTGTTTGTCGTATTAATTAGACCGTGTATGCATCGGCGTCGAGCTTTCGATACCGGTAACATCCAGGCGGCTTCCAGACCGCCCAAAGCAAGGAAGAGCGGGGGAGCATGAACACCAGGACCCTGACCATCGCGCTGATGGCGACCACCCTTCTGTCGGCCCCGGCCTTCGCCGCCGACGGACCCAAGAGCACCGCCCATCCGGCTTTGTGGCCCGCGGCCAAGAGCCAGGGCCTGGTCGATCCTGCCACCGAAGCCTTTGTCGATGGCCTGCTGGCCAAGATGACGCTGGAAGAGAAGATCGGCCAGATGATCCAGGCCGACACCGCCTCGATCAAGGCCGAGGACCTCAAGACCTATCCGCTGGGTTCGATCCTGGCCGGCGGCAGCTCGCCGCCCCTTGGCGCGCCCGACCGCTCGCCGGTCGGCCCCTGGGTCGACACCGTCAAGGCGTTCCGCGACGCCGCCGCCCAGCGCGGCGGGACCAACATCCCGCTGATGTTCGGCATCGACGCCGTGCACGGCAACAACAACCTCGTCGGCGCCACGCTCTTCCCGCACAACATCGCCCTGGGCGCCGCCCGGGATCCTGAACTGATCCGCAAGATCGGCGCCGCCACGGGCCAGGAGACAGCGGTGTCAGGCTTCGACTGGGCCTTCGGTCCGACCCTGGCCGTGCCGCGCGACGACCGCTGGGGCCGCAGCTACGAGGGCTATTCGGAAGACCCCGAGATCGTCCGCCAGTACGCCCGCGAGATGATCTTGGGCCTGCAGGGCGCCGTCAGCGAGGGCCAGGCCCTGCAGAAGGGCCACGTGGCGGCCAGCGCCAAGCACTTCCTGGGCGACGGCGGCACCACCAACGGCAAGGACCAGGGCGACACCCAGGTCTCGGAAGGCGAACTGATCCGCCTGCACGCCCAGGGCTACGTCCCGGCCATCAACGCCGGGACCATGACCATCATGGCCTCGTTCAACAGCTGGAACGGCCAGAAGATGCACGGCAACAAGTCGCTGCTGACCGACGTGCTGAAGGGCCGCATGGGCTTTGACGGCTTCATCGTCGGCGACTGGAACGGCCACGGCCAGGTCGAGGGCTGCACTCCGACCAACTGCGCCCAGGCCGCCAATGCGGGCCTGGACATGTACATGGCCCCCGACAGCTGGAAGGGCCTCTATGACAACCTGCTGGCCCAGGCCAGGTCGGGCGAGGTGCCGATGGCCCGCATCGACGACGCCGTGCGCCGCATCCTGCGCGTGAAGGCCAAGCTGGGCCTGTTCCGCGCCGACCGGCCGTGGGAAGGCCGCGAGGGCGTGCTCGGAAACGCCGACCACCGCGCCATCGCCCGCGAGGCCGTGGCCAAGTCGCTGGTGCTCCTGAAGAACAACGGCGGCGTGCTGCCGATCAAGGCCAGCGCGAAGGTGCTGGTCGCTGGCTCGGGCGCCGACGACATCGGCCAGCAGTCGGGCGGCTGGACCCTGTCGTGGCAGGGCACCGACAACAAGAACAGCGACTTCCCCAACGCCCAGTCGATCTATTCGGGCTTCAAGGAGGCGGTCGAGGCCTCGGGCGGCAGCGCCACCCTCAGCGTCGACGGCAGCTTCTCCGACAAGCCTGACGTCGCCATCGTGGTGTTCGGCGAGCAGCCCTACGCCGAGGGCGTGGGCGACCTGAAGACCCTGGAATACCAGCCGGGCGACAAGACCGATCTGGCGCTCCTGAAGAAGCTGAAGGCCGCCGGCGTGCCGGTGGTGGCTGTGTTCCTGTCGGGCCGTCCGCTGTGGGTGAACCCCGAGCTGAACGCCTCGGACGCCTTCGTCGCCGCCTGGCTGCCGGGCTCGGAAGGCGGCGGGATCGCCGACGTGCTGGTGGGCGACGCGGCCGGCAAGCCGCGCCGCGACTTTGGCGGCAAGCTGTCGTTCAGCTGGCCCAAGACCGCGGCGCAGTTCTCGCTGAACAAGGGCGACAAGACCCACTCGCCCCTGTTCGCCTACGGCTATGGCCTGACCTACAAGGCCGGCCGGACCCTGCCCAAGCTGTCGGAAGTCTCGGGCGTCACCGCTATCGCGGCCAACGACAGCAACTACTTCGTCGGCGGCAAGACCCCGGCGCCGTTCGAGTTCCGCCTGCTGCCGACCACCTCGGTGCACATCAAGCCGGTCGACGCCGGCAACGTGCAGGAGGCCGGTCGCCAGCTGACCTTCGCGGGCGGCGTGCCCGCCGCCGCCGAGATCGCCGCCGACAAGGCCTTCGACCTGGCCTTCCAGACCAATGCCGAGATCGCCCTGCAGGTGAACTGGCGCGTCGACGCCGCCCCGTCGGCCAAGACGACCCTCTCCATCGGCGCCGGCAAGCTCGACGTCACCTCGGTGCTCTCGGGCGCCAAGGCCGGCGAGTGGACCAGCCTGAAGGTGCCGCTGAAGTGCTTCCAGGCCGCTGGCACGGACGTCACCAAGGTCGAGGCCCCGTTCTCGCTGGCCACGGCGGGGACCCTGACGGTCTCGATCAGCGGCGTGAAGCTGACCACCGACCCGACCGGCACGACCTGCCCGGCCAAGGCGGACTAGGTCCCCGTCAGATGCGTTGCGTGACCCTCGTCCTTCGACAAGCTCAGGATGAGGGTCATGTCCGGCGTCGCAGTAGATATCCTCATCCTGAGCTTGTCGAAGGACGAGGATATCGGCTTCCCAGAATTGCTCACCAGGAGACATAGCGTGGTCCGTCACCTGCTCGCCGGGGCCGCCGCCCTGGCCTTCGCCGGCCCCGCCGCCGCCGCGCCGCTGCTGGCCTCGGTGTTCACCGACCACGCCGTGCTCCAGCGCGACCAGCCGATCCGGGTCTGGGGCATGGCCGCGCCCAATGCCGTCGTCGCCCTCGACCTGTCAGGCGAGCAGGGCCTGGCGACGGCCGACGCCAAGGGTCGCTGGGTCGCCTTGCTCGACGCCCGTCCGGCGACCGGCCAGCCCCTGACCCTGACCGTCAAGGCGGGCGAGGCGACCCAGACCGTCTCCGACCTCTTGATGGGCGACGTCTGGCTGTGCTCGGGCCAGTCGAACATGGAGTACCCGCTGCGCCGCGCGCTCAACGGCGAGGCCGAGGCGGCCGGCGCGACCGACCCGCACGTGCGCCTGCTGCAGACCGGCCGCACCAGCCTGCCCAATCCGACCGATACGCTGCCCGCCCAGGCCGCCTGGAGGGTCTCCAGCTACGAGAGCGCCAACAACTTCTCGGCCGCCTGCTTCTTCATGGGCCGCGACATCCGCAAGAGCACCCATGCGCCGGTCGGCCTGATCGACGCCACCTGGGGCGGGTCGATCATCCAGGACTGGATCAGCGGCCAGGGGCTGAAGGCGCTGGGCGGCTATGACGAGGGCCTGTCGGTGCTGGCCGACTACGCCAAGGATCCCGCCAAGGGCATGGCCCGCTGGGGCGCGATGCTCGACCGCTGGGCCGCCAGGGTCGAGCCGCATGCGGCGGGCTGGGCCAGGCCCGACTTCGACGACCGGGCCTGGACCACCATGCCGGCCGAGCAGTTCTGGGAAACCAATCCGGGCCTGGAAACCTTCGACGGCACGATCTGGCTGCGCGCCGAGATCGCCCTGACCAAGGCCCAGGCGGCGCAAGGGGCGACCCTGGTGCTGGGGCCGGTCGACGACATCGACACCAGCTTCGTCAACGGCCGCCAGGTCGGCTCGCAGGAGGGCTGGGACTTCAAGCGCGCCTACGCCGTGCCGGCCGGAACCCTGAAGGCCGGCCGCAACGTGATCGCCGTGCGCGCCATCGACGTTGGCGGCGGCGGCGGCGCCTGGGGCCCCGCCAAGGACAAGGGCCTGAAGCTGGCCGACGGCTCGTTTGTCCCGCTGAGCGGAACCTGGCGCTACAAGGTCTCGACGAAGCTGTCGGACACCGGCCTGCCGCCGCACGCGCCGTGGCTGGGAACCTCGGGCCTGTCGACCCTCCACAACGGCATGATCGCCCCGCTGGCGCCCTACGCCGTCAAGGGCTTCGCCTGGTACCAGGGCGAGGCCAACGTCACCGAGGCCAAGGAATACGCCCGGCTGATGCCGGCCCTGATCGCCGACTGGCGCCGAGCCTTCGACGCCCCCGGCGCGCCGTTCCTGATGGTGCAGCTGGCCGCCTTCGGCCCGCAGGTCGACAAGCCGGCCGTCTCGCGGTGGGCCGAACTGCGCGACGTCCAGCGCCGCACCGTCGCCGCCGATCCCAAGACGGGCCTGGCCTCGGCCGTCGACCTCGGTTCGCCCTACGACATCCACCCGGCCGACAAGCTGCAGGTCGGCCTGCGCCTTTCCGGCCTCGCCCGCAAGCTGGCCTATGGCGAGGTCCTGAACGCCTCCGGGCCCGCGCCGGTCTCGGCGGTGCGCGACGGCGCCGACATCGTCGTCAAGCTCGACCAGCCGGCGGTGGTCTACGGCTCGGGACGTCCGGCCGGGTTCGAACTCTGCGAGGCCGCCGAGGCGTGCCGTTTCGTCGACGCGGCGGTGGAGGGCGACAAGGTCCGCCTGGCGGTCCCGACCGGCTATGCCGCCGTGAAAGTCCGCTTCGCCTGGGCCGACAGTCCGGTGCTGAACCTCCATGGCCACAACCGCCTGCCGGCGACGCCGTTCGAAATCCCAGTGCGCTGACCCCACCTCCCGTCATTCCCGCCCTTGTGGCGGGAACCTCTGGGTCCGTTTGCAGGTGAGGAGCAAGCGACGTGCTAAGCACGTCGCCCCTCTGCTCGTGCGGCTGACAGAGGGGTTCCCGCCACAAGGGCGGGAATGACGGGAGAAGGGGGAGGGGGCGAAAATGGGCTCCAGCCCCGCTTATTAACCAGCAACCCCTTGCGCCATAAGGCTTTCCTTCTCCGGAAGGAGGCCCGCTGCTTGACCGACCGCACCTGCGAAGAACTGGCCGAACTTTGGCGATCGGTGTTCGGTGAGGCGCCGCCGATCATCACCGACCGCGAGCTCACCGTGGAGGTGCTGGTGCGCTGCCTGCCCGTTGTCGAACCCTATGCGCCACAAGCCCCCGCCAAAGCTCAGCTTGATCGGAAGGCGTCCTGAAACCGAGATAGGACAGATCTATCTTCGGAACTGATTTTATCGATTGGACCTATTTGCTGCATCGCGATACCTACGACGCATCCTTTTCCAACGGAGCGTCCCATGTCGCTGATCAACACCGAGATCAAACCCTTCACCGCCCAGGCCTACAAGGACGGCAAGTTCGTCACGGTCAGCGACGCCGACACCAAGGGCAAGTGGTCGGTCTTCTTCTTCTACCCGGCCGACTTCACCTTCGTCTGCCCGACCGAGCTGGAAGACCTGGCCGACAACTACGACGTCTTCACCCGCCTGGGCGTCGAGATCTACGCCGTGTCGACCGACACCCACTTCTCGCACAAGGCCTGGCACGACAGCTCGCCGGCCATCGGCAAGATCAAGTACACCATGGTCGGCGACCCGTCGGGCGCGATCACCAACAACTTCGAGATCATGCGTCCGGGCATCGGCCTGGCCGACCGCGGCACCTTCCTGGTCGACCCGCAAGGCGTGATCCAGTTCATGGAAGTCACCGCCGAAGGCATCGGCCGCAACGCCATCGAACTGCTCCGCAAGATCAAGGCCGCCCAGTACGTGGCTTCGCACCCGGGCGAAGTCTGCCCGGCCAAGTGGGAAGAGGGTGAAAAGACCCTGGCCCCCTCGCTCGACCTCGTCGGCAAGATCTAAGACGACCTGAACTGCCCGCGCCGCCGCTCCGCTCCTTCTGGGGCGGCGGCGCAACCCTCCGATCGTTCGCCGCGTTCGATCCTCCCCCGACATTCGAACGCACTTCCTCCTCCCCCTAGTTTTCTGGGAGCCCGTCATGCTGGACGCTGGTCTGAAGACCCAACTGAGCACCTACCTGCAGAACCTGCGCCAGCCGATCGAACTGGTCGCCTCGCTGGGTGAGGACAAGGGCTCCAAGGATATGCTGGCCCTGCTGGAAGACGTCGCCGCGACGTCCGACAAGGTCAGCCTCGATCTCTCGGGCGACGACGCCCGCAAGCCCTCGTTCGCCATCACCCGCGCTTCTGGCGATGCTGATGTCCGCTTCGCCGGCCTGCCGCTGGGCCACGAGTTCACCTCGCTGGTGCTGGCCCTGCTGCACGTCGGCGGCCATCCGCCGCGCCTCGACGCCGAGGTGATCGAGCGCATCAAGGGCCTGGACGGCGACTACAGCTTCGAGACCTACTTCTCGCAGTCCTGCCAGAACTGCCCCGACGTGGTGCAGGCGCTGAACACCATGAGCGCCCTCAACCCGCGCATCCGCCACGTCGCCATCGACGGCGCGCTGTTCCAGGCGGAAGTCGAACAGCGCCAGGTCATGGCCGTTCCGACCATCCTGCTGAACGGCCAGCCGTTCGGCCAGGGCCGCATGGATGTCGAGCAGATCCTGGCCAAGCTCGACACCGGCGCCGAAGCCCGCGCCGCCGAGAAGATCAAGGCCAAGGACGCCTTCGAGGTGCTGGTCATCGGCGGTGGTCCCGCCGGCGCGGCCGCGGCCGTCTACGCCGCCCGCAAGGGCATTCGTACCGGGGTCGCCGCCGAACGCTTCGGCGGCCAGGTGCTCGACACCATGGCCATCGAGAACTTCATCTCGGTGCAGCACACCGAGGGCCCGAAGCTGGCCACGGCGCTGGAACAGCACGTCAAGCAGTACGACGTCGACGTGATGAACCTGCAGAAGGCCGTCGGCCTGGTGGCTCCCAAGACCCAGGGCGGCCTGATCGAGGTCAAGCTCGAGAACGGCGCCAGCCTGAAGTCGCGCACCGTGATCCTGTCGACCGGCGCCCGCTGGCGGAACGTCAACGTGCCCGGCGAGGCGCAGTACAAGAACAAGGGCGTGGCCTATTGCCCGCACTGCGACGGCCCGCTGTTCAAGGGCAAGCGCGTAGCGGTGATCGGCGGCGGCAACAGCGGCGTCGAGGCGGCCATCGACCTGGCCGGCATCGTCGCCCACGTCACCCTGATCGAGTACGACAGCCAGCTGCGCGCCGACGCGGTGCTGCAACGCAAGCTGGCCAGCCTGCCCAACGTCACCATCGTCACCTCGGCCATGACCACCGAGATCCACGGCGACGGCGCCAAGGTGAACGGCCTGTCCTACAAGGACCGCAACCACGACACGGCTCACCGCGTCGACCTGGAAGGCGTGTTCGTGCAGATCGGCCTGGTGCCCAACACCGAGTGGCTGAAGGACTCGAACGTCGCCCTGAGCAACCGCGGCGAGATCGAGGTCGACTACCGCGGCGAGACCTCGATGCCGGGCGTCTTCGCGGCCGGCGATGCGACCACCACGCCGTACAAGCAGATCATCATCGCCATGGGCGAGGGCGCCAAGGCCTCGCTGTCGGCCTTCGACTACCTGATCCGCCTTCCCGCGGAGCAGGCGGAAGCGGCCTGATCGGCCGTTCCCTTTCCCTCTCTCTTTGAGAGAGGTAGGGGCCCGCGCCGCAAGGCGTGGGAGGGTGAGAGGCAACAGTCTCGCCGGATGGGGCGCCGCCTCAGAGATCAAAGCCAAAGCGCTCGTCATCCCGGAGAGCCTGCGGGCTTATCCGGGATGACTATAAAGGGGTCGTTCAGGAGGCTTGCCGGCCGGCGGTGAAACCTCTCACCCTCCCACCGCTGCGCGGCGGGCCCGGCCCTCTCTCTCAGAGAGAGGGATCCCGAAAACTCACCCCACCGCCGCCTGGATGCCCGCCAGCAGGTTTGCCGCCGTGATCGGCTTGGCCACGTGCAGGTCGGCGCCGGCGGTCAGGGCCTCGTTGCGGTGCTTCATCAGGGCGTTGGCGCTGAGCATGATGATCGGCGTCCGCGTCGCGCCGCGCTCGACCTCCAGGGCGCGGATGGCCCGCGTGGCGGTCAGGCCGTCCATGCGCGGCATCTGCATGTCCATCAGCACGATGTCGAAGCGGCCGTCCCCGAAGGCGGCGACCGCCTCGAAGCCGTCGCCGACGGTGACGACGTCGGCGCCCTGGGTGGCCAGGATCAGTTGGGCCACCCGCTGGTTGGTCGGATGGTCCTCGACCAGCAGCACGCGCAGCGGATGATCGGGCAGGGCGATCGGCTCGGGCGGCGGGGGCTCGGCGCTGACCTCCACGGCCTCCTGCAGGCGCGGCAGGCTGAGCGAGAAGGTGAAGCGGCTGCCGACGCCGGGCTGCGATGTCGCCGAGATTTCGCCGCCCATCATCTCGACCAGCGAGCGGCAGATCGCGAGCCCCAGGCCGGTGCCGCCGAAGCGGCGGCTGATCGACTCGTCGGCCTGGCCAAAGCGGGTGAACAGGTTCGTGGCCTGCTCGGCGTCGAAGCCGATGCCGGTGTCCTCGACCTCGAAGGTCAGGTGGGTCTCGCCGTTGGCCTCGGCGGCCGCGACGCGCAGGGTGACCCCGCCCGCTTCGGTGAACTTGATGGCGTTCGACAGCAGGTTGCCGATCACCTGGCTCAGGCGCGTGCCATCGCCCAGGTGCCGGCCGCCGGTGATCGGCGGGCGCTCGATGGCGAAGGAGAGGCCCTTCTCCTGGGCCCGGCGGCGCATCACCTCGACGCCCGGGCGCAGGGCCTGGTCGAGGTTGAACGAGCGCTTTTCCAGCTGAAGCTGGCCCGCCTCGATCTTCGAGACGTCCAGGAAGTCCGACACCAGTCGTTCCAGCGTCGCACCGGAGTCGCGGACCAGGGCGATCATCTCGGCCTGCTCGGGGCTGAGCGCGGTGCGTGACAGGGCGTCGACGATGCCTATGACGCCGTTCAGCGGCGTGCGGATCTCGTGGCTGATATTGGCCAGGAAGTCGCTCTTGGCGCGGTTGGCGGCCTCGGCCGCCGCCTTGGCCTCGATCAGCTGCCGTTCGGCCGCCACCCGGTCGGTGACGTCGCGCGCCACGCCGTAGATCCGGTCGCCCGCTCGCTGGGCCCGCCATTCCAGCGTCCGGTAGTGGCCGTCGGCGTGACGATAGCGGTTGATGAAGCCCCGGACCGGATCGCCGTCCTTGCGGTTCTCGACCTCGACGACGCTGTCGCGCGTGCCGGGCATGTCGTCGGGATGGACGAGGCGCAGTAGGGGCTGGCCCTCCATGTCCTCGGGGCGATGGCCCAGCTTGGTCTGCCACGACCGGCTGGCCTTCAGCACCGTCCCCTCCAGATCCCGAATGATCAGCAGGTCTAGCGAGACCTCGAAGAAGGTGCTGGCGTCCACCAGCAGAGCGTCGCGAGCCGATGCCTCAGCCATTTGATCGAAGTCCCCGAAACGCCGACTAGATTTCAGCCTAGCGCATCAAGGTTAAATTCCAATATCCGCAATCCATTGCATGTGTGATCGCGCAAATGGGGCTGATGTTTGAAATGCTCTTTTGGCGATAGCTGAATTGGGTTTCGGTATTCGAAGAACTGTTCGGACGTGATGCCCGCCGCAAGGACAGGAATGGAGAGATGGGAGAGGGGTTAAACCCCCGTCGCCCAGCCCTTGGCCACATAGGCCGCGGCCACGGCCTCGGCCGCCTTGATGCCGTCCACGCCCGCCGACAGGATGCCGCCGGCATAGCCCGCGCCTTCGCCAGCCGGGAACAGGCCGGCGGTGTTGAGGCTTTGGCCGTCCTTGCCGCGGGTGATGCGGATCGGCGAGGAGGTGCGGGTCTCGACCCCGGTCATCAGCACGTCGGGATGATCGTAGCCGGCGATCTGGCGGCCGAACACCGGCAGGGCCTCGCGCATGGCCTCCAGCACGAACGGCGGCAGGCATTCGGCCAGATCCGTCATCCTGATCCCCGGCTTGTAGGACGGCGAGACCTCGCCCAGCGCCTCGGACGGACGGCCGGCCAGGAAGTCGCCGACCTTCTGGGCCGGGGCCTTGTAGTCGCCGCCGCCGGCGGTGAAGGCTAGGCTTTCCCACTTGCGCTGGAACTCGACGCCGGCCAGCGGGTGGCCCGGATAGTCGCGCTCGGGATCGATGGCCACGACGAAGCCGGAGTTGGCGTTGCGCTCGTTGCGCGAATACTGGCTCATGCCGTTGGTCACCACCCTGTTCGGCTCCGAGGTCGCCGCCACCACCGTGCCGCCGGGGCACATGCAGAAGCTGTAGACCGTGCGACCGTTCGCGCAGTGGTGCGACAGGCTGTAGTCGGCCGCGCCCAGGTCCGGATGGCCGGCGCAGGCGCCGAAGCGGGCCTTGTCCATCCACGACTGCGGATGCTCGATACGCACGCCGATCGAGAACGGCTTGGCCTCGATGTGGACGCCGCGATCGTGCAGCACCTCGAAGGTGTCGCGGGCGCTGTGGCCGACGGCCAGCACCACGTGCTCGGTCTCCAGGTACTCGCCGGTCGAAAGATGCAGGCCCTTGAGCTTGCGGGCGCCGTCCTCACCGGTCTCGATCTCGAAGTCGGTCACCCGGTGCTGCCAGCGGTACTCGCCGCCCAGGCCCTCGATCAGGGCGCGGATGTTCTCGACCATGTGCACCAGGCGGAAGGTGCCGATGTGGGGGTGCGCCTCGGTCAGGATCTCTTCGGGCGCGCCGGCGGCGACGAACTCCTCCAGCACCTTGCGGCCCAGGAAGCGCGGATCCTTGATCTGGCTGTAGAGCTTGCCGTCCGAGAAGGTGCCCGCGCCGCCTTCGCCGAACTGGACGTTCGACTCCGGGTTCAGCTCGCTCTTGCGCCACAGGGCCCAGGTGTCCTTGGTGCGCTCGCGCACCACCTTGCCGCGGTCGAGGATGATCGGCTTGAAGCCCATCTGGGCCAGCACGAGGCCGGCGAACAGGCCGCAGGGGCCGGCGCCGATGACCACCGGGCGCGGGCCGTCGAAGCCTTCCGGCGCGCGGGCCGTGAAGCGGTAGTCGGTGTCGGGCGTCGGGCGCACTTGGCTGTCGCCCTTGAAGCGCTCCAGAACGGCGGCCTCGTCGCGCAGGGCGATGTCGACCGTATAGACCATCAGGATCGCGCTCTTCCTGCGGGCGTCGTGGGCCCGCCGCCAGAGCTTGATCTCCAGTAGGTCGGCCGGGTCGACGCCCAGGCGCGCGCAAATGGCCGGAGCCATGGCCTCCGGCGGATGGTCCAGGGGCAGCTTCAGTTCGGAAAGGCGCAGCATGGCGCGGGTTTAGCCGGTCGCGAGCGCGTGCGCCATGGGGCAGGGGCCTCGCCCGCGCTTCAGCATAAAGCGCTCCCCTCCCCCTTGATGGGGGAGGGGCAGGGGTGGGGGTGACCTCGGCGGTGGACGCCGCGCACGGCCGCCAGCTCAGCAACCACCCCCATCCCCGACCCTTCCCCCCATCAAGGGGGAAGGGGGAGATAGGCTAAACCGCCAGCCGCTTCAGCCGCTCGCGCAGGTCCACCAGTTCGGGCAACGGCGTGTCCAGCTTGCAGAAGAACTGCTCGGCCACGTCCAGGGCCTGGTCGCGCATGGCGTCGCCGGCGTCGGTCAGCGAGATGATGACCCGCCGCTCGTCGTCGGGGTCGCGGCTGCGCGCGATCAGGCCCGCGCTCTCCAGCCGTTTCAGCAGAGGGGTCAGGGTGCTGGACTCCAGGTCCAGCGCCTGGCCCATCTCGCCGACGGTGCGCGGGCTGTGCTCCCACAGCACCAGCATGGCCAGGTACTGCGGATAGGTCAGGCCCAGGGCGTCCAGCAGCGGCCGGTACAGGCGCGTGACCCGGTTGGCCGCGCTGTAGAGGGCGAAGCAGAGCTGGCGGTCGAGGCGCAAGACCTCGACCGCTTTGTCCAGGGCTTTGTCGGCGTCCGAGGTCATGCAGCCTTTACGTTGAGGGCGACATCGATGTTGCCGCGGGTGGCGTTGGAATAGGGGCAGACCTGGTGCGCCATGGCAACCAGGGCTTCGGCTTCTTCCTGCGAAAGACCCTGGGTTTCGACGTCCAGCGCCACTTCCAGCTTGAAGCCGACTTCCTGGGCGGCCAGGCCCACGACGCCGGTGACGGTCGAACTGGTCAGCGGGATCTTCTTCTGGCGGGCCACGAAGGCCATGGCGCTCTGGAAGCAGGCGGCGTAGCCGGCCGCGAACAGCTGCTCGGGGTTGGTGCCGTCTTCCTTGCCGCCCAGGGCCTTGGGCATGGCCAGGCGCACGTCCAGCAGGCCGTCGTCGCTGCGGACGCCGCCTTCGCGACCGCCGGTGGCCGTGGCGCGGGTTTGGTAGAGAGTGCTCATCGGTTCGCTCCTGCGATTGAATTAGTGAGAACGATTTAATCGTGCGCGATATAACTTCAAGGGCCCTGTCGCGATTTTTCTCCGCGCCCCGGAAAAGGCTGCTGACGCGTCCTGGTCCGTTTCGCCGCGGAGCGCTTGATCTTGGGGCCTCCGACGAGCCAGTTTCGCCGCCCAGACAAGAACCAAGGGGAGGGGCGCGTGCGATCCTGGATGATGACGGCCGGCCTTGCGGCTGCGATGGCGCTGGCCAGCCCGGCCTGGACGAAGGGCGCGGGCGCGAGCCTCGACACCGCCGACGTCGATCTCTTCTACCGCCTCTACGACGCCTCAGGCGGCCGTCCGAGCGCCGAACAGTTGCAGGCCGGCTATATCGACGCCGGCTCGCCGGGCCTGCGCACCTTCTTCGTCGCCCGCCGCACCACAGCGACCCGGCTGGCCGAAGCCATCGCCGCCCGGCCAGAACTCTACCAGAAGGCCCGCGCCTGCGCTGGGGTCCTGCCCAAGGTGAAGGGGCGGGTGGACGCGGCCCTGGAGAAGTTCACGGCGCTCTATCCGCAGGCGCGCGCGCCCTCGGTGACCGTGGCGGTCGGCCGCGGCAAGCCGGTGGCGATCGGCAGCCCTGTCACCGGCGTCCAGGTCGGGCTCGAGGCCCTGTGCGCCACCGAGTTCATGAACCCCGACACCGAGGGCCGCTTCGTCGGCGTGCTGGTCCACGAATACGCCCACGCCCAGCAGAACCCGCTGCTGACCGAGAAGGAAAAGCCCACCGTGCTGGAGGCCGCCCTGCTCGAGGGCGGGGCCGAGTTCGTCACCGAACTGCTGGTCGGCCGGCCCGCCTACGTCTATTTCGAGCCCCTGACCAAGGGACGCGAGCGCGAGATCGAGACCGCCTTCGCCGCCGACCTCGACAAGACCGACCTGTCGGCCTGGTTCTACAACTCCACGCCCGAAAAGCCCGCCGACCTCGGCTACTGGACCGGCTACCGCATCGCCAAGGCCTACTACGCCAACGCCAAGGACAAGCGGGCCGCCTTGCGCGAGATCCTCACCGTCTCGGACGCCCGCGCCTTGCTCGCCGCCAGCGGCTGGACGCCGGGGATGACGCTGGAGTGACCGCGGGGCGCTTGCCCCCGTCGCCGCTTCGTGTCCCACTTCGCCGGTCGGGGCGTTGAAGAGGTGAGACCATGTTCAGGCTCATGCCGCTCTCGGCGGCCGCCGTCGTGCTCGTCGTTCCCGCCGCCGCCCTGGCCCATCACGGCTGGAGCGCCTACGACGCCGAGCAGGTGATCAAGATCACCGCGCCCGTCACCGACGTCACCTGGGGCAATCCCCACGGCGCGGCCAAGGTGCGCCACGCCGGCAAGGTCTGGGACGTGGTCCTGGCCCCGGTGGCGCGCATGGAGGCGCGGGGCCTCGCGCGCGAGATGCTGACCTCGGGCAAGCCGGTCACGCTGGAGGGCTATCCGCGCAAGGACGGCGTGGCCGAAATGCGCATCGAGCGCGTCACCGCCGACGGCAAGACGGTCGAGCTGCGCTAGGTGGAGCTGGTCGCGGCGCTGCAGGACTCCGGCTTCGGGGCCTGGGCGCGAGGCTCGGCCT
Source organism: Caulobacter sp. CCNWLW153 (assembly GCF_036889365.1). NCBI lineage: Bacteria > Pseudomonadati > Pseudomonadota > Alphaproteobacteria > Caulobacterales > Caulobacteraceae > Caulobacter > Caulobacter sp. CCNWLW153. Next base: position 112,737 of record NZ_JBAKFV010000009.1, read on the forward strand.
ACGCCTATCCGCTGGCCAACCTGCTGCATCTGGCCGGCCTGGTGCTGCTGGTCGGCGCCATAGGCCTGCTCGACCTGAGGCTGGCCGGCGCGTTTCGGGCGCTGCCCGTGGTCGCCCTGTCGCGCGTCCTGACGCCGCTGGCGGTCGTCGGCCTCGTGCTGATGGCTCCCAGCGGCCTTGTCCTGTTCGCCGCCGACGCCGAAGCCCTGGCGCGTTCGACGGTGTTTCGCTGGAAGCTCGCCCTGATCGCCGCGGCCCTGGTCAACGCCGTCGCCTTTCGCCTGCTCTGGGGGCGGCGGCTCTCGTCATGGGACGGCGCCGCGCCGCCCGTCGCGCGGATCATGGCCCTGGCCTCGCTCCTGGCCTGGATCGCGGTCGGCGCCCTGGGCCGGCTGATCGCCTACGCCTGACTGTCGAGGTCCGGCGGAACCGCGCTTCAAGCCTGGCCGTTGGATGGGCGATCACGGAAGGAGCCGCCTTGGACGCCAACGCCGCCTATGGCCGCGCCCTGGCCCGCGCGTTCGGCGGGGCCCTGCTGTTCTCGTTCCCGCTGCTGATGACCATGGAGATGTGGTCCTTGGGCATGGCCGTCGAGCGCGTACGCCTGCTGGCCTTCCTGCTGCTGTCGCTGCCCATGCTGCTGGGACTGTCGTACTACGCCGGCTTCGAGCCGACCTTCCACCTGAAGGACGAGGTGCTGGACGCCCTGGCCGCCTTCGGCGTCGGCTTCCTGCTGGCGGCGGTGCTGCTGGGAGTGTTCGGCGTCCTGGGGCGAAGCGGGCTGTCCTTCCAGGCCGACCTCGGCAAGGTCGCGCTCTGCGCCGTGCCCGGCGCCATCGGCGCGCTGGTCGCCGGCAAGCAGTTGGGCGAGGGCGCTCCCAGCGCGCGCCAGAAGGAACGCGCCGGAACCCTGGGCGAGATCTTCCTGATGGCCGTGGGCGCGCTGTTCCTGGCCTTCACCGTCGCCCCCACCGAGGAGATGATCCTCATCGCCTACCAGATGGGCCCGCTTCAGGCCCTGCTGCTGATGGCGCTGTCGGTGCTGCTGCTGCACGTCTTCGTCTACCGCCTGGGGTTTCCGGGCGAGAGCCGCCGGCGCGAGGCGGGCGGACCCTTGCGCACCTTCGTCGGCTTCACCGCGCCCGGCTATGGCGTGGCGCTCATCGTCAGCCTCTACCTGCTGTGGACCTTCGGACGCACCGACGGCGTCGCCCCGCACGAGATCGCCACCATGACCATCGTCCTGGCCTTTCCGGCCGCTCTGGGCGCGGCCACCGCGCGGCTGGTGGTCTGATGGCCACCGCGAGCAAGTCCCGCCGGGCCGCCAAGCCGTCGCCGCGCAGCGAGCCGCCGCTGCTGGAGTGGATCTCGGCCGCGATCGGCCTCGTCTGCGCCCTTGTCGCCATCGGCTTCGTCGGCTGGGACGCGCTGACGGGCGAGCGCTCGCCGCCGGAGATCGAAGTACGGCTCGTCGCCGTCACGCCCACGCCGCACGGCTTCGTCACGCAGGTCGAGGCGATCAACCACGGGGGATCCTCCGCCGCCCAGGTGACGGTCGAGGGCGTGCTGAGCGGGCAGGGCGAGCCGGAAACCGCGCAGGCGACGCTGGACTACATCCCCGAACAGTCGCGGGTCAGCGGCGGGCTGGTGTTCGAGCACGATCCGCGCGCGGGTCGCCTCGTGCTGCGGGCCAAGGGCTTCGCCGAGGCCTCGTGAGGGATCAGGCCGCCCAGGCGGCCGCGAAGCGTTTCAGCTGCGAGCGGGCGGCGCTCTCGTGCACGGCCCCGGTGCGCTCCAGGCGCAGGAACAGGTCGCCGGCGGTGTGCGCGGCGCGGGCCGGCAGGCCCTGGCCGTTCAACCTGACGAGGCCCCGTTCGGCGGCCTTGGTCGAGATCCACACGGTGCGCGGGCCGATGACGGTGTCCAGCTCCACGCGGCCGCCCTCGGCCAGCACCTTGGCGTCCAGGCGCACGGTCAGCCACAGGTCGTGGCCACGCACCATCGCGGCCGGATCGGCCTTGATACGGACGATCAGCAGGGTCTCGCCGACGCGCACGGTGTCGCCGTGGCGCAGGCCCGCCGGCAGGGTCAGGCGCAGGCGTCGGCCGCCGACCTCGGTTTCAAGAGCCCCGCCGAGGAAGGCGAAGGCCGGCTCGATCTCCAGCACCGCCTGGCTCGGCATGGCCGGGGTCTGGACGGTGGCGGGCGGAAAGCCCAGGCCCGCCGGGGGCTCGACGCCTTGCAGCATGCGATAGGCGGTCAGCACGTCGCGGAACAGGGCCGTGTCGCCGCCAGGACGATCCGGATGGGCGCGCTTGGCGGCTTCGCGATAGGCCGCGCGCAGTTCGCGCTCGTCGGCGCCGGGCGCGACGCCCAGGATCGCGCGGGCGGCGGAAAGGGACAGGGAAGGGGCCGAGGCGGCGGTCATGCCGCGACCCTGCGCCGACTTGGTCAACGGGGCGTTAAGTTAAGACTTTAGGTATTGGACCACCATGATCGAAACGCTGGTCGCCAGGATCATGGCCGCGCCCAGGCCGCAGGCGATGTTCCAGGCGGTCCAGTCCAGGGGATAGCTGGCCTCGCCGCCTTCGATCCGCGCTCTGCCCCGCAGCGTGCGCAGGCGGTGATACGACCACGCCGGAAAGGCGATGCAGACGCCCAGGCGCACGACCAGCGACAACAGGTCCCAGGGCTTCCACAACGACGGCTGGGCGTGCAGCGATATCCACGAGCCGAGATGGGCCGCGGCGATGGTGGCGGCCGCCAGGACTTCCAGGCGCGATAGCACGAGATGGTTTCTGATCTTCACGAGAGATTCTCTTGGCCTGCGCGCCTGGATTGCAGGGCGCGTACGTAGCGGTCAAGCATGGCCCCGCGCCGCGCGGAGGCCTATATCCGGGTCATGACCGACGCCCCGCTGATCCCCGCCTCGCCCAGCGAAGACGACTATGTCGCCCAGGTGGCTTCGGCCACCCCGCCGGCGCTGCTGCCCGAGGGCGATCCGATCCACCTGTTCGGCGAGTGGCTGGCCGAGGCCGGCAAGTCCGAGCCCAACGATCCCAACGCCATGACCGTCTCGACGGTCGACGCCGACGGCATGCCCGACTCGCGCATGGTGCTGCTCAAGGACGTCGATAGCCGCGGCTTCGTCTTCTACACCAACCTGGAAAGCGCCAAGGGCCGGGAGCTGGCCGCCAATCCCAAGGCGGCCCTGCTGTTCCACTGGAAGTCGCTGCGACGCCAGGTGCGGGTGCGGGGCGTGGTCGAGCCCGTCAGCGAGGCCGAGGCCGACGCCTATTTCGCCAGCCGCGCTCGCCACAGCCAGCTGGGCGCCTGGGCCAGCGACCAGTCGCGGCCGCTGCCCGACCGCCTGGCGCTCGAGCGCCGCGTGGCCGAGATGGGCCTGAAGTACGGCATCGTGGGCAAGGTGCCGCGCCCGCCGCACTGGTCGGGCTTCCGCATCGTCCCGCAGGTCATCGAGTTCTGGCGCGACCGCCCGTTCCGCCTGCACGAACGCCTGGTCTACGAGCACGTCGGCGGCGCCTGGACGACCAAGCGGCTGTTTCCTTAGGCGCTCGGCTCCCTTCGACCGTCTTCCTGGGCCTTGCGCCCAGGATCCGTCGTTCAGTCTGCTCAGGCCTTTGCCAGACCAGCAGGGTCTGAGCGACCGTCGGCATGGACCCTCGCCACAACGGCGATGGAGGCGGGACTATCGGGGACGGAGAAGGCGCTGACCCGCCTCTACCGCGTCCCGTAGCGCGCCAGGAAGGTCTCGACCGCGTCCTCGGCGATCTGGTTCACCGGCCGGTCGGGCTGCACCTCGTCGCCCGCCGACAGGCCCAGCACCAGGGTGGCGTGGTCGAGCATGCCCATCAGCTGGCCCGCGGCCCATGACGGCTTGTCGACCTTCAGCTCGCCCGAGGCGTTCAGATCCTTGACCACCTGGATCGCCGCCCCGCCCAGGGACTCGCGCGCCGCGCCCAGGAAGTGGTCGGCCACCCCCTCGAAACGCCGCCGCTCGGCCGTGACCATCCGGAACATGGCCCGCGTCGCCGGCGTGGCGAAGAATTCGGCATAGGCCCGGGAAAGGGCGGTCAGCCGGGCGCGGGCGTCGCCGACGGCTTTGGCGCTTTCGCGCACCGGCTCGGCCATGGTGCGTACGCTGTCGACGACCACGGTGCGGAACAGCTCGGCCTTGCTCGGGAAATACGCATACAGGGTGGCGGTCGACACGCCCGCCGCGCGGGCCACCGCCTCCATGCCGGCGTCCGCGTAGCCTTCCTTGAGGAAGATGTCGCGAGCCGCGGCCAGGATCTCCGCCTTCTTGTGCTCGGACCGCTTCAGTCCGGCGCCGATCAGCATGGGATTCCTCAACATCAGACTGTGATGGTTAAACGCTACTATCGCTTAAGTAGATCGCGCAAGCGTCTGCGAGGACTTGCACCGAACTTTGCGCTATGGGACGCCCCGGGCGCCGCCGATCGGGCGGGCGAAGACGAAGGTTGGACGGCGTGATCAAGGACGCGGAAGCGGCGCGCGAACAGGAAGTGGCGGCTTGGCTGGGAGGCAAGGCCGACCAGACCATCGAGACCTCGTGCGCGCGGGTGTTCCTGGTGGGCGAGTCCGCCTTCAAGGTGAAGCGTCCCGTCGACTTCGGCTTCCTCGACTATTCGACGCTGGAGCTGCGTCGCTGGTCGCTGCAGCGCGAGCTTTCCTTCAACCGCGCCGCCGCGCCCGACATCTATCGCGCCGTGCGCCAGCTGACCCGGGCCGCCGATGGCGGGATCGAGATCGACGGATCCGGCGAGGTGGTCGAGTACCTGCTGGAGATGCGCCGGTTCGACGGCGAAGCCGTGCTGGCCTCGCAGCCCTGGGCCATCGACGACGCGCTGGAGGAATCCCTGGGCCGCACCATCGCCCAGTTCCACGCCGGAGCGGCGCTGCGTCCGCAGGGCGGCGGCGTCTCGGCGCTGGGCTATACCATCGCCTCCAACGCCAACCTGCTGCGGGGCCTGGCCCCGCGCCTGGGCGCCCAGGCCGTCGAGCGGCTGGTCGAGGAGACGGATCTCGCCCTCAAGCGCCTGGGCCCGCAGCTCGACGCCCGCGCCGCCGAAGGCTTCGCCCGCCACTGCCACGGCGACCTGCACCTGGGGAACATCCTGATCGAGGAGGGCAAGCCGATCCTCTTCGACTGCATCGAGTTCAACGACGCCCTGTCGGACATCGACGTGCAGTACGATCTGGCCTTCCTGCTGATGGACCTGGATTTCCGCCGTCGCCGCGACGCCGCCGGCCGGGTGCTGAACGCCTATCTCGACGAGGCCGCCCGGACGTTCGGGGAAGGCCTGTGGACGGGCCTGGCCGCCCTGCCGCTGATGCTCAGCGTCCGCGCCGCCGTGCGCACCCACGTCTGGGCCTACACCGGCGACGACGAGGCCGCCCGCGCCTATCTGGCCACCGCCATCGAGCACCTGGCGCCCAAGCCGGTCAGCCTGGTGGCCACCGGCGGCCTGTCGGGCTCGGGCAAGTCGACCTTCGCCCGCGTCTGCGCGCCGGGCCTGGGCGCCGCGCCGGGCGCGGTGGTCCTGCGCACCGACGAGATCCGCAAGCGCCTGTGGAACGTGCCCTCGCTGCAGCGCCTGCCCAAGGAGGCCTACACCTCCGAGGTCAGCGACAAGGTCTATGACGAATTGTTCCGCGACGCCGAGCTGGTGCTGAAGGCCGGTCGCTCGGTAGTGGTCGACGCCGTCTTCATCAAGCCCGAGCAGCGCGCCCGCGCCGAGGCCCTGGCCAGGAAGCTGGACGTCGCCTTCCAGGGCGTCTGGCTGGAAGCCCCCGCCGACGTCCTGCGCGCCCGCGTCGCCGCCCGCGTCAACGACGCCTCCGACGCCGACGTCGCCGTGCTGGAAAGCCAGCTCACGCGCGACACCGGCGACATCGACTGGCGCCGGGTGGATACGGTCAGCGCCTTCGAGGACGAGGCGAGGGCGCTCGCGGAGCAGATGGGGTGATGCCCAAGATCCTCCCCCTGAAGGGGGAGGTGGCCCGAAGGGCCGGAGGGGGAAGTCCCTTCTGAAACTGAAAATGCTGAGGAGGTGGGAGTTCACGTCCCCCTCCGTCGGCTTTGCCGACACCTCCCCCTTCAGGGGGAGGGTCTTGCAACCTACCCCACCGCCGCCCTCGGCGGGGGCGTCCGGTCCACCGCCATGGCGATGGCCGAGATCAGGTCCAGCGGCTTGACCGGCTTGCCCAGGTGCTCGTCGAAGCCCAGCTTGAGGAAACGTTCGCGGTCGCCGGCCATGGCCGAGGCGGTCAGGGCGATCACCGGGGTGTTGGCCGCCCCGGCCGCGCCCGAGCGGATCTCCGACAGGGCCGTCACGCCGTCCATCACCGGCATGTTGATGTCCATCAGCACGCAGTCGAAGTGCGAGGCCTTCAGCGCGTCCAGCGCCTGGCGGCCGTCCTCCACCACCGTCAGGTCGACGCCGGCGGCTTCCAGCATCAGCCGCACGACCATCTGGTTCATCGGATTGTCCTCGGCCATCAGCACGCGCGGCGTCGCGCCGTCGTCCGAGGCGGCCTCGGGCGTCGGGGCGGGCAGGGGCGGGGCTTCCGGACGAGGCGCGCGCAGCAGCAGCAGGAACCGCGCGCCGCGCTCGGCCGGCTCCAGGCTGAGGTCGCCGCCCATCCGGCGGGCCAGGGCGCGGGCGATGGTCAGGCCCAGGCCCATGCCGCCATAGGCCCGCGACACGGTCTCGTCGGCCTGGGTGAAGCTCTCGAAGATCCGCTCGGCGAAGGCCGGATCGATGCCTGGGCCGGTGTCGGTGATGCGGATCGCCACCGTCTCCAGGCCGTCGGGCGTGGCGCCCTGGCCAGAGACCTCGATGGTCACGCCGCCCACGCGGGTGAACTTCAGGGCGTTCGACAGCAGGCCGCCCAGCACCTGGCGGATCCGGGCCGGATCGGCGTGCAGGCGTTCGGGGGCGGTGGCGTCGATGCGCACGTCCACGGCCAGGCCGCGGACCATGGCCATGTCGCGCCAGGTGTCGGCCACCGCGTGGACCAGGTCGTGCAGGTCGAAGTCGCAGGGCGTCAGCTCGGCGTCGCCGGCGTCGAGGCGGGCGATGTCGAGCACATCGTTGAGCAGTTGCATCAGGCTGTCGCCCGAATGGATCATCAGTTCCACATAGTCGCGCTGGCGCTCGTCCAGGTCGGTGGCCTTCAGCGCGTGGGCGAGGCCCAGCAGGCCGTTCATCGGCGTGCGCATCTCGTGGCTCATGGTCGCCACGAACACCGACTTCACGCGCGAGGCGGCCAGGGCCCGTTCCTTTTCCTGCCGCAGGCCGCGCGTCAGCTCGTCCATCTTGCGGGCGGCGGCGCGGTTCAGCAGCATGGCGTTGATGGTGGTCGCCACCAGCATCAGCATGGCCCAGCGGTTGGTCAGGGACCCCATGCCGTGCGGGGCGTTGGTCAGGAACGGGAAGGCCGCCAGGCACAGCAGCGGCGGGGCGGTGGTGATCGCCAGCAGGCTGATCGGCTGATGCCGGAAGTTCTGGGTGAAGATGATCTGGCCCGCGCACACCCCCAGGGCCGCCAGCCGCAGGTCCTGGTCGGGGAACATCCACAGCGCCACCGCCAGCCACGACCAGACCACGTTGATCGGGATGGAGGCCAGCACGAACAGCGCCCGCAGGCGGTCGGTCGTGGGGCCGGTGAAGCGGCGGATGACCAGCGAGGCCAGGGCCTCGCCGGCCGCCAGCGCCGCGAACCAGCCGGCGGCCATGGCTGGACCCAGAGCGATCCCGACGACCATGGCCACCAGTGCGGCGGAAACCAGGCGCGACACCGTCAGGCGGCGCGTGTCGTTCGCCACCTCGTCGAGCCGTTCGTCGGCGCCTAGAGCATCGAGCCATTGCATGGCCGCGCACCCATCCCGGACCTGGACCGAACCAGGCCGTGCTGAAGCTAACCGCAAAACGGCGTTCTGGGAGTGAACGGGGCATGCGGCCGATCAGCGCGGCCGTGTGTAGATGCGCACACTCTACGCCTCCGTGCAGGTGCGCGCAAAGTCGGGCCGCGCCTTTGCTCGCCTGGGGCGAGCCATGCGTTGCGCCGCCGGGCGCGCGCCGCTAGCCTCTCCTGAACAACGATAAGCAGGACGCGGGAGAGCGGTTTCGATGCAAGGTTTGATGCAGCATGGCGCTCTGACGCTCGACAAGATCATCGATCACGCCGCCCAGTGGCACGGCGGCCGCGAGGTGGTCACTCGGTCGGTCGAGGGGCCTATCGTCCGCACGACCTATGCCGAGATCCACGGCCGCGCCAAGCGGGTGTCCAACCTGCTGCTGGCGCTAGGAATCAAGCCGGGCGACCGGGTCGGCACCCTGGCCTGGAACACCGCCCGCCACATCGAGACCTGGTACGGGATCATGGGCATCGGGGCGGTGTGCCATACCCTGAACCCGCGCCTGTTCCCCGAGCAGATCGCCTGGATCGCCGACCACGGCGGCGACCGCGTGATCTTCACCGACCTGACCTTCCTGCCGATCATCGCGGGGATCATTCCCCGCCTGCCCAATGTCGAGCACGTGGTGGTCTTCACCGACCGCGACCACATGCCCAAGGACTTCCACCTCGCCGGCGAGGCCCCGCACTTCAAGGGCCTGCTCTGCTACGAGGACCTGGTCGCCGAGCAGTCGGCCGACTGCGTCTGGGGCGGGTTCGACGAGGGCACGGCCGCCGGCCTCTGCTACACCTCGGGCACGACGGGCGACCCCAAGGGGGTGATGTACTCGCACCGCTCGAACTTCCTGCACACCTTCATCACCATGCAGCCCGACGTGATGGGCCTGTCGCAGCGCGACGTGATCCTGCCGGTGGTGCCGATGTTCCACGCCAACGCCTGGGGCGTTGCGTTCTCGGCCCCGGCCACGGGCGCCAAGATCGTCATGCCGGGCGCCAGGATGGACGGCGCGGCGATCCATGAGCTGCTCGAGACCGAGGGCGTCACCTTCTCGGCCGCCGTGCCCACCGTCTGGCAGATGCTGCTTCAGCACCTTGAGAGCACGGGCTCGAAGATCACCACGCTGAAGAAGGTGGTGATCGGCGGCGCGGCCTGCCCGGAAAGCATCATCCGCGCCTTCCACGAGAAGTACGGCGTCGAGGTGGTCCACGCCTGGGGCATGACCGAGACCTCGCCGGTCGGCACGCTGTCGACCATGACCGACCGGCTGGAAAAGCTGTCCTACGACGAGCAGATCCCCTACCGCCTCAAGCAGGGCCGCCCGCCGATGGGCGTCGAGCTGAAGCTGACCGACGACGACGGCAAGGCCCTGCCGCACGACGGCAAGGCCTTCGGCCACCTCAAGATCCGCGGCCCGATCATCGCCGCCGAGTATTTCAGGGGCGCCGGCGGCAGGATCCTCGACGAGGAGGGCTTCTTCGACACCGGCGACGTGGCGACCATCGACGAGATGGGCTTCATGCAGATCACCGACCGCGCCAAGGACGTCGTGAAGTCCGGCGGCGAGTGGATCAGCACCATCGAGATCGAGAACATCGCCGTCGGCCACCCCAAGGCCGCCCTGGCCGCCGTCATCGGCGTGCCGCACCCCAAGTGGGACGAACGGCCGATCCTGCTGGTCAAGCTCAAGGAAGGCGAGACCGCCACCAAGGAAGAGTTCATCGACTTCCTGCAGGGCAAGATCGCCAAGTGGTGGATGCCCGACGACGTGGTCTTCGTCGACGAGATCCCGCTGGGCGCCACCGGCAAGATCGACAAGAAGCTGATCCGCCAGCGCATGAAGGACTACGTGCTGCCGACCCTGGGTTCGGCCGCGACGGGTTCGGCCACCCTGGCCGCCGCCGACGGCGCCCAGGCCGCCGTGCTCTACGCCCCCGAGCCGGTCGCGGCGCCGCAGGACGTGGCCGAGGAGGACGCGGCGGAAGCCGAAGTTCCCGTCGAGCCGGTCCACGAGCCCGAGGTGGTCGCCGCCCAGGCCGCTTCGGAGCCTGTCAGCGTCGAGGCCCTGGCCGCCGCGCTGCCCGATCCGGAGCCGGCGCCGGTCGCCCAGTTCGCGCCGGCCGAGCCGGTCTCGTCCGAGGACGTCTTCCCGCACGAGCCCCTGGTCGAGCCGCAGGCCAAGCCCCTGTCCGCGACGCCGGAAGAGGCCTTCGACGCCCCGCCGGTGTTCGTCGCCGAGGAGGCGCCGCTGGCCATGCCGCTCAGCGCCGCCAGGCCGCGCAAGGTCAAGGCCGCCAAGGCTCCGTCGGGCGACCGGGGCGGCTGGGCCGCGCCGATCCTCGCCGGCGCCGTCGTCATCGCCCTGGTTCCGGCCGCGCTGGTGACCGTGGGCGCGCTGGGCGGCAAGCTCGGCCTGCTCGACAAGGCGGTGGCCTACGACCTCCTGACCCGCGATCTCGCGCCGATGATCGCCTGGCTCAGCCTGCTGACCGGGCTGCTGGGCGTGATCGTGGCGATGATCGGCGGCATCCAGCGCCACTGGCGTCGGGCCCTGCTGGCCCTGGCGATCACGGTGGCCACCCTCGGCGTCTTCTTCCTGGCCACCGGCACGCCCGCCCGCGCCGCCCCGGTCGGTGACGTCGCCACCGACTGGAAGGCGCCGCTGGCCTTTTCAGAGACCGTCATGGTCCAGCGCGGCGAGGCCGCCGCCCCGGTGCTCGACGAGCCCAGCCTGCCGGTCGGCTCGGAGCTGTTCGCCGGCCGCCGCGTGGCCGAGGTCAACGCCGAGACCTGTCCGGCCGCCCGCACCCTGGTGCTGACCCGCTCGCCCGCCGACGCCTACGAGGCGGCCAAGGCCGCCCTCCAGGCCAAGGGCCTGACGCTGGTCACCGACGACCCGGGCGAGGGCCGGCTGGAAGCCGCCGGCGCCAGCTTCTGGTACGGCCTGAAGGACGACCTCGTCGTCCGGGTCCGTCCCGACGCCGGCGGGGCCCGCGTCGACGTTCGCTCGGTCGCCCGCGACGAGGGCGGCGATCTCGGCCGCAACTGCGGCCGCGTCACCGGCCTGCTCAAGGCGATCGAGGGCTAGAATTTCAATCCACCCATCCGGGTGTGTGATTTGATACAACCTTCGGGCGTCTGGCGCGGCAAGTTGCATGAGAGCGAACGGGGGAGGCTCTCATGCTCCGCAATGGCAAGGACATCGCCAACGGCGCGGTGATTGAGACTCAGGTCTGCATCGTCGGGTCCGGCCCCGCCGGGATCACCGCCGCCTGGGAACTTCAGAAGGCCGGCGTGAAGGTCACGCTGATCGAGGGCGGCCCCGACAGTCCCAAGGGCGCGCTCGATCCCACCTGGCCCGACAAGAGCGTGCTCTACGCCGGCAAGGCCGACGGCCAGTTCGCCGAGAGCGAGCCCGACTTCCTGATCCGCCCCTACAATCGCGCCGGCGGTCCCTGGGAGCGCGAGCGGATGTTCGGCGGGACCTCGGCCCACTGGGGCGGGCAGTCGCGGCCGCTCGACCCGATCGACTTCGAGGCCCGCCCGGGCTTTCCCGGCTGGCCGATCGATCGCGCCGAGCTTGATCCCTACTACGCCAAGGCGGCGCAGCTGTGCCTGCTGCATGGCGACGACTTCAGTCCCCAGGCCTGGGCCGAGATCCTCGGCGCCGAGGTGCCCGAGCTGACCGGCTTCGACACCACGATCTACCAGTACCTGGGCAAGAACTACCTGAACTTCGCCCTGCGCACCTTCGATGGCGTCACGATCGCCGACACCGATGTCGACGTGATCGTCAACGCCACCCTGCTGGAGATCGAGCAGCACCAAGGGCGGGTCTGCGGCCTGCGGGTCGCCAGCATGGACGGCGCCGCCGGCGCGCCCAAGAAGGCGACCGAGTTCACCATCATGGCCGACATGGTGGTGCTGGCCTGCGGCGCGGTGGAGAACGCCCGCCAGTTGCTGCTGTCGGACGTCGGCAACGACCACGACCAGGTCGGCCGCTACTTCATGTGCCATCCGCTGTCGAACGGGCCGGTGCTCAGCGCCAGCGGCGCCTACCTGACCGACGCCCAGACCCGGTTGATGGCCGGCCAGACCCTCAGCGGCAACCGCGCCGTGCCCTGGCAGGACGAGAACGGGGTGCGGGTCTCGGGCCGGTTCTCGCCGACGGCCGACGAGCAGAAGCGCCTGGGCATCGGCAGCTGCTGGTTCTGGGCCAACTACGGCCAGTATTATTTCGAGATGGCGCCGAACCCCGACAGCCGGGTCGCCCTCGCCGACACGGTCGACCCCGTCTTCGGCCAGCGCCAGACCCACATCACCTGGCTGCTCAGCGACCGCGACGAGGCGACCTACACCCAGACGACGGCGCTGTTTAAAGCCGCGGTAGAGGAACTGGGCGGCGACGTCTACTACCAGCCCTGGCCCGCCGTGAAGGAGGGGCTCACCGTCAACGGCCACCACATCGGCACAACCCGCATGTCGGCCGACCCGACGCAGGGCGTGGTCGACGCCGACCTCAAGGTGCACGGCCTCGACAACCTCTATGTCGCCGGCTCGTCGGTGTTTCCCTCGACCGGGATCTCCAACCCGACCTTCACGATCATCACCCTGTCGATCCGCCTGGCCGAGCACCTGCGGGGCAGGGTGGGGGCGCCCTGATCCCACCGCTCGAAGCGTAACGGTGCGTCAACCCATGCGCGATCTTGATGGCGACCGCGGCCTGGACGCCTGACGGCCGCATTCAGCTGGGGGAGACGCGTCATGAATCCATTCGCGACCGAATTCGAGTTCACGCTGCCGGTCGGCTATCGGGACGCCGACGGCAATCTGCACAGGCAGGGCGTGATGCGCCTGGCCACCGCCGGTGACGAGATCCTGCCGCTCAAGGACCATCGGGTGCAGGCCAACCCGGCCTATCTGACAATCATCGTGTTGAGCCGCGTCGTCGTCAGGCTGGGAACGCTCGACATGGTCAACACCAAGGTGATCGAGGACCTGTTCTCGGTCGACTTCTCGCACCTGCAGGCCCTCTACAACCGCATCAACCAGGTCGGGGGCGAAGGGGAGGGTCCCTCCGGCCCGTGATCGGGCGTCAAGCGATCTGGCCTGCCGAGCTGATCGTCGTCGGCAGCATGCCGGCTTGCAGAGCCAGACACAGCGCATAGTCGGCGACGACGAACCCGTTCGCGACCAGCAGGTGTCTGTCGATGGACACAGCGAACTCTTGCGAAGTCGCGATCGACCACATCCCCAGATCGAGCATCTCCATCGTGGCCGCCAATACTTCGGCGTCTTGGCCATCGGCCTGGATCAGCGTGTCGCCGGGGCTGATGTCTTTCATTGGGACCAGACCCCTGGACGTGAGAACGTATTGCTCCGGCGAGCCGATCAGCTCGCTATCGTTTCCGGCATGGAGTTGAATGGCGCTCGAGGGCCCGGCGTCGCCGGTCCCGTTCGAGAACTGGACAAACTCTTCGTTCCAGCCAAGGCTCAGCCCGGCCGTCGAGACCGGGTCGCCGACCTGGAAGCATTCAATAGGCTTGAACGCCGTCGCGTCGATCGCGATCTGGGTTCCTTTGAGCAGCAAGGCGGCCTCCTCGACATCGAGCCATTGGCCATCGCCAGCGCTCCCCGAGGCCAGGAAATGGTGATTTCCCCCTCCATGTAAAGTTGTGCCCGGCGGCGTCAGCGGCCCGGCAGGGTCACGGTGAACGTCGAGCCCTCGCCGAGGCGGCTCCTCACGGTGATATCGCCGCCCATCTGCCGCGCCAGCCGGCGCGAGATCGCCAGGCCAAGGCCCGTGCCGCCGAACCGGCTGGCCGCGCCGGGGGCCTGCTCGAAGCGCTCGAAGATCCGCTCCAGCTGGTCGGCGGGAACGCCCACGCCGGTGTCGGTGACGGTCATCACCAGGTCGCCGTCGCGCGCAGCGATGACCAGGCTGACCTGGCCCAGCTCGGTGAACTTCAGGGCGTTGCCCAGCAGGTTGACCAGGATCTGGCGCAGGCGCGAGGCGTCGCCGCGCACCGTCGGCAGGGCGCCGGCGATCTCGGCGTTCAGCACGATCTCCTTGGCCAGCGCCCGCTCGGCGAACAGCTCGACGGCCGAGCGCGCCACCTCGGCCACGTCGATCGGCTCGGCCGCCAGGTCGGCGGCCCCGGCCTCCAGTCGCGCCAGGTCGAGCACGTCGTTGACGATGGTCAGCAGCTTCTCGCCGGCCGACTTGGCCTTGGTGGCCAGCATCCGCTCGCGCTCGGGCAGGTTGGGCGAGGCGGCCAGCAGGCCGTTGAAGCCGATCACGCTGGTCAGCGGCGTGCGCAGTTCGTGGGTCATGTTGGCCAGGAACTCGCTCTTGGCCTCGGTGGCCGCCTGCGCCCTTCGGGTCAGCAGCTCGTTGCGGGCGTTCAGCAGCCGCAGGTCCATCTCGGTGACGACGATCTGGGCCAGGGCCTTCAGCCGCCGCTTCTCCTCGGCGGTCAGCGGCGGGCGAGGTCGCTGGTCGATGACACACAGCGCCCCCAGCCTATGGCCGTTGTGCAGCCGCAGCGGCGCGCCGGCGTAGAAGCGGATGTTGGGATCGTCGGTGACGAAGGGATTGTCGCGAAAGCGGTCGTCGCCCTCCGGGTCGAGCACCTCCATCACCTCGTCGGACTCGATGGTGTAGTGGCAGAAGGCGTCCTCGCGAGGCGTGCCGCCCGGCTCCAGCCCGACGATCGACTTGATCCATTGCCGGTCGGCGTCGATCAGGGTGACGGCGGCGATCGGCGTGTCGAACAGTTCTGCCGCCAGGGCCGTGATCCGGTCGAACGCCGCCTCGGGCGGGGTGTCCACGAGGCCGTACTCGTGCAGGGCCGCCAGGCGCGCGGTCTCGTCGCTGGTGAACATCGGGTCCTGTAACGCTGCCGGCGCGGGGGAGACGCCGAACCGCCATTTCACCCTGAGCGGGGGCGTGTGTCGAGTATCGGACAAACCCTTCAACCCCTCCCCCCAATCAAATGGGATGGGAGCTATCAGAGATACTTCATCCACGGCTGCCGGCTGGCCCGCTTGACCGGGCCGAACCAGCGGCAGGCGTACCAGCAGGGCGCGGCGACCAGCGCCGCCAGCAGCCAGATCGAGGCCACGCCCGGCAGGCTCCAGACCTCGCCCTGGTTCGGGCCCAGCACCGCCACCGCCAGCAATTGCAAGAGGTGCAGGGCGTAGAGGTGGACCAGGTAGAAGAACAGCGGCGCGCCGCCCAGCACCGCCAGCCAGGAAACCAGCCGCGCCGGCGCCTTCTCCAGTCCCGCCAGCAGCAGGGCGCCCAGGCCCAGGGTCAGCAGCAGGAAGTCGGCCGAGGGCGGATACTTGGTGACGTTCAGCCAGCTCATCACCGTGCGGATCGGGCTGGAACCGACGACCCAGGGCGTCTCGCCATAGCCGTTCAGCACGCGCAGGATCACCAGCAGGGCCAGGGCGCAGAGGCCCGTCAGCAGCAGGTGGTTGCGCCGGTCGCGCCAGGCGCCGACGAACCATGGGCCAATGCCGAAACCCAGGGCCGCGACCCCGATCCACGGCAGCAGCGGGTAGGAGGTCCGCGCCCGCGCGCCCCAGGGCAGGTCGATGAAGCCCCGGTCGTGCAGGATCGCCCAGATCGCGTGGCCCGGCTGGCCCTGCGCGATGCTGATCGGGTCCAGCAGGTTGTGGCCCAGCATGATCACGAGGCCGATGGCGACCAACGCCGCGCGCGGCAGGTGGACGAGGGCCGAAAGCGCGATCATCGACAGGCCGATCGCCCAGATCACCTGCAGGTAATAGGTCCTGGGCGTCAGGTCGAAGTTCCAGGCGAAGCTGACGAAGGTCAGCTCCAGGAACACCAGGAAGAGGCCGCGCTTGAACAGGAAGCCCGAGGCGGCGCGGGCGATGGCGGCGGGATCGTTTCCGCCGGCCTTGCGGCCGTAGAGCCAGGCGGCCAGGCCGGTCAGCGCCACGAACACCGGCGCGCACAGGTGCGCCGCCAGGCGCGTGAAGAACAGGGAAGGCGCCGTCGCCTCCACGTCCATCGGGTCGGAGACCTGGGCGTGGATGAAGAAGAACTCCCGCACGTGGTCGACCATCATCAGCAACATCACCAGGCCCCGCAGGGCGTCGATGGCGGCGATCCGGCCGGCTGAAGGCGCGGGGAGGGCGGTGGAAACAGGGTCGGTTGACAGCATCACCGGGGCGGCATAGCTGATATGAAATAACATTACAAACGGAGTTATCCTCTTGCCCCTGTCGTGGAGCTGCGTCAGCGCATGCCTGCTGGCCCTGTCCGCCGCCGAGCCGCCGGAAACCGTCCCGGCCGCCGAGACGGAGCCCCATGCCGTGGGCGAGATCGTCATCCTGGGCCGTCGGGGCGCGGCCCGTGACGTGACGCTGGGCGCGGGCGAGATCACCCAGGCGACCTCGCCGTCCAGCCGCTCGGTCGAGCGCGACCTGCTCGACGCCGTCGGGGCCGGGCGCCTGGCCGACGCCCTGGAGCTGACCAGCGGCGTCTCCCAGCAGAACAACCGCGGCGGCTTCCTCGACAACTTCGCCATCCGGGGCTTTCTCGGCACGCCCGACGGCGGCGCGGAGTATTACGTCGACGGCTTCCTGGCCAATCGCGGCCTGGCGCCGCCGCGTGATCCGGCCACGGCCGAGCGCGTCGAGATCCTGAAAGGTCCGGCCGGCGCCCTGTTCGGCGACATCGATCCGGCCGGCCGCGTCAACATCGTCTCCAAGACCCCGCAGTTCGTTCGCGGGGGCCACGTGGCGGCGACGGTCGGCTCGTTCGGCCTGCGCCGGGGCGAGCTCGACTTCACCGGTCCGCTGTCCGACACCCTGGCCGCCCGCCTGGTGGTCGCCGACGAGCGCAGCGACGGCTGGCGCGACCATGTCGACCTGCACCGCCGCGCCATCGCCCCGTCCCTGACCTGGCGGCCGACCGACGCCCTGCGCTTGACCTATGTGGGCGAGTTCACCGTCTTCGACGCGCCCTTCGACCGCGGCGTGCCGGCGGTGAACGGCGACGCCCTGGCCATCCCGCGCTCGCGCTTCTTCGGCGAGCCGGGCGACGGCACGACCCGCTTCCGCAACGAGCGCCACCAGCTGACCGGCGAGTACGAACTGTCGCCCGACTGGCGGCTGACCGCCGGGCTCGCCTACCGCACCGGCGACATGCACGGCTTCTCCAGCGACCAGTCGCGGCTGGTCGGCCGCCAGCTGTGGCGCCAGCGGCGCGAGCGCGACTACTCGGTGGAGGACGTCTCGGGCCGCATCGAGCTCGACGGCCGGCTGGGCGCCCACCACCTCAATGTCGGCGTGAAGGGCTACACCCTCGACTACAGCGAGTTCCTGCTGCGCCGGAACCCGACCGCCGCCGCGCCGCACGCGATCTCGATCGACGATCCGGTCTATGGCGGCCAGGCCCTGCCGCTGCTGCCCTTCACCGACAACCGCGAGACCCGGCGCGTCACCACCCTCTACGCCCAGGACCTTTGGCAGGCCACCCAGCGCCTCAGCCTGCTGGCCGGGGTGCGGATCGACGACTACCGCCAGACCGTGCGCAACAACCGCACCGGCGCGGTGGGGCGCGGCGAGGGCTCGCCCGTCGACTACCGCCTGGGCGCCCGCTACCAGCTCACCGACGCCGTGGTCGCGCATGCCAGCTGGGGCCGCTCGTTCCTGCTCAACTCCGGCACCGGCCGCACCGGCCAGGGCTTCGCGCCCGAGAAGGGCAAGGGCTGGGAGCTGGGCCTGTCGGGACGCTGGCCGGGCGTCGACCTGGCGGTGGCGCTGTTCGACATCGAAAAGCAGAACATCCTGGCCAACGATCCCGTCGACGCCAGCTTCCTGGCCCCCGTTGGCCAGCTGACCAGCCGGGGCGTGGAGTTCGACGGCTCGTTCGAGGTCAGCGCCGCCTGGCGCGTGGTGGTCAACTACGCCTGGACCGACGCCAAGGCCGACGACACGGCCTTCGCCAGCGACGCGGTGCTGAACGTGCCCGAGCACTCCGGCGGCGCCTTCGCGGTCGGCACGTTCGACAGGTGGTCGTTGACTGTCGGCGCGGCCTATATGGGCGACCGGGCCGGGGCGCTGGACGGCTCGGGCCTGATCCTGCCGTCCTACTGGAAGGCCAAGGCGGCGGTGGAATACGCCGTGACGCCGAGGGTCGATGTCCGGCTCGAGGTCGACAACCTCTTCGACGAGCACTACGCCCAGAGCTCCTACAGCCCCGTCTGGATCTTCCCCGGCGCGCCGCGCACGCTGCGGGCCAGCGTGAAGGCGCGGCTGTAGCGCTCAAACCCCCAAGGCTCGTCATCCCGGCCGTAGCGTAGCGAAGAGCCGGCGCCCAGGAGCCGCGGCACTGCGTTGGCTGCCGATTTGGCGGCGAACCTTGGCGTAGCCCCCCGTCCCCTGGGGCCCGGATAAGCGCTGCGCGCTTTCCGGGATGACGACGATTGGAGGCTGGGCGCTAACCCGCCAGCCGGTACTCGCTGTCCAGCCCCGGCGTGCCGTCACAAACCACGCGGCCCTCGCGCACCAGCTGGATCAGGTGCGCCAGCATCGACAGCGACGCCGCCGGGTGCAGGCGAGGGTCCACCGCCGCGTAGAGCACCGGCACGATGGCCTTGATCCGCGCCGGACCCTCGGCCAGCGCGGCCAGAACCTGGGCCTCGCGCGCCCGGCGGTGGTCGACATAGGCCGCGAGGAACGGCCCCACCTCTCGCACCGGCGAGCCGTGGGTCGGCCACAGGGTGGTGAATTCCCGCGCCTGGATCTTGGCCAGGCTGGCGAAATAGTCGCCCATGTCGCCGTCGGGCGGGGTGATCACCGTCGTCGACCAGCCCATCACGTGGTCGCCGCTGAAGAGGGCGTTCTCTTCCTTCAGGCCAAAGCAGACGTGGTTGGAGGTGTGGCCCGGCGTGGTGATCGCCTCCAGCGTCCAGCCGGGGCCCTCGAACAGGTCGCCGTCGGCGATCACGATGTCGGGGCGGAAATGGCCGTCGTCCTCGGCGTCCAGCTGAACGCCGGTCTCTTCCGAAACCTCCACCGTCGGCGCCGGCCGCCCCCAGATCCGCGCGCCCGTGCGCTGCGCCAGCGGGCCGGCGAGGGGAGAGTGGTCGGCGTGGTGGTGGGTCACCAGGATGTGGCTGACGGTCTCGCCCTCGATCGCCGCCAGCAGGGCGTCCAGGTGGGCGGGGATGTCGGGGCCGGGATCGATCACCGCCACGGTCCCGCGGCCGACGATGTAGGTCCCCGTGCCGGTGTAGGTGAACGGCCCCGGATTGTCGGCGATCACCCGCCGGATCAGCGGCGAGACCTGGTCGCAGCGGCCGTACTCGAACTCGATCTCGCGGACGAAGGGGATCATCGCGACCCATCCTGAGCGGCCCCGGTCTTGCGCTTAACGAACCGTAAACCCTACGGAGTACGGATCATGGCGGCCGACACGGCGATTTTTGTCTCAAAACGGCTCCAGCGCGCGGCCTTCGCCATCCTGTGTCTCATTGCGGCGCAGTTCGTGCTGGCGTCCTGCGAACCCGAGCCCAGCCCGATGGCCGCCCGCGTCGGTACGCTGGGCGGCTACTAGGGCCCAACTTAGTGCGGCAGGACGCCCGAGAGGTCGTAGCCGGCCTCGTAGCCCTGCTTCACCAGCGTCTCGCGATCGGACGCGCCCGACAGGGCCTGGCCGATCGACCAGGTGACGATCGAGCGCGTGCCCGAGCGGCAGAAGGCCAGGACCGGACCGTCGGCGGCCTCGACGGCCTCGCGCACCGCGTCCACCTGCTCCTGGGTCGGGCCGCCGCGCACCGGCACGTGCAGGTAGGAAAGGCCCTCGGCCTTGGCCGCCGCCTCGATCTCGGCGCTGGTCGGCTGGCTGGGGTCTTCGCCATCGGGACGGTTGTTGACGATCAGCGAAAAGCCCTCGGCCTTGGCCCGGGCCACGTCCTCGGCGGTGATCTGGGGGCTGACCGACAGGCTGTCGGTCACGCGGCGGAAATCGGTCATGGGCGTCGGGCCTCGAAGAACCTCTATAATAAGGTCCTTCAGATGCGCGGCGCGGGCGGCGAGGGCAAGCCCTACTAGTCGACGCGGCGCGCCCGGATCGCCGTCTGGCCGTCGATATTGAGGAAGAAGCTCCCCATCGACGCCTTGCGGATGGCGATCTTCGAGCCCGGCTTGGGCGCGCGGCGCACCGGGTCGCGGCCGACCTGGTCCCACTTGGCGCCGTCTTCCAGCACGATGGTCCAGCCGCCGGTTCCGTTCTGCCAGGTCTGCTTGGCCACGCCCTCGACGCGATCCAGCGCCTCGGCCTTCTCGCCCTTGCCGCCGAACAGGTCGAGCTTGGGCAGGTTGAAGCCGAAGGCCTCGCGCTTGACGCTTTCCACCTTCTGGCGGTCAAGCACCACGATGTCGCCGGCCGCGTCCGCCGCCACCAGCGCGCCTGCGGCCTTGTCGTAGCAGGCCAGGCGCGCCTCGGCCTCGGGGATGGCGCGGCAGGCGGTCACCGCGTCCAGCGCGGTCGGTCCGGCGGGACCGGCCAGGGCCGCGGCGGGGAGGGTGCCTAGGACGAGCAGGGCGAGCGGAAGCTGAATCGAGCGCATGAACGGATCCGACTGGCGAGGAAGTGGTCCCGGGGGAGACCGATATGTGTCGTGGACGACACGCGGCCAGATTGTGGCGCCACTATGGCCGCCGACGAGGTCCCGAAGGGGAACGTCGTGCGGGAATCGCGTTTCAGGAAGTGAACATATTCCGATAGTCGCGTTATTTCAAAGCGGAGAAAATTGCCACTAAGCTGCCTTATTTGAACAATCATGCGCTAGCTTGGCCGTATAACGCGGTTCTGGCGGCTGTAATCTGCCGCATAGGCGACAGCAGTGTGTTCAATTTGCGACAGGCACGATGCTTCACGTTACATAACCGTAATCGGAAATTGACCGCCGCGAGCGGGCGCTCCTAACGTCCCCGCCAACCGGGCTGTGAGCAGCCTGGGATTGCAAGACGTGGGCACAACGGCAGGCGACTTCGTCCCCGCCGGCCCATTCTCGGAGGGATTCCATTGAAGATTCAGATGACGCGTAAGCGCCTGCTGACGACGACCATCATCAGCGGCCTCGCGATCGCCGCGGCCAGCGCCGGTGTGGCGTCGGCCCAGACGGCTCCCGAAGGCGAGTCGACGGAAATCGAAGCCGTCGTGGTCACCGGCTCGCGTATCGCGCGCCAGGACTACGTCGCCAACAGCCCGATCTCGACGGTGACGTCGGAGGCCATCCAGGCCGCCGGTTCGACCACCACCGAAGACGTGCTGAACCGCCTGCCGCAGGTGATGCCCGGCCTGACCGCCGCTTCGAACAACCCGTCGGACGGCACGGCCACCGTCGACCTGCGTGGCGTGGGGGCGTCGCGTACCTTGGTGCTGGTCAACGGTCACCGCATGAACCCGTCGACGCGCGCTAACACCGTCGACCTGAACAACATCCCGACCGCCCTGATCGACAAGGTCGAGATCGTCACCGGCGGCGCCTCGGCCGTGTACGGTTCGGACGCCCTGTCGGGCGTGGTGAACTTCCAGCTGAAGAAGAACTTCGAAGGCGTCGAACTCGGCACCCAGTGGACCGGCACCGAAATCGGCGACGGCAAGACCACCAACACCTACGTGCTGATCGGCGCCAACTCGCCGGACGGCAAGGGCAACGTCACCGCCTACGCCAACTACTACAGCCGCGACAAGATCCTGCCGAACGCCGACCGTCCGTGGTCGCTGGTCTCCAACGCCGGCGGTTCGGGCACGGGCGTGACCGGCGCGGCCAGCGCCATCGGCACCAACCCCTTCGTCTCGCCGGCCCTGGCCGCCCTGCTGGCCACCCGTCCGAACCCGACGGCCCCGATCTTCTTCGATCGCCGCATGGAAGAAGTCGGCCCGCGCGTCGAGACCCGCGACTCCGACCTGTACCAGATCAACCTCGGCCTGAAGGCCGACCTGGGCCACGGCTGGACCGGTGAAGCCTTCTACAGCTTCGGCCGCACCGAGTTCCGCGTCGGCGTGCAGAACGACGTCTCGCGTTCGAAGGTCGCCGCGGCGATCGCTTCGGGCGCCGGCGCCAGCACCACCAGCTGCTCGACCGCCTCGCTGGCCCTGTTCCCGACCTGCGCCCCGCTGAACATGTTCGGCGCCGGCACGATCTCGCCCGCCGCGGCCAACTTCATCCGCCTGAACTTCTCGGACCTGACCGTGTTCGAGCGTAACGTCGGTTCGGTGTACGCCACCGGTCCGCTGTTCAAGCTGCCGGCCGGCGACCTGTCGGTGGCCGTCGGCGCCGAATGGCGTGAAGACAGCCTGGCCTTCACCCCGGACGCGGCCAAGAACGCCGGCGACATCTTCGGCTTCAACGCCGAACGCGCCGTCGGCGGCGCCTCGAGCGTCGGCGAACTCTACGCCGAAGCCGTGGTTCCGCTGGTCGCCGACGTGACCGGCGTGCAGTACCTGGGCCTGGAACTGGGCGGCCGCTACTCCGACTACTCGTCGGTCGGCAGCGTCTACAGCTACAAGGTCGGCCTGGAATACAAGCCGATCTCGGACATCAAGCTGCGCGCCATGTTCCAGAAGGCCAGCCGCGCGCCGTCGGTGTTCGAACTGTACCAGTCGGGCGACCAGGGCTTCCCGGCCGTGCTCGACCCCTGCACCACCGTCAACCCGGGCACGGGCGCTGCCCGCACCCTGTCGGCCGCGGTCCGCACCTTCTGCACCGCTCAGCTGGGCTATGATCCGGTCGCCGGCAACTTCGTCGCCCAGAACACCCAGACGGAGTCGTTCTTCTACGGCAACCCGAGCCTGAACGAAGAGAAGTCGGAAACGATCACCTTCGGCGTCGTCTGGCAACCGAGCTTCATCTCGGGCCTGAGCGCCACGGTCGACTACTACGACATCAAGATCGACGACTACATCGGCACGATCAAGGGCGGCGTCTCGGGCATCGTCAACGACTGCTTCGCCTCGGGCAACCTGACCTCGGCCGCCTGCTTCGACTCGGGCATCAACCTGCCGCTGATCTACCGCGACGCGGCCGGCAACCTGAAGGCTCGCGCGCCGCTCGGCAACGTGTCGTCTCTGCAGACCAAGGGCATCGACGTGGCCGTCTCGTACGGCTGGAACGTGCCGTGGGCCGGCGGCGTCTGGGGCGACAAGCTGCAGTTCGACCTGTCGACCACCTACCTCGACAGCTATGAGCTGGACGGCATCGAGTACAAGGGCACCATCGGCGCCTACAACATCTCGGCCTCGCTGCCGGAATGGAAGGCCAGCCTGCGCGTCGGTTACGACGTTGGTCCGGTCCGCCTGGCCTACACCGGCACCTACGTCGGCAAGATGGACAACCAGGGCAACATCCCCGACTTCGAGGATGGCGGCTACAACACCGTCAAGGCCTTCATGTACCACGACGTCAGCGCTCGCTGGGCCGTCAACGACAACGTCGAAGTCTTCGGCGGCGTCCGCAACCTCGGCGACAAGAAGCCGCCGGTGTTCGACAACTCGCCGGACGGCAACACCGACCCGAACACCTACGACATCCTGGGTCGTTCGTACTTCCTCGGCGCCAAGCTGCGCTTCTAAGCAGCCTGGCGTTCGCCCCGGCGGTCTTGGGATCGCCGGGACAGACGGCATCGACGGCGGGTCCGAAAGGACCCGCCGTTTTTGTTTTTGCTTTCCCTACGTCCCTCTCCCGGAGGGTGGAGGGGGGGCAGGCGATAGCCTGGGAGGGTGAGGGGTTACGCCGCCGGCCGGCGCGCCGGTACGCCGTCGACCTTCCCTAACCCCTCATCCGACCTGCTTTCGTGAGTTTTCACGGGAGTGCGAAAGCCTATGCCTGCGCAGACCCCTTCAGTCGCTCCGCGACAGCTCCCCCAGAGGGGAGCATCTGAGCGCTTACAGATCCTCTCCCTCTGGGGGAGGTGGCCGGGAGGGCCGGAGGGGCTCGGGGCCGCCCAACAAAAAAGGCCGCCCCTTGCGGAGCGGCCTTTCCCGTGAACCTCGCCGAAACCTCAGTAGGTCGGCGTGTCGGCCAGGACGCTGGCGCCTTGCGAGCGCAGGCGGGTCTTGGCCATCTCGTCCAGGATCGCCTCCGAGCGCGGGTCGCCCAGGATCCAGGCGGCGGCGGCCACGGTGCGCATCGAGGTCGAGCTGACGCCCAGGGCCTTCTCCAGGGCGTCGAACGGCGACTTGGGCCCGCCGATCTTCTTCAGGCGCACGTCGCCCTTCAGGTTGGCCAGGGCCTTGGCCTTGTCGACGGCGTCGTAGAAGCCGCCCAGCTGGTCCACCAGGCCCAGCTCCTTGGCCTGGGCGCCGGTCCAGACGCGGCCCTTGGCGATCTCGCGCACGCGCTCGACCGGCAGCTTGCGGCCCTCGGCCACGCGATTGATGAAGCCGGCGTAGATATTGTCCATCCAGGCCGAGAAGCGGGCGCGCTGGTCGGCGGTGAACTCCTGGCCCGTGCCGAAGGCGCCGGCATAGTCGCCGCCCACGCTGATCTGGCGGGTGTCGACGCCGAAGCGCGACAGCGCCTCGCCGAGGGCGAACTTGCCGCCGAACACGCCGATCGAGCCGGTCAGGGTCGAGGGCTGGGCGACGATCGCCGAGGCCTGGCTGCTGATCCAGTAGCCGCCCGAAGCCGCATAGGTGCCCATGCTGACCACGACGGGCTTTCCGGCCGCCTTGGCGGCCCGGACGGCCGCCAGGATCTGTTCGGAGGCGGTGTCCGACCCGCCCGGCGAGGAGACGCGCAGCACGATCGCCTTGACGTCCTTGTCCTCGATCGCGTCGTAGATCGCCTTGGCGGTCTCGTCGGAGTGGATGGTGCTGTCGCCGCCGAACGGCGAGGCCTGGCCAGACGTGCCGGTGACGATCGGGCCTTCGGCGCCGATCACGGCGATGGCCGCGCCGGTCTTGGGCAGGTCCTTCTTCGAGCGCGAGGCGTAGTCGGAGAACTCGATCAGCTTGGCGCCCTTGCCAGCGCGGGCCAGCATGGCGTCCTGGGCTTCCTTCACCTGGCCGACCTTGTCGATCAGGCCCAGCCCTTGCGCCTGCTGGGCGCTGTAGGGGCCAGCCTCGATGGCCTTGATCAGGCGGGCCGGATCAAGCTTGCGGTCCTGGGCGGCGGCGGTCAGGGCGCTGGTATAGACCGAGCCCATCCATGACAGCGTCGCCTCGCGGTGCGCCGGGGTGAAGTCGCTGTTCAGGTAGGGATTGACGGCGTTCTTGTATTCATAGCGCTGCTCGAAGTCGGCCTTGACGCCGTACTTGTCGAACAGGCGCTTGTAGAACATCGTCTCGCTGGCCACGCCGACGGCCTGCAGCGAGCTGTCGGGCTGCATCCAGAACTCGCTGGCGGCCGCGCCCAGGCGGTAGGTCGAGGTTGACATGCCCGAGGGATAGAGACCCTGGCTGTGGGCGAAGATCGGCTTCTTGCCGACGCTGCGGAAGTGCTTGAAGGCCTGGGCCAGCTCGTCGGCCGAGGCCGGGGCGACGCCGCCCTCGGGCAGGCGCACGAACACTGCCTTGACCTTGTCGTCGGTCTCGGCGCGGCGCAGCACCTCGATCACGCCCATCACCGACTGGCCGCCGCCGCCGAAGGCCGCGAACGGGTTCTGCGAATCCTGGTCCGACAAGCCGCCGCGCAGGTCGAGTTGCACGACCGAGTTGGCCGACACCGGGGCAGGGCGGGCGGCGCCGGCCGCCAGCACGATCAGTATGAAGGGAACCCCGACGAGAAAGAGCACCAGCCCGACGAATACGCCGGCCACGGTCATGAGAAACTGCTTCATCGGGGTCCCGTTGCGATAGCCGAGGCGCGGCGGCGGAAAAGCACAGGTGGTCGTGCGTCCGTCGCGCTTCAATGTCGTCGCAAGCTAACGACTGTCGCGTTGCGGTCAAATGAACAGCAAGCAACCTGCCGAACTTGTCGCTCAGGCGGTGCAAATAAGGGAATTTTCTCGGGAGAGAAGATGGTCGGAGTGGCAGGATTTGAACCTGCGACCCCTGCGTCCCGAACGCAGTGCTCTACCAGACTGAGCCACACTCCGACTTCCGAAGCCGCGCCGCCGGTTGGCTGTGCTCGACTTGGGAGGCGGCTTATAGGGGGCTGTTTCGAGAGTCGCAAGCGTGAAAATAGACCCAAAAAAAGAATTTGGAGGGCGTTGCCACCGTCCGAATCCTGAGCTATCTCCACCGCCTCGCCGCGGCCCACTGGGTCGGCAGCCGTTCCTGCTGGGGAATGGTGTAATGGTAACACTGCGGTTTTTGGTACCGTCATTCTAGGTTCGAGTCCTAGTTCCCCAGCCACTCTCTCCAATCTCTTCGCTGATCAGCAGTCTCCGATCGAGGCGGCGTTTACATCGCGATCTTCTCCTTCCTTCAAGCTTTGCTTTGGTCGCCGGCGCGTTCGCGCGTCCGAGCCCTTGCGCGATCCCGTCAGGGCGCTGGTCTCGATCTGAAGATGGGGGCGCAGAGGCGCGGCGAATCTGAAACGCGCGCCTGATTTTGCTCAAAGTGCAATTGCACGCGAACCTCGCCGGTCTTCGCGTGCGCGAAAACGCACGAGCTTGGAACTGAACTTGAAGGCGAGCGCGATCGGTTACGGCTAAGGCTTTGAAAATCCGCCATCGACATTGTTGCCGCGAAATAAAGCCTGTTTTCGCGGAGCGTTGCTCGCTCGGTTGCGTATTTGTGTACTTGTAATTCCACGGGGCGGGTGTATTTCCGAATTTAAAGTCATTGTGGAGTGACGCCGTGGAAGACAAATCGACCCTGATCGAGCTGACCGCCGAGATCGTGGCCAACTATGTGGCCAACAACACGACCTCGGTCTCTGACCTGCCGGCTCTGATTCGGGCCACGCACGACGCCCTTTCCGGTCTTGGTTCGCCGGAAGCGCCGGTTACCGAGACCGTTACCAAGGCTACTCCGGCCCAGATCCGCAAGAGCATCACGCCGGACGCGCTGATCAGCTTCGAGGACGGCAAGCCCTACAAGACGCTGAAGCGTCACCTGACCACCCACGGCATGACCGTCGCCGAGTACAAGTCGAAGTGGGGCCTGCCCGCCGACTATCCGACCACGGCCCCCTCCTACAGCGAAGCCCGCTCGGCGATGGCCAAGGCCCTGGGCCTGGGCCAAGGCGGCCGCAAGGCCAAGGCTCCGGGCAAGGCCCGCGCCCGCAAGGCCTGATCCTCGGTTCTTCTTAGAGCCCCGAAAACACGAAAGCCCCGCCGGTCCGCCAGCGGGGCTTTTGCTTTGTGGCGGCTCTGTCGGAAGGTTCAGACGCCGCTGAGCGACATGCCGGGGGCGTCGGGCGGGGTGTCGCCGCCGCCGTTCAGCGGCCGCTGCATCCAGACGAGATCGACCCAGCGGTCGAACTTGTAGCCCATGGCCGGAAACACGCCCTTGTGCGTAAAGCCGAGCGCGGCGTGCACGCCGATCGACGCGGCGTTGCCGCTGTCGCCGATCACCGCGCACATCTGGCGAAGGCCCAAGGCCTCGCAGGCCTCGATCAAGGCCGTCAGCAACGCCTTGCCGACCCCCTTTCCGGACGCGTCGGGGGCGACATAGATGCTGTCCTCGACGGTGTAGCGATAGGCCGCCCGCAGGCGGAACGGACCGGCATAGGCGTAGCCCAGCACCTTTCCGTCCAGTTCGGCGACCAGGTAGGGCAGGCCGCGCTCCAGGAACGCCCCGCGCCGCCGGGCCATCTCGGCCTCGTCGGGCGGAACCTCCTCGAAGGTGCCCAGGCCATTGAGCACGTTCCAGCCGTAGATGGCGGTGATCGCGCCGATGTCGGCGTCGATGGAGGGGCGGATGATCAGCGTCATCTAGATCCTCCCCCTGAAGGGGGAGGTGGCGCGAAGCGCCGGAGGGGGAAGTATGCGGGGAGCCGGGGATTTCACTTCCCCCTCCGTCGGCTGCGCCGACACCTCCCCCTTCAGGGGGAGGATCTTGAAGTTCGAACTCCGCATCACGCCTTCGTCCAGCCCTTGTCGACCGCCCACACGGCGAAGGCGTAGTCGAGCGCGATCTCCTTGAGGAAGTCGAAGCGGCCCGAGGCGCCGCCGTGGCCGGCCTCCATGTTGATCTTCAAGAGGATCGGGTTGCCGCTGGTGGTGTTGGCCCGCAGCTTGGCCGCCCACTTCTCGGGCTCCCAATAGGTGACGCGCGGGTCCGACAGGCCGCCGGTGGCCAGAACGGCCGGATAGGGCTTGGCGGTGACGTTGTCGTAGGGGGAATAGCTGGCGATGTAGTCGTAGGCCTCCTTGTCCTCCAGCGGATTGCCCCATTCGGGCCATTCCGGCGGGGTCAGCGGCAGGGAGGTGTCGCTCATGGTGTTGAGCACGTCGACGAACGGCACCGCCCCGATGATGCCCGACCACAGGTCCGGCCGCAGGTTGGTGATCGCGCCCATCAGCATGCCGCCGGCCGAGCCGCCATAGGCCACCGTGCGGCCCTTGGCGCCGTAGCCGTTCGCATGCAGGTGCTCGGCGCAGGCGATGAAGTCGGTGAAGGTGTTCTTCTTCTTGAACTTCTTGCCGTCCAGGAACCAGCCGTAGCCCTTTTCCGAGCCGCCGCGGATGTGGGCGGTGGCCCAGATCCAGCCGCGGTCGACCAGGCTGAAGTTGCGGATCGAGAACGACGGATCCATCGACATGCCGTAGCTGCCGTAGCCGTAGAGCAGCAGCGGCGCCTTGCCGTCCAGCTTGACGTCCTTCTTCATCAGCACGGTCACCGGCACCTCGGCGCCGTCGGGCGCTTTCGCATAGAGGCGCTTGGTCACGTACTTCGACGGATCGTGGCCCGAGGGGATTTCCTGGGTCTTGCGCAGCACCTTGTCGCCGCTGCGCATGTCGTAGTCGAACCACTGACGCGGCGTGGTCGGCGACTGGTAGACATAGCGCAGGGTCGGCGTGTCGAACTCGTAGCCGCCCTCGACGCTCAGCACATAGGCCTGCTCGTCGACGACGATCGGCTTCTCGGCCTTGGTGGCGCGGTCGGTGATGACAATGCGGGTGTTGGCGTTGACCCGTTCGACGCGGACCAGGTGATCCTTGTAGGCGGCGTGGCCGGTGATGAAGGTCCCCGGCTTGTGGGCCACGAAGTCCTTCCAGTTGGCGCGGCCGGGATTGTCGACCGGAGCTTCGACCAGCTTGAAGTCGATGGCGTCGTCCGCGTTGGTCAGGATGACGAACTTGCCGTCCCAGTGCTCGACCGAATAGCGCAGGCCCGGCGTGCGGGGCTCCACGGCTTTTGGCTTGGCGGCGACGTCGCTGGCCGGAATCAGCAGGGTTTCCGACGTCTCGTGGTCGCCGGCGCTGATGACGATGAAGGCGTCCGAGCCGGTGACGCTGACGCTGACGAAGAAGCCGTCGTCGGGCTCTTCATAGACCAGCACGTCGTCCTTCAGGCCGCCGCGGGCCGGGCGGCGATAGATCTTGTCGGAGCGGCCGTTGTCGTCGCGGTGCGTCCAGAACAGCCATTTGGAGTCGGGCGACCAGGTGAAGTCGCCAGTGCTGCTGTCGACCGGTTCGGGCAGGATCTCGCCGGTGGCCAGGTCCTTGACGTAGATCTTGTGGACTTCCGAGCCTTGGGCGTCCTCGGCATAGGCGAACAGCTTGTGGTCGGGGCTGTGGTCTGCGGCGCTGACCTGGCTGTAGGCCTTGCCCTTGGCCAGGGCGTCGCTGTCGAGCAGCACCTCCTCGCCGTCGGTCTTTCCACGCGGGCGACGGGCGTAGATCGGGTGCTGGCCGCCCAGGGCGAAGCGCGAATAGTAGTCGTAGGGGCCATCGGGGGAGGGGACCGAGGAGTCGTCCTCCTTGATGCGACCCTTCATCTCCTCGAACATCGCCTTCTGCAGGTCCTGCGTCGGGGCCAGCATCGCCTTCACATAGGCGTTCTCGGCGGTCAGGTGCTCCTTGACCTCGGCCTTGATCAGGCTCGGGTCGCGCAGGACCTTCTGCCAGTTGTCGTCCTTCATCCAGGCGTAGTCGTCGACGCGCACCCGGCCCAGCTGCTCGATGCGCTTGGGGACCTTCTTGGCGACCGGAGGAACGGGCTTGGCGGTGGCGGACATGGAACTCCCGGGAATGAGGGCGGAGGACGTGGCGGCGACGGCGGCAACGCTCGTCATCATTTCGCGCCGGTTCATGGACAGATTCCCCCTCGGATGCGTCAGAACGCCAACTTGTTGCGGCAGGGGCGTCTGGTCAAACTCATACGACGTCCAAGGTTGAATCGGAGACGAGGGCATTCATGGCTTGGGACCTGTCGGTCGATCTGATCCAGGCGACGGTGCAGCTGGAGCAGCCGCTCGCCGACGGCTCGCGGACGGTCGGCACCGGATTCCTGATCGAGGATCCCACGCCCGACGGCCGCCCGCGCACCATCCTGGTCACCGCCGCCCACGTCTTCGACCGCATGCCCTCGGTGTCGGCCAAGATCGGCTATCGTGTGCAGAGCAAGGAGGGTGTCTGGCGTTATGATCCCCGCACCCTGAAGATTCGCGATGGCGACCATCCGCTGTGGATCAAGCATCCCAGCCGCGACGTCGCCGCCATCGTCGTCGAGGCCCCGCCCGAGTTCGCCAAGGCCGCCATCCCGCTGGCCTGGCTGGCCCAGGACGACACCTTCAACAAGTACAGCCTGGGCCCCGGCGACGAGATGATGGCCCTGGGCTTCCCGCGCGGCCTGTCGGCCAACACCGCGGGCTTTCCGATCCTGCGCTCGGGCCGGGTGGCGTCGTATCCGCTGGCCCCGGCCAGCGTGTTCCCGACCTTCCTGATGGATTTCTCGGTGTTTCCCGGTAATTCGGGCGGGCCGGTGTTCATGGCCGAGGGCGCGCGTCGCCGGCCGGGCTCGACCGAAAGCCAGGAGGTGCAGTTCGTCGCCGGCATGCTGACCCAGCAGGTCGAGCTGTCGGGCGAGCGCCTCGAGATCGGCATCGTCACCCACGCCAAGTACATCCGCGAGACCGTCGCCCTGCTCGACAAGCCGTCGGGGCCGCCGCTGATCCAGGCTGCTCCGGCCAAGCCGCCCGGTTCGACGGCGGCGCAGGACGCCGTCGCGGTGCAGGCGGTGGCCGCGCCCGGTTTCAATCCCTGACTTCGCCGAAATCCCTTGCGGCCACGCTAGGAACCATTGCTCCCGGGGCTCCGTTCGGATGGGGAGTTCAACGCTGGCAGGAGCAAGCCAATGAGCACCAATCGCGTAGAGGGCGCCATCGACAAGGGCGTGGGCGCCGTAAAGGAAGCCGTCGGCAAGGCCACCGACAACGAACGCCTCGAAGCCGAGGGCAAGGCCCAGAAGGTCAAGGGCGACGTCCAGAACAAGGTCGGCCAGGCCCAGGACAAGATCGGCGACGCGATCAAGCGCTAGGCTTGGTTCCAGCCCCAGAAACAAAGGCCCCGGAGCGATCCGGGGCCTTCGTCTTTCCAAGATCCTCCCCCTCCGGGGGAGGTGGCCCAAAGGGCCGGAGGGGGGGACGTTCTCAGCTTCCCAAAAGCTGGCCGTCCATTCGTCCCCTAACCCCCGTAGATGATCGAGATCGTCTCGGCCACGCAGGCCGGGCGCTCCTCGCCCTCGATCTCGATGGTGCATTCGTTCTTCATCTGCAGGCCGCCGGCCTTGGGCTCGACGCTGACCAGCTTCTGGCGCATCCGCACCCGCTTGCCCACGCGCACCATGCTGGTGAACCGCACCTTGTCGCAGCCGTAGTTGATGCCGCGCGTCACGCCGGTGACGTGCAGTACGCCCGCGCCCAGCATCGGGATCAGTGACAGGGTCAGATACCCGTGGGCGATCGGCCCGCCGATCTCGCGCGTCGCCCGCTCGACGTCGACGTGGATCCACTGGTGATCGCCGGTCGCTTCGGCGAACTGGTTGACCCGTTCCTGGCTGATCTCGACCCAGTCGGACACCCCGACCTCCTGCCCGACCAGGCTGGCGATGTCGGCGAAGGCGATCTCTTTCATGTGGCGCTCTCCCAAACGTTTGTTTGGAAGAGATCACGGGGCGGAGTGCGTCACAAGTCTTCCAGTGTCGCTCGGACGTCGTCGGGCAGCAGGCTGACCGCTTCATCCCGCAGCTTTCGCCACGCCTCGCCGCGGCCGCGGGCCTCGGCACAGGCGTCACGCAGGGCGAATGGATCGTCCACGGCCAGGGCGCGGATCAGGGCCTGCGCCTGTTCCACGTCCTTGCGGCGCTTGGGATTGGCCTGGCTGCGCTTGCGCGAGATGATCAGTTTGTGCACCGCGTAGCGCGTCGGGGCGCACGGGAATAGTCCTTGCCACCGCTTCCAACAAGCTGGTGGCAAAAGATCGGAAAATCAATTCCCTAGCGCTTGCGCATCAAACGATCCGCCCCTCGCCCTTGCCCCAGTAGGCGTCCCGCACCAGCCGCTTGTAGAGCTTGCCCGTCGGGTGCCTGGGCAGTTCCCGGACGAAGTCCACCTGGCGCGGGGCCTTCACGTGGCTGAGGTTGTCGCGGGTGAAGGCCAGCAGTTCGGCGGCCAGGGCCTCGCCGGCGTCGTCCCAGTCCAGCGGCTGGATCACCGCCACGACCTTCTCGCCCATCTCCTCGTCGGGGGCGCCGACCACGGCGGCGTCGGCCACCCGGGGGTGGGTGATCAGCAGGTTCTCGATCTCCTGCGGATAGATGTTCACCCCGCCCGAGATGATCATGAAGCTCTTGCGGTCGGTGAGGTACAGATAGCCGTCCTCGTCGGCCCAGCCCACGTCGCCCAGCGTCGTCCAGCCGTGCTTGTTGTAGCTCTCGGCCGTCTTCTCCGGTGCGTTGTGATAGGTCACCGCCGGGCCGTTGGCGAAATAGACCACGCCCTCGCTGCGGGCGGGCAGGGGATCGCCGGCCTCGTCGCAGATGCGCAGCTCGCCCAGCGCCGCCTGGCCCACCGAGCCTCGCCGCTCCAGCCAGCTCTTGCTGTCGATCCAGCAGAAGCCGTTGCCCTCGGTGCCGGCGTAGTACTCGTAGATCACCGGCCCCCACCAGGCGATCATCTGTTCCTTGACCGGCACGGGGCAGGGGGCGGCGGCGTGGATCGCCGAGCGCATGGTCGAGACGTCGTACTTGCCGCGCGTCTGCTCCGGCAGCTTCAGCATCCGCACGAAGTGGGTCGGCACGAACTGGCCGCAGGTGGCCTTGTGCTCCTCGATCAGGGCCAGGGCGGTCTCGGGATCGAACTTCTCCATCACCACGACCGTGCCGCCCAGCTTGTGCACGCTCATGCACCAGCGCAGCGGGGCGGCGTGATAGAGCGGCGCGGGCGAGAGATAGACGCTGTCGCCGTCCAGCTTGAACAGGTGCTGGGCCATCATCTGCAAGGCGTGGGGCGCGTCGATCGGCGCGCCGTTCAGCGCCGGCTTGACGCCCTTGGGTCGCCCCGTAGTGCCCGAGGAATAGAGCATGTCCGAGCCCGAGGTCTCGTCGGCGATGGGCGTGGCCGGCATGGCCGCGCGGGCGGCGTCGAAGTCGGCATAGGGGCCGGCGGCCCCGTCCACCCGCAGCAGCGCCACGCCCGGGATAAGCGCCGCCAGGCCTTGCGCCACCCCGTCCAGCGCCGGACCGGTGATCAGCGCCTTGGCCCCGCAGTCGCCCACGATGTACTCGACCTCGGGCGCGGTCAGCTTGGTCGAGATGCAGGTGTAGTAGAGCCCGGCGCGCTGCGCCGCCCAGGCGATCTCCAGGTAGCGCGGGTGATTGTCGAGCAGGATGGCGACGACGTCGCCGACCTGAAGGCCCATCGACCGGAACAGCTGGGCTCCCTGGTTCGAGCGGTCGTCGAGCTCCTTGTAGGTGACGGTCTCGCCCGAGCCGGCCATCACGAAGGCGGGCTTGTCGGGCTGGGTGCGGGCGTGGACGCTCGGATGCATGCGACCTCCTGGGCCGCTCGCCATGGCGGCGACGGCCGTTTCTCTCCCTGCCGCCGCCTGCGTGTTGCCCGCATGATCGGCGTTCAGTCGGGAGCATGACCCAAGGCGCGACGCGCGTGCAAGTTGCCGTAGGGGCGCCGTTGGCGGCCGCGCAATCCTGGGTGATCGTGCGTCCGACAACGATGTTCGATGGGAGGCGAGCGCATGGAGCTGATCAGCAAGACGGTGGTCGACGGCCGGCCGGGGCCCGGCGCGCCCAAGGCCTATCCCACTCTCGACGGGATCGACCTGGCCGACATCTTCCGCTTCACCAAGGGCCAGCCCTTCGCCGACTTCGCGCGGATGCGCGCCGAGGCGCCGGTGATGTGGCACGGCGAGCCGTTCGGCGGGCCGGGCTTCTGGGCGGTGACCCGCTACGAGGACGTCATGCGCGTCAACGGCGACCCGGAGACCTTCTCCTCGCAGAAGGGCGGGATCCTGATGTCGATGGGGCCGCCCGACAAGCGCCACGCCCTGCTGTTCCGGGCGACCATGGACACCATGATCAATCTCGACGCGCCGCATCACCTGCAGCTGCGCCGCGAGCACATGCCCTATTTCACCGCCGCCTACCTGCGCGGCCTGACCGACAAGGTGAGGGCGGAGGTCACCCGCCTTCTGGACGAGATGGAGCCGCTGCTGGCTGGCGGCGCCGAGATCGACATGGTCGAGCATTTCTCGTCGATCCTGCCGCTGTTCACCCTGTGCGAGATCCTCGGCGTGCCGCCCGAGGACCGGGCCAAGTTCCTGACCTGGATGCACTATCTGGAGCGGGCCCAGGACCTGGCCGTGCAGCAGGCCCAGGCGCCGATCACGCCCACCCTCGAGCTCATGCAGTTCGTCGCCGACTTCAACGACAACATCGAGGAGATGTTCGACTACGGCCGCACCATGCTGCTCAAGCGGCGGGAGGATCCCAGGCAGGACCTCATGACGGCGATCGCCCGCGCCCAGGTCGACGGCGACCTGCTGGCCGACGAATATCTCGACGGCTCGTGGCTGCTGATCGTGTTCGCCGGCAACGACACGACGCGAAACACCCTGTCGGGCGCCATGCGGCTGCTGACCGAGTTTCCCGAGCAGAAGCAGCGGCTGATCGACGATCCGTCCCTGCTGCCCGGCGCGGTGGACGAGTTCATCCGCATGGTCAGCCCGGTGATCTACATGCGCCGCACCGCCACGCGCGACGTCGAGGTGGCCGGCCAGCAGATCCGTGAAGGCGAGAAGGTGGTCATGTACTACGGCGCGGCCAACCGCGATCCGGCCATGTTCGAAAACCCCGACCGCCTGGACGTCACCCGCCCCAACGCCGGCAAGCACGTGGCCTTCGGCTACGGTCCGCATACCTGCCTGGGCAAGCGCGTCGCCCAGATCCAGCTGGAGGAGGCCTATCGCCAGATCCTGGCCCGCTTCCCCGACCTGGAATGGACAGGAGGCGCCGAGATCGCGGCGAACAACTTCGTCCACGCGATCAGCAAGCTGGGGGTGAGGCGGGCCTGATCTCCCTTCCCCCTTGATGGGGGAAGGGCCGGGGATGGGGGTGAACTGCTGAGCCGGCCGCGTTGCGTGGCTTCAACCGCTCCAGCCACCCCCACCCCTGCCCCTCCCCCATCGAGGGGAGGGGTTGTGCATATGCGGCAAGCGGTCATACGGTTGTTTAAAATAATTCAGGGAGCCCGCCACATGTCGCAGCCGACCTTTGAGACCCTGCTCTACGCCGTCGAGGACGGCGTCGCGACGATCACCCTGAACCGGCCCGAAAAGCTCAACGCCTTCACCGCCCGCATGATGAAGGAGCTGATAGAGGTCTTCGACATCACCGACGCCGACGACGCGGTGAAGGCGGTGATCGTCACCGGCGCGGGCCGGGCGTTCTGCGCCGGGGCCGACCTGTCGAGCGGCGGGGCGACCTTCGACCGCACCTCGCCCCAGGCCCTGGAACGGGAGGAGGGCAAGGTCGGCGACGTCTATCGCGACGGCGGCGGCCGGGTGACCCTGCGCATCTATGACAGCCTCAAGCCGGTGATCGCCGCCGTGAACGGCCCGGCCGTCGGCGTCGGCGCGACCATGCAACTGGCGATGGATATCCGCCTGGCCGCCGAAGACGCCAAGTTCGGCTTCGTCTTCGCTCGCCGGGGCATCACGCCGGAGGCCTGCTCGTCCTGGTTCCTGCCGCGCCTCGTGGGCATGCAGACGGCGCTGGAGTGGTGCTACACCGGCCGGGTGTTTCCGGCGACCGAGGCCAAGGAGCGTGGGTTCGTGCGCTCGCTGCATGCGCCCGAAGACCTGCTGCCCGCGGCCCGCGCCCTGGCCCGCGAGATCGCCGACAATACCGCCCCGGTCTCGGTGGCCCTGACCCGCCAGCTGCTGTGGCGCATGGCCGGCGCCAACCATCCGATGGAGGCCCACAAGGCCGACAGCCGGGCCATCCAGTCGCGCGGCGCCTCGGGCGACGCCAAGGAGGGCGTGACCTCGTTCCTGGAGAAGCGCCCGCCCGCCTATCCCAACCGCGTTTCCTCGGATCTGCCCGACATCTGGCCCGAGTGGGCGCCGCGACAATTTCGCTAGAGCGCGTCCGGCAAAGCCTGGATGCTCAGAGCCCCCCCACGCACGTCATCCCGGCCATAGCGAAGCGGAAAGCCGGGATGACGGCCTTGGAGCGACGTGGAGGCGAGAAGAAGCTCTGGCGAAGCGCGGCCTGAGGCCGCAAATTCCCCCGGCGGGAGAATCCCTGGCGCTAATTCGAACTTAAGGGCGTTACCGTCTAGGTTCGAAACTCGGCGACCGGGGCTTCGCCGCCAGGAAGATCATGACCGACCCGATTTCGCCCTTCGCCAAGCCGATCGCCGTTCCGCCCAAGTCGCGCGCCGCTCTCCTCAAGCGCCTGGCCGACGTGGTCTGCCTGCCGGCCAGCCGCATCAACGCCTTCGAGCGGGCGATGTGCGCCGACCTGCTGGTCGAGATGCTGCGCGAGGCGGTGGTCGAGGAGCGCGAGAAGGTCGCCCGTCGCCTGGCCAACCTCAACGACATGCCCGGCTCGCTGGTGCGCCTGCTGCTGCGCGACGAGGTCGCCGTCGCCCGGGCCCTGCTCGAGAACTCGCCCAACCTGTCGGACGCCGACCTGATCGACTGCCTCTACCACGCCACCCAGGAGCATCGCCGGCTGATCGCCATCCGCCGCGGCGTGGGCGAGGTGGTGGCCGACGCCCTGGTCGACATGGGCGAGACCCCCGTGGTCGAGGCCTTGCTGCGCAACGAACTGGCCCGTTTCAGCCACCAGGGCGTCGAGAACGTCGTGGCCATGACGCGCGACAATCCCAGCCTGATCCCGCTGCTGCTCAAGCGCGCCGAACTGCGTCCCAGCCACGCCTATGTGATGTTCTGGTGGGCCGACGCCGAGGCTCGCCGCACCATCCTCCAGCGCTTCGCCGTCTCGCGCGAGATCCTGCAGGACGCCGTCGGCGACGTCTTCGCGGTGGCCTCCGAGGAGGGCTGGCAGGATCCGCTGTCGCGCAAGGCCCTGCAGTTCATCGAGCGCCGGCAGCGCAACCGCGCCGCCATCGCCAAGAGCCCGTTCGACAGCCTGGAAGACGCCGTCGCGGCCGCCCAGAGCGGCCTGACCCGCGAGACGGCCGAGGAGATCTCGTACCTCGCCGGCCTCAAGCCGATGACCGGCGCCAAGATCTTCACCGACGCCGGCGGCGAGCCGATCGCCATCCTGTGCAAGGCCACCGGCCTGCCGCGCGCGGCGGTCCGGGCCCTGTGGCGGGGCCTGCGTCGTCCGGAGGCCGACGCCGAGGGCGCGCCGTCGCCGGGTCTGGAGCGGGTGTTGGGGGTGTTCGACGCCATCGCCGTCGACCGGGCCCAGACCGTGTTGCGCTACTGGAACTGGTCGCTGTCGTCGGCCCTGACGCCGGCGCTGCTGAAGGCCATCCGCGACGGCGACACCGACGCCATCGACGAGTACTCGGTGCCGCAGCGGGCGGCGATGCTGGCCCTGTCGAGGGATTTCGGCCGCTAGGCGCTCGCGTTCCAGGGCCGGCGGTCGTGTCCGCACGGTCAAGTTCGGCGAACGCGTTCAGTCAAAATCCAGAAAATCTGAATTTTTATCCCGCGACCTTAAGTTGCCGATGCGAATGATCGCATTGATCGACAGTCAATATTCCGCGACGGCATCTATTGCCCGGTTTTACTGACGCGTTTATCCATGATGCAACTTCGCGCTCCAAAGCTGCGTGCGCGTGAAGAAAGATAAAGGGAACGGGAGAGGCGTCATGGAAGAAGAGATCCCATTCGTCGAACTTACCGCGGGCATCGTCGCGGCCTTCGTCGGCGGCAACGCCGTCTCGGCGTCGGACATGCCGGCCCTGATCCGCAGCGTGCACGACGCGCTCCGGTCGGTTGGTTCGCCCGAGGCCGCCGCGCCCGAGCCCAAGGAGCCGGCCGTGCCGGTCCGCCGCTCGGTGACCCCCGACTACATCATCTGCCTGGAGGACGGCCGGCGCTTCAAATCGCTGAAGCGTCACCTGCGCACGCAGTACGACATGAGCCCCGAGGACTACCGCGAGAAGTGGGGGCTGCCTTCGGACTACCCCATGGTTGCGCCGAACTACGCCAAGGCGCGTTCGGAGCTTGCCCGCCAGATGGGCCTTGGCCAGACCGGCCGGGGCGCTGGGAAGGGTCGCAAGGGCTGAGTCTGAGCGTTCATTTACCTTAATTCAATCAATCGCTTGTGGTTAAGCTAAGCGAGAAAATCGACGCCCGGGCGCTCTTCCAGCGCCCGGGCGTTGTGCTTCCAGATTGACTCTCAAGCGGAATCTTTGTTGGCGGCGGCGTTTTTTCGCTTCCGCCGATTCGGTGCTTAAGACATAGTGAATGAGCGGTGAATCACCGTGATTCCAAAGGCTTGTTAAGGACTCTGAAGATGTCCGCGCAACTGAGCGCATCCGCGACCGCGGCCCGCGCTCATCAGGAAATGTTCGCATACTGGGCGTCCCTGCGCCGCGGGGCGAACCTGCCTGCGCGTGCCGATCTTCACCCTTCCGGCATCAAGCGCCTGCTGCCGACCGTCAGCCTGATCGACGTCGTGCGCGAGCCGCGCGACTATCGCCTGCGCCTGGCCGGCACCGGCCTCTACGGCGTCTACGGCCGCGAGATCACCGGCAAGGCGCTGAGCGAGGTCTACAACACCGCCGCCGGCGACTACTGGCGCAAGGAACTCGACAAGGTCGTCGACGAGCGTCGTCCGGGCGTGGGCGTGCACAGCCTGGCCTGGCGCGGCGCGCCGCACGTCTCGATCCTGTGGCTGCGCCTGCCGCTGGCGACCAACGGCAAGGACGTCGACATGATCCTCGGCTACGACGCCATCGTCGGCGCCCAGGCCGAAGGCGGCTTCAGCGGCATCCGCGCCGCCTGACGGGCGGCGTTCAAAAACTCCCGTCATTCCCGCCCTTGTGGCGGGAACCCCTCTGTCAGCCGCAAGCGAGAGTGCGGCGGCGTGCTCAGCACGCCGCTTGAACCCCATATGCGAACGGAACCAGGGTTTCCCGCCACAAGGGCGGGAATGACGGGAGGACTGGAAGGTCCGCGACCTCACCCCTCCAGGAACACCTCGACCTCGCGCTTGCTGGGCATCGACGGCGCCGCGCCCGGCTTCTGCACCGACAGGGCGGCGGCCGCATTGGCCTGCTCGACGGCCTCGCGCAGGTCGAGATTGGCGGCCAGGCCAGCAGCCAGGGCGCCGCAGAAGCAGTCGCCCGCGCCGACGGTGTCCACGGCCTTGACCTTGCGGCCCTCGACCAGGAAGGCCTCGTCGCGGCGCACGGCGGCCACGCCGGTCTTGCCCAGGGTGACGATGATCGTCTGGTCGGGGCGGCTCATCAGCTTGCGGGCGGCCTTGGAGACCTCCTCCAGCTTGGCCGGCTCGTGGTCGAGGCGAGCGTAGGTCGCCAGCTCGGTCTGGTTCAGGATCAGAATGTCGGTCAGCGGGAACAGCGCCGCGCCCTGGGGCAGGGCGGGGGCGGCGTTCAGCACGCGCAGGCCGCCCTTGGCCGCGCCGGCCTTGAAGAGGGCCTCGATGGCGGGGGCCGGGGTTTCCAGCTGGGCCAGCAGCACGCGCTGGCCTTCCAGCGCCGTGGCCGCCACCTGCTGGGGCGTGATCATCATGTTGGCGCCGCCGGTGACGACGATCATGTTCTCGCCGCCCGACGACACCCAGACGTGGGCCTGGCCCGTGGGGGCGCCCGACAGTTCGGCCACGTCGGCCACCTGCACGCCGTAGCCGGCCAGCTTGCCCTTCAGGCTGATGCCGCTGTCGTCCTTGCCGACCGCGCCCATCAGGCGGGTGGGCGCGCCCATGCGGGCGGCGGCGACGGCCTGGTTGGCGCCCTTGCCGCCGAGGAACAGCTCCAGCGACAGGCCGGCCACCGTCTCGCCCGGCCGCGGCAGGTCGTCGACCCGCGCCACGGCGTCCAGATTGATCGAGCCCAGTACGAAAACGCCCATCGGTCTTGGTCTTCTGTTGTTCTAGTTATTCTGTTCGGTGTCGTCGGATCTTACCCGCTGCCGGTCCCGCGCTGGAAGCTTTCCACCAGGCTGCCGCAGACGAGTCGCCACCCATCCACTAGCACGAAGAAGATCAGCTTGAACGGCAGGCTGACCGTCGCCGGCGGCAGCATCATCATGCCCATGCTCATCAGCACGCTGGCGACGACCAGGTCGATGACCAGGAACGGGATGAACAGCAGGAAGCCGATCTCGAAGGCGCGCTTCAGTTCCGAGATCATGAAGGCCGGGGTCACCACCTTCAGCGGGGTCTCCTGGGCGGTCTTCGGCTTCTCGATCTTCGAAAGACGGATGAACAGGGCCAGGTCGTCCTCGTCCACCTGGCGCAGCATGAAGGTCTTCACCGGCTGGCCGGCCGCCTCGAAGGCCTGCGGCAGCTCCATCTGCTTGTCGAGCAGGGGTTTGACGCCCGCGTCGTAGGACTGCTCGAAGGTCGGGCCCATGACGATGGCCGTCAGGAACAGCGCCAGGCTGATGATCACCGGGTTGGGCGGGCTCTGCTGCACGCCGATGGCGGTGCGCAGCAAGCCCAGCACCACGACGATGCGTACGAACGAGGTCGTCATGATCACGATCGACGGCGCCAGCGACAGCACCGTCAGCAGGCCGACCAGCTGGACGACCCGCTCGGTCAGGCCCGCGCCCGTGCCGAGATCGACATTGATGGCCGACTGGGCCATGGCCAGCGACGGACCCAGCGTCGTCGCCAGGCCCGCCAGCATGGCGATGACGGCGGCGCGGCGCAGTTCCTGCGGCGTGGCGCCGGTGAGGGTCTTGAGCAGGCGCATCAGACCACGGGCTCCGGCTGGGTCGTGACGGGGGCGGGCGAAGGCGAGGGGGCGCCGGCGGGGGTCCAGTCCAGCAGGCGGCCGTCGCCCAGCAGCACCAGGCGCTCCTCGCCGTCCAGCCGGCACAGCACCAGGCGACGGGCGGGGTCCAGCACCAAGGTCTCGACCACCTGCAGGCGCCGCTCGCGGCGCTTGGAGACGATGCGGTTGAGGGCCTCGGGGCCGAACTTGCGCAGGGCCACGGCGGCCAGGCCGATCAGGCCCAGGGTGACGGCCAGCGCCGCGACGGCGCGGATCAGAAGAAAGACGTCCATGCGCGGACAGGATTCCACAGGAAAGAGGCGCGGCGAGGCGCCGCATCCCTGGTGTGCCTCACGGTTCTTAAAGCCTGATTAACCCTGTTTCTTCACCATGCTCGCATGGGTCCGGACGACATCCCTCTTTTCTCGATGCTGAAGAGCCGGCTCGGTTATCTGACCGAGCGGCAGAAGGTGGTCGCCCAGAACGTCGCCAACGGCGACACCCCCGGCTATCAGCCGCGGGACCTCAAGGCTTTCTCCTTCCAGGCCTCGCTCGACGCCCAGGCGACCGGCGGGACCAGCAGCGGCCTGGCCACGATGGGCCGCCCGTTGCAGATGCTGACCACCAGCGCCGGCCACATCGCGCCGTCCAAGCCCGCCAGCCTGTGGCGCTCGCCCCAGGGCCCCGACAGCGAGACCACCCTCGACGGCAACTCCGTGACGCTCGAGGACCAGATGCTCAAGATGACCGATGCGCGCATGAACTACGACGCGGCGGTCTCCTTCTACCAACGCTCCATGTCGATGCTGCGCACCGCCGCGCGTCGCCCCAACGGCTAGAGGACGCATAGATGGCTGAGATCCGATCCCAGTCGGCGGCGGCGATGGCCGTGGCGGCCAGCGCGCTCAAGGCCCAGCAGGGCCGCATGCGCATCATCGCCGAGAACATCGCCAACGCCAATTCGACGGCCCGCACGGCCGGCGGCGATCCCTATCGCCGCCAGGTGCCGGTGTTCCGTCCGGCCAAGGTCGAGGGCGCCGAGGGCGTGGCCATGGCCCGCGTCGAGGGCGACCAGAAGGACTTCAAGACCGAGTACGACCCCGGCAACCCGGCGGCCGACGCCAAGGGCTACGTCAAGCTGCCCAACGTCGACACCCTGGTCGAGGCGCTCGACATGAAGGAGGCGCAGCGCGCCTACGAGGCCAACCTCAACGTCATCGAGACCGCGCGCAGCATGCAGTCGCGCACGCTCGACATCCTCAAGAAGTAGGGGAGCTAGGCGATGATCACCGCTCTGGCAGCCTCCAAGGCCTACGCCGCCGCCGGCTCCACGCCGCTGTCGCTCGGCAAGAGCGTCGGCGAGTCCCAGAAGATGGACTTCGGCGACATGCTGAAGTCGGCGATGACCGACACGGTCCAGGCCTCGCGCCAGGCCGAGCACAAGATCGCCCAGCAGGCGGCCGGCAAGGCCGAGCTGATCGACGTCGTCACCGCCATCTCGTCGGCCGAAGCCAGCCTCGAGACCGTGATCTCGATCCGCGACCAGGTGATCTCGGCCTATCAAGAGATCATGCGGATGTCGATCTGACGGCTTGGCCGTGACGGATCGAACCTAAAGCGCCCGCGAGGCGTTGGGAGCTCGAACAAGGAGCTCTACCGCATGAACCTCGCGCGTCCTCTCTCCCTCGTCGCCATCGCCGCCGCCGCGCTCGCCCTGACCGCCTGCGGCGACAAGGATTCCGGCCACGCCCAGAAGACCGAAGGCGAGATCAAGTCCGCCGTCGGCGATCTCACCGGCGACAAGGACCTGCAAAAGGAAGGCAAGAAGGATGAGGTGGTCGGCGGCGTGAAATCGGCCGGCGAAGACCTCAAGGCGGCGGCTAAGGACGCCAAGGACTGACTTGGAATCCCTCTCTCTGAGGAATCCCTCTCTCAAAGAGAGAGGGTTTGTCCCAGGAGCGGAACCAGCCCCGCCACGTCCACGCCCCGCAGGGCCGCCACGACGCCGGCCCAGACGGCCAGGTTCAGCAGCACCATCAGGGCCACGGCCACGCGCAGGCGGCGCTGCACGGCCTTGCGGCGCTTGCGGGCCTTGAAGCCTCCCGCAGGGGAGGCGGCGGTCAGGGTTGCGGCCATCGTCATGCTCCACGCCAGCCAGAACTACCCCCGTTAACCACCATTAACGCGTCTGATTTGGCTTGGTGCAAGCGGGACGGCTTGTCGCAGCGCCCGGCAGCGGGAAAGGTGAGCGCGCATGACACCAGCCATCGCCCTCGAACAGGTCGGCAAGACGCATGACGGCGCCGTCGCGCTGCAGGGCGTCGACCTGTCGATCCCGCCGGGCCAGTTCGTGGCCCTGGTCGGCGGTTCGGGCGCGGGCAAGACCACGCTGCTCAAGACCATCAACGCCCTGGCGCCGCCCACGTCCGGCGTTGTCAGGATCGATGGCGAGGCGGTGAACGGCCTCGACGGCCCGGTCCTGCGCCGCCGCATCGGCTATGTCTTCCAGGAGATCGGCCTTTTCCCGCACATGAGCGTGGCCGAAAACATCGGCGTCGCGCCGGCCCTGCTGGGCTGGAAGAAGGACGAGATCGCCGCCCGCGTCGACGAACTGCTCGACCTCGTCGACCTGCCGCGCGCGGTCGCCCAGCGCCG
This sequence comes from Caulobacter sp. CCNWLW153, assembly GCF_036889365.1. NCBI lineage: Bacteria > Pseudomonadati > Pseudomonadota > Alphaproteobacteria > Caulobacterales > Caulobacteraceae > Caulobacter > Caulobacter sp. CCNWLW153. The sequence continues at coordinate 156,699 of NZ_JBAKFV010000009.1, forward strand.
GCCCGCCGCGCTGTCGGGCGGCCAGCGCCAGCGGGTGGGCGTGGCCCGGGCCCTGGCCGCTCGCCCCGCGATCCTCCTGATGGACGAGCCGTTCGGCGCGCTCGACCCGATCACCCGCCAGGCCCTCGGCGACGACGTCCGCCGCCTGCACCAGGCGTTGTCCCTGACCACGGTGATGGTCACCCACGACGTCGCCGAGGCCCTGTTGCTGGCCGACCGCATCGTGGTGCTCGACGCGGGTCGGATCATCGCCGACGCCGCGCCGCGCGACCTGATGGCCGGCCAGGACGACCCGCGCGTCGAGGCGCTGATGGCCGCGCCGCGCCGCCAGGCCGAGCGGGTGAGGGCGCTGCTGGATGACTGAGCTGCTGGCCCTGCTGCCGCAACGCCTGGCCTGGCACGCGGCCCTGTCGGCCGCCGCCCTGGCGCTGGGCCTGGCCGTCGCCTTGCCGCTGGGCTTCGCCGCCGCGCGCCGACCGGGGCTGCGCTGGACCGCCCTGGCGGTCACGGGCCTGGTCCAGACCATTCCCAGCCTGGCGCTACTGGCTCTGTTCTATCCGCTGCTTTTGCTGCTCTCGAACCTGGCGAAGGCGACGCTTGGCTTCGGCTTTCCCGCGCTCGGCTTCCTGCCGGCGCTGCTGGCCCTGTCGCTCTACGCCATGCTGCCGATCCTGCGGAACACCGCCGCGGGCCTGGCCGGCGTCGACCCCGCCGTGACCGAGGCGGCCCGGGGCGTCGGCATGACTCCGCGCCAGAGCCTCACGAAGGTCGAGCTGCCGCTGGCCGCGCCGGTGATCCTGGCCGGCGTTCGCACCGCCGCCGTCTGGACCATCGGCGGCGCGACCCTGGCCACCCCCGTCGGCCAGACCTCGCTGGGCGACTACATCTTCTCGGGGCTTCAGACCGAGGCCTGGGACATGGTTCTGGTCGGCTGCGCGGCCTCGGCCGCCCTGGCCCTGGTCGTCGACCAGTTCCTGGGCCTCGTCGGTCGCGGGCTGGAGCAGCGCAGGCCCGTCCTCTGGGGCGGCGCACTGGCCGCCCTGGGGCTGGGCCTCGCCGTCGCCCTGGCCCCGCTGGCGGTTCCGGCCCTGACGCCGCGCCCCAAGGCCTATGTGATCGGCGCCAAGAACTTCTCCGAGCAGTACGTGCTGGCCGAACTGATGGCGCAGCGGCTGGAAGGGCGGGGCGCCCGCGTCGAGCGGCGCATCAATCTCGGCTCCGCCGTCGCCTACCGCGCCTTGGCCGCCGGCGAGATCGACGCCTATGTCGACTACACCGGCACCCTGTGGGCCAACGTCCTGCACCGCACCGACAACCCCGGCCGCCGGGCGGTGCTCGACACGCTGAAGACCGAGCTGGCCCGTCGCGACGGCGTGGTGCTGGCCGCGCCGCTGGGCTTCGAGAACGCCTATGCCTTCGCCATGAAGCGCGAGAGGGCGCAGGCGCTGGGCGTAAGCAGCCTGGCCGATCTTTCCGCCAAGGCGCCGAACCTGGTCATGGGCGGCGACCTGGAGTTCTTCTCGCGGCCCGAATGGGCGGCGGTCGAGAAGGCCTATGGCCTGAAGTTCAAGAGCCGCCGCCAGTTCCAGCCCACCTTCATGTACCGCGCCCTGGCCTCGGGCGAGGCCGACGTCATCTCGGCCTTCTCCAGCGACGGCCGCATCGCCGCCGACGACCTGGTGGTGCTGGAAGATCCCAGGGGCGCGCTGCCGCCCTACGACGCGGTGCTGGTGGTCTCGCCCGGGCGCGCCGCCGATCCGGATCTGAGGGCCCTGGCGGCCTCGCTGTCGGGCAAGCTGACGGTCGAGGCCATGCGCCGGGCCAACTACGCCGTCGATCGCGACACCGCAAAGCAGTCGCCCGCCGCGGCCGCGCGCGAACTGGGCGTCGTCGCTCAGTGAACTTCGTCTGCTGAAGCTTTGTTTGCGACCGCCCGGTCGTTGAGGCAGGTTGCGCGCCATGAGCAAGCTTACCTCCCCGTTTGGCCCCAAGACGGCGCTGTCGGCGCTGGCCGGCGTCGCCCTTTTCGCCTCCGTCCCGGCCCAGGCGGCCGACCAGGTGAAGCCCGATCCCAAGCTGGTCGTGGTGATCTCCATCGACCAGTTCAGCGCCAACCTGTTCGAACAGTGGCGCGGCCAGTGGAAGGGCGGCCTGGGCAAGCTCGGCCGCGAAGGCGTGACCTATCCCAACGGCTACCAGTCGCATGGCATGACCGAGACCTGCCCGGGCCACTCCAGCCTGCTCACCGGTTCCTATCCCAACCGCACCGGCATCGTCGGCAACAACTGGTACGACGCCACGACCGGCAAGAAGTCCTACTGCCTGCTCGACGAGTCGGTGACCCTGGCCGCGCCGTCCGAACAGGATCCGGTCAGCCCCAGGAACCTGATGGTTCCGACCTATGGCGAATGGCTGAAGGCCGTGTCGCCCAAGAGCCGCGTCTATGGCGTGTCGGGCAAGGACCGCGGCGCCATCACCATGGCCGGCCACGATCCGGACGGCGCCTTCTGGTACCAGGCGGGCTTCGGCTTCACGACCTACGTCAAGCCGGGCGAGGACGCCGCGACCAAGCTCAAGCCCGTGGCCGCGCTGAACGCGCGCCTGGCCGCCGAGCAGAAGAAGAAGCCCTTCGTCTGGACCTATGAGAACAAGGCCTGCGCCGCCCTCGAAAAGACCTGGACCACCGGCGAGCGCACCTGGGACGCCAAGCTGCCGCGTCCGCTGCCGACCAATGACGCCGAGACCCTGCGCGACCTGTCGGCCAGCCCCTACACCGACGCCGTGACCCTGGAAGCCGCCGCCGCCCTGCGCGACGAGTTCGGCCTGGGCGACGGCCCGCAGGTCGACGTGCTGACCGTCAGCCTGTCGGCCACCGACTTCATCGGCCACCGCTACGGCACTCGCGGTCCGGAGATGTGCGACCACCTCAGCCGCCTGGACGCGCGCCTCGACACCTTCCTGTCGCGCATCGGCAAGGCCAAGGGCGAGGTGCTGGTGGTGCTGAGCGCCGACCACGGCGGTTCGGATTTCCCCGAGCGCCTGCATGACGAAGGCTACGACGTCTCGCGCATCGCCACCTCGGCCTGGCTCAAGGGCCTGAACCAGCAGCTGCGCGCCGACCTGGCGCTGGACTACGACCCGCTGGTCGCCCCGGGCGGCATCGACACCCTGGTGATCGTCGGCGCCGACAAGAAGACCCCGCCGGCCGTCGAGCGCGCCCGCATCGCCTCGGCCGCGCTGGCGCTCGTCCGCTCGCGCGGCGAGGTCGCCGAGGCCTATGAGATCAACGACCTGCTGACCACGCCGCCCGTGGCCAAGGGAACCTCGCCCGACACCATCAGCGTCAAGGAGCGCTTGCGCCGCAGCGCCTATCCGGGCCGCTCGGGCGACATCCTGGTGGCCTTCAAGCCGAACCTGGTGCCGGCCACCGCCAGCAATACCTATGTCGCCACCCACGGCACGCCCTGGGACTATGACCGCCGCGTGCCGATCCTGTTCTGGTGGAAGACCGCGCAACCGCGCGAGCGCATCCTGCCGATCGAGACGGTCGACATCGCCCCGACCATCGCCGCCGTCACCGGCGTGCCGATCCCCAAGGCGATCGACGGCCGCTGCCGACCGCTGGGCGCGGGCCACGACTGCTGAGGTTTTTGTCGATCGTCGTCGGTAAGAGGGGCGCGGATTTCATCCGCGCCCTTTTTCGTTCAATGGCGCAGCAGCAGGGCGACCAGGTCCGCGCCGAGCGCGATCGCCGCCCAGCCGATGGCCAGGCCCACAAAGGGATGACGCTGCCACCAATGCCACTTCGAATCCGTATGCATGACACTTTCCCGACTGATCGGTGAAGCTTGCATGTCACGAGATAGTTTCGCCAGCAACTAAAGCGCGCCGCCGCCGCGTCACTTGTGCGGCGCGGTGACGCAGGCGCGGTGTTAACAGTCCCTAACTCCCTGTTAACCATGTCGGGCGCAGGGTGGCGATCACACCAAACCGACCAGAGCGTACGCAGAAAGCCCGTTCATGACCGGAGCCGAAGTCCTCGACGTGGGTCGCGACGCGATCTGGCTGACCCTGCAACTGTGCGCGCCCGTGCTGATCGTCGGCCTGGTGGTCGGCGTCGCCATCGGCCTGTTCCAGGCCCTGACCCAGATCCAGGAAGCCACCCTGGTCTACGCGCCCAAGATCGTGGCCATCTTCATCTCGCTGCTTCTGTTCCTGCCGCTGATGGGCGCGCTGATGTCTGGCTTCATGCGCCAGATCGCCGCCCGCATCGCGGCGATGTAGGGAAGGGCGGGGCGTGGACAGCTTCGCGACGACCGCCCAGGTCTATGTCGCCGGTCTGGTCTTCGCCCGGATCGGGGCCATGGTCATGCTGATGCCGGGCATCGGCGAGCAGGCCGTGCCGCCGCGCATCCGCCTGGCCTTCGCCCTGCTGATCGCCGTCGTCCTGACCCCGGTGGTCGCCAAGACCGTTGGCCCGCTGCCCACCACCCTGGGCGGCCTGGCCGGACAGGTGATCCACGAGATCCTCATCGGCCTGATGATCGGCGCGGTGCTGAAGCTGTTCATGAGCGCCCTGACCACGGCCGGCGAGATCATCTCGCTGCAGACCACCCTGTCCTTCGCCCAGACCACCAACCCGTCCGGCGCGCCCTCCAGCACCGCCATCGCCACCTTCCTGTCGATGCTGGGCCTGACCCTGGTCATGGCCACCGACCTGCATCACCTGTTCATCGGCGCGATGGCGCGCTCCTACGAGCTTTTCCCGTTCACCAAGAGCGTGCCGGTCAACGACGCCGCCGCCCTTGCCGTCCGCACGGTGGCCCAGAGCTTCATGCTCGGCGTCCAGCTGGCCGCGCCGGTGATCGTGTTCTCGATCGTCTTCAACCTGGCGACCGGCCTGGTCGGCCGGGTCATGCCCTCGTTCCAGATCTTCTTCGTCACCTCGCCGCTCAGCGTGATCCTGGGCCTTTCGTTGCTGGCCCTGTCCCTGGGCGGCATCGCCATGGTGTGGAGCGATCGCTACCGCGATCTGCTCGGCGTCTTCAACTAGGAGCGCGCCGTGGCTGACGATACGGACCAGGAATCGAAGACAGAAGATCCGTCAGCCAAGAAACTGGCGGACGCCCGGAAGAAAGGCGACGTTCCCAAAAGTCAGGACTTCTCGCAGCTGGCCTCGCTGGCCGGCGCGTTCGGCGTCGTCGCCATCGCCGGCGGCTGGCTGGCCCGCGACATGGCCCAGGCCCTGGTGCCGTTCATCGCCCAGGCCGGCCAGATGGACGTCGAGGGCGGCGCCAACCTGATCGCCCGCAAGGTGCTGATGGCGGCCCTGCCGCCGCTGGTGCTGGTGATGGTGGTCTCGGGCCTGATGGGGGCCGCCGCCAACATCGCCCAGTCGGGCTTCCTGTTCTCGGCCGAGAAGATGAAGCCCGACCTCAACAAGCTCGACCCGATGAAGGGGCTGGGCCGGATCTTCGGGCCCGACGGCTTGATGCAGTTCGCCAAGTCGGCCCTGAAGTTCCTGGTCACCGGCGTCATCGCCTGGTTCGTGCTCAAGCCCGACGCCAGCGTGGTGATCGGCCTCGTCGGCATGGACCCGGCCGCCATGCTCCCGCTGGCCGTCGACCTCTGCAAGAAGCTGTTCTGGGCCGTGCTGATCTTCCTGGTCGTCACCGCCGGCTTCGACTGGTTCTGGCAGCGCCTGCGCTTCAACAGGCGCATGCGCATGACCCTGAAAGAGGTCAAGGACGAGCACAAGGACAGCGACGGCGACCCCCACATCAAGGCCAAGCGCCGCCAGATCCAGATGCAGCGCTCGCGCCAGCGGATGATGCAGGCCGTGCCCCAGGCCACTGTCGTCGTCATGAACCCGACCCACTACGCCGTGGCGCTGAAGTACGAGCAGGGCGAGACCCCCGCGCCGATCTGCGTGGCCAAAGGTCTCGACGAGCTCGCCCTGAAGATCCGCGCCGTGGCCGAGGAGGCCGGCGTCCACGTGCTGGAGGATCCGCCCCTGGCGCGCGCCCTCTACGCCGCCGTCGAGATCGACCAGCAGATTCCGGCCGAGCACTTCGAGGCCGTCGCCAAGGTCATCGGCTTCGTGCTCGGCAACAAGCAGTCCAAGCGTCGCGCCTGGGCCGATTGACGGTGAACGGATCGTTCCGCCGCCTGGTACGCAACCGCCGGGAAATCACATTTCCGCCGTAGAATCAGTGGTCTGCTTGATAAACGCGCTCTAGCGCCGCGTAAGGAGTATCCTTACCGGACGAATCGTCGGGGCCTCCACCCGACCAGGTTGCAGAAGGATTTCGGTCGGCATGGCCGAGACGCCCGGAAAAGACATGACGGCGACCCGCCGCCGCGCCGACCCCCTGATCTGGGGCGCGGCCGTTTTCTTCGTCCTCGCCGCCGGCTTCGCCACGGCCCCGGCCCTGCGCGCCGGTCCGGCCACCCTGGCGGGCCTGCTGCTGCTGGCCGGCGTCGCGGGCGTGGCGATCCTGGGCCTGGTGGCCATCCGCGCCTCGGCCGCGCACGACAACGGCGTCGACGTCGTCGACAGCTTCATCGACGCCCTGGGCGAGCCCGCGGCCCTGACCGCCGCCGACGGCCGCATCCTGGCCGCCAACCAGGCCTGGCGCGACACCCTGGGCGAGGCCCGCCGCCTGCCCAAGGACGCCGCTCTGTTCTCGGCCCTGGTCCGCGCCCGCAAGGGCGAGGTCGGAGAGGCCGTCATCTTGGTCGCCGGCCAGGACCGCTCCGCCCTGGCCGCCCGCGTGGCCGGCGGCCGCCTGCTGGTCCGCCTGCCGGCCATGGCCGAGCCGATCGCCGCCCCGCTGCCGCCGACGGCGCCGGTCGTCGCCCAGGCCGCCCCGCCGCCACGGGCGCTGGACGCCTTCTCCGGCGCCTCGCCGTTCGGCGCCGCCCTGCTGGAGGGCCTGGACCCCTTCAACTCGCCGATCCTCGAGGCCAATCCGGCCCTCTCGGCCATGGCGGGCGCCGTGCGCGCCGGTATGGCGCTCGGCGAGCTGATCGACCCGCCCTCGCGCGCCGAGGCCGAGACGCGCCTCGCCGAAGGCAAGGCCGGTCCCTTCGAGGTGCGCCTGGCCCGCGACCCCTCGCGCATCGCCCACCTCTATCTCTACCGCGCCGACGGGCGCCTGGTGGCCTATCTGATCGACGTGTCCGAGCAGAAGCAGATGGAGCTGCAGCTGGCCCAGGCCCAGAAGATGCAGGCCATCGGCCAGCTGGCCGGCGGCGTGGCCCACGACTTCAACAACCTGCTGACCGCCATCCAGCTGCGCCTGGACGAGCTGCTGCACCGCCACCCCGTCGGCGACCCGTCCTACGAGGGCCTCAACGAGATCCGCCAGACCGGCGTGCGCGCCGCCGACCTGGTGCGCAAGCTGCTGGCCTTCAGCCGCAAGCAGACCGTCCAGCGCGAGGTGCTGGAGCTGGGCGAGCTGATCTCGGAGTTCGAGGTCCTGCTGCGCCGCCTGCTGCGCGAAGACGTCAAGCTGATCACCGACTACGGCCGCGACCTGCCGCAGGTGCGCGCCGACAAGAGCCAGCTCGAGACGGCGGTCATGAACCTGGCCGTCAACGCCCGCGACGCCGTGCGCGCCGCCAAGGGCGGCGGCGTCGTGCGCATCCGCACCGCCCGCCTCAACGAGGACGAGGCCAGGAGCCTGGGCTTCCCCGGCGCCGAGGGCGACCAGGCCTTCATCGAGGTCAGCGACGACGGCCCCGGCATCCCGCCCGAGGTCATGGGCAAGATCTTCGACCCGTTCTTCACCACCAAGCCGGTGGGCGAGGGCACGGGCCTGGGCCTGGCCACCGTCTACGGCATCGTCAAGCAGAGCGACGGCTGGATCCACGTCCACAGCCGTCCGGGCGAGGGCGCGGCCTTCCGCATCTTCCTGCCCGTCCACGAGCCGACCCCGGCCCAGGCCGCCGCGGCCGCCGTCGCCGTCGCCGAGCCGCCCAAGCCCCGCGCCGCCCGCGACCTGTCGGGCGCCGGCCGCATCCTGTTCGTCGAGGACGAGGACGCCGTGCGCGGCGTCGCCGCCCGCCTGCTGCGCGCCCGCGGCTACGAGGTGCTCGAGGCCAGCGACGGCGAGGAGGCCCTGATCATCGCCGAGGAGAACGCCGGCAAGATCGACCTGCTGATCAGCGACGTGATCATGCCCGGCATCGACGGTCCGACCTTGCTCAAGAAGGCGCGCGGCTACCTGGGAACCGCGCCGGTGATGTTCATCTCCGGCTATGCCGAGGCCGAGTTCAGCGACCTGCTTGAAGGCGAGACCGGCGTGACCTTCCTGCCCAAGCCGATCGACATCAAGACCCTGGCCGAACGCGTCAAGCAGCAGCTCCAGGCGGCTTAGAAGCTACTCTCTCTCCGTAAAATCCCCGCGAAAGCGGGGACCCAGGCTTTCCGCATCCCCATGACCGTCATTCCGGCTCTGCGCTACGCTTCGGCCGGGATGACGACACTTGATGGCGCTCGAAGATCGCGAGCCCTGATCACCCCCGCCGCAGCAGCACCGTGGGACTTTCCTTGTAGGTCGTCCGCGTCTCCTCGACGAAGCCGGTCTTGGCCGCCAGGGCCAGTGAGGCGGCGTTGTCGGGGTGGATGATGCAGACCACTGGATCTCGGCCCCACCGGCGCTCGCCCCAGGCCAGGCCCGCGCTCACCGCCTCGGTCCCGAAGCCCTTGCCGTGCGACCAGCCGGCCAGCACCCAGCCCATCTCCGGCACGCCCTCGAACGATGGCTCGATGTCGCGATGGAAGTCGGCGAAGCCCACCTCGCCGACATATCGCCCGGTCGCCGTCTCGCGCACCGCCCAGTAGCCATAGCCCAGCAGCGCCCACAGCCCCCGGGCCCGCAGCAGCCGCGCCCAGCTTTCCTCGCGCGTCGAGGCGCGGCCGCCGACATAGCGATAGACTTCCGGCTCGCACCACATGGCCACGCTGTCCTCGAAGTCCGAGGTCTCCGGCGGGCGCAGGGTCAGGCGCGGCGTCGTCAGGACGGGCAGGTCGGCGGTGCGGGCGGCGAGGTCGTCGAGCGGCGGCATCGGATCCGGGTTTGCTGAGGGGCGACGGCGCAGCCTATACCGCGCGAGGCATTTTCGAGCGAAGTGGATGCCGGTTCGCGTGAAGAAAATGCGCGAAGACTAAAGCCTTCGCCAGGAAGGGACCCGTCAGTTCATGATCGCGCCGCAGGACGCCGTCGCCGCCCGCCGCAAGCTCACCAACCGGCTGATCGCCGGCAAGGACGCGGAGCGCCTCGTCCCGTTCTTCACGACCGACGCCAAGGTTATCGCCGGCGACGGCTCGCTGCTGCTGGGCCGCGACCAGATCATCGAGGCCTTCGCCGGCCAGTTCGCCGACCGCGACTTCGTCTCCTACGTCCGCACCAGCGACCTGATCGAGATCGACGCCGAGGGCGCCCGCGCGGCGGAAAGCGGCCGCTGGGTCGGAACCTGGAAAGGCGAGGGCGCGACCCAGAGCGGAACCTACCTGGCCACCTGGCGCAAGCTCGCCGGCCAATGGGTTATCGAGAACGAACTGTTCGTGACGCTGGGCTAGGGATCCTCCCCCTCTGGGGGAGGTGGTCCGGAGGGCCAGAGGGGGACGCGCGAAGCGCGTCCTACCGCCGCTTCTTCGAACGCGGCGCCGGCCTGGCGGCGGTGTCCACCACCGCCCCCGCGCCCGCGCCGACCACGGCGCCGAACGGTCCGGCCACCACCGCGCCGGCGATGGCGCCGGTGGCGGCCCGCTGTTCCATGTTGTGGCCGCAGGCCGTGGTCAGGGCGGCCAGGGCGAGGACGGCGGCCAGGCGCGGGACGGACGGCGAGAGGCGGGGCATGGCGGGTCTCCAAGGCGTCGGCGCGGGGCCGACCAAACTGCAGCGGTTAACGGCGAAGCTTGATCGAGGTTCCGAACAGGCCGCGCGGGCTGGCCAAAAACCGCGCCGCTGCGGCGTTTTGGCGCCCGTCCAGGTTTTTCCTGTGAATCAAAGTGTTAACGGTATCGGTCGCCGAAAAGCAGAGCAGAATCCATGCTGCGGTGCAGCAGGCGCTTGCGACTCGGTCATAGTTCGGTCATAAGGCGAGGCATAAGCAGGATCTCGACCTTATTGCGAATGGTCGAACCTCCGCTGCCAGACCGGCCCGATAGTGCTTTTTCCGGGTGTCTTGGGAGCGTTTTTGTCGGGGGGCCGGTGCGCCCTCGTCGCGCAGGACGCAAGTTTTGAATATCATGTCGCAGACGTGCGCTGACGCGCGCGGGCTGATCGGCGCCGTATTGGTCGGGTCCGTCACGGGCCTGGCGCTTGGCGGCGTCTATCTGGCGGGGGGCATGGCCCAGACCGCCGCTCAGCACGCTCGGGTTACGCGCCTGGCCGACAGCGCCGCGGGGAGCTACTCCGAAGCGGCGCTGCATCAGGCCGCGTCGCGCATGGACGCCGGGGCGCTCGCCATCGCCCGCCGCCATGACCCCTACACCGTCGCCGGCGACGCCCAGCGCGACCGCCAGGCCTCGCTGCTCGCCTCCCGTCTCGAGAGCGGCGACGACAAGGCCGCGGACAAGCCGCTCCTGCTGCGCGCCAGCCTCGGCGGTTCGTTCAATCCGGCCGCCGCGCCATTCCACCTCGCCAACGCCCTCGAAAGCTCGCGCGAACTCGAGTGCCTGGCCCAGGCCGTCTACTACGAGGCCCGGGGCGAGACCTCCAGCGGCCAGGCCGCGGTGGCTCAAGTCGTATTAAACCGCGTACGCCACCCTTCGTTCCCCAAGTCGATCTGCGGCGTGGTGTTCCAGGGCGCCTCGGCCCGCACCGGCTGCCAGTTCAGCTTCGCCTGCGACGGCTCGATGCGCGCCGGTCGCGAACGCGCCGCCTGGACCCGGGCCCGCAAGGTCGCCTCGCGCGCCCTGGCCGGCACGGTGATGTCCGAGGTCGGCTCGGCCACCCATTTCCACACCACCGGCGTCGCGCCGAACTGGGGTCCGCGCCTGATGCGCGTCGCCCAGGTCGGCATGCACGTGTTCTACCGCTTCGGCGGTCGCGCCGGCGCGCCGGGCGCCTTCACCGACAAGCCGCGTCCCTCGACCATCGACGACCTGCCCAACGCGCCCGTCCTGACGTCCCTGCCGCAGGCGCCCAGCGCCGACGGCAAGCCGATGATCTACGTCGCCAGCGCCATGGCGATCGCCAAGGAAGGCGGCATGGGCGGTCCCGAGAAGGTCGGTCCCGAGCCGGCCTCGGCCCCGGCCATGCATCCGGCCAAGGCCGCCGACAAGGCCGATGCGGTCAAGCCGTCTTCAGTGATCGCGACCGGAGCTGGTTCCTGAGGAACCCGGGGGCCAGGCGTGCCATGAGGCGCATCTGCCTGGCCCGCTTGCCCACCAGGTAATAGAGCTCGCGGCCGTGGGCCGCGCGCCACACCGTTTCGGCGGCCTCGTCGACGCCATAGACGGGCAGGCCGCTCTTGCGCAGTTCCTCGCCCATGTCGGCGTTCTTGCCCGGCTGCGAGTTGCGCAGGATCGGCGTCTCGACGAACCAGGGCATGACGCAGGCCACGCTGACGCCGAAGGCGGCGAACTCGGCGTCCAGCGCTTCGGACAGCCCGCGCACCGCGAACTTGGTCGCCGAATAGACCGCCAGGCCCGGCGAGCCGTAGATCCCCGCGCACGAGGCCATGTTCACGAGCCGCGAGCCGGGCGTGGCCTTCAGGAAGGGCAGGGCGGCCCGCGCGCCGTTCAGCACGCCGTGCACGTTGACCGCCAGCATCAGGTCGTCGCCCTGCGGGTCGCTTTCCGAGAAGGGGCCGAAGCGCGCGACCCCGGCGTTGTTGAACAGCACGTCCAGCCGGCCGCCGGCGGCCTGGGTGAAGGCGGAAAGGGCTGGCGTCCAGGCCTCGCGGTCACGCACGTCCAGGGGGTGGATGGAACCGTTGCCTGGCCCGATGTCGGCCAGGGCGCGGGAAAGTCCGGCCTCGTCGATATCCGAAAGGCCGACGAACCAGCCTTCCGCCGCGAAGCGCTTGGCGCTGGCCAGGCCGATGCCGCTGGCCGCGCCGGTGATGAAGATGGCCTTGCGAGCCGACATGTCCGCCTCCCCGTCGTTATCGTTGATTATCGCCGATCAGACAGCGACCGACGGGGAGGGGTCAAGTTCACGCGTGCGTCAGTCGGTCTGGTCGTCGACCTCGGCGTCGGGCCCGTTCTTCTTGATCGACTCGATGGCGTTCTTGGCCGACGCCTTCGAGGCGTAGCCTTCGGTCCAGAAGATGCTCTCGCCGTTGTAGGTGAAGTAGGCGACGAACTCGCCAGCCTTGTTCTTCTTGATCAGGAACTTGTGGGCCATCTGGTGCTCCCGGGATGATGACTTGTCGTTGGTCGACGAGCCGACGTAGCGACCCTCGCGCCCCTGACGCGACCCTGTCAACCGCGTTGCGGTGAAGCCCGACGCACGGAATGATGGAGAGGCACCAAGCGGGACGGATCCATGAGCGCGGACAAACTCGACCACCTCTCGCGCACCCTGCTGGGCGAGGCCTATGCCGAGCTTTCCGCCGTCAAGCGCAGCGTCATCGACCTGATCGCCGCCGAGGCGCCCACCGGCCTGGCGCCCGGGCTGGCCGAGAAGGAAGGCAGCTACTGGGAGCGGCTGGCCGACCGGGTGGCGGCGATCGGCGGTTCCTGGGGCTTCATCGGCGGCTTCTCGGCGGTGCTGGCGGCCTGGGTGCTTCTCAACCTGGCCCTGATGCCGTTCCACAAGGCTTTCGACCCCTATCCCTTCATCTTCCTGAACCTGGTGCTCTCGACCCTCGCGGCGATCCAGGCCCCGATCATCATGATGAGCCAGAACCGCCAGGCCACGAAGGACCGCGAGGCGGCCGAGCACGACTACATCGTCAACCTGCGCGCCGAGCTCGAGATCATGCGCCTGCACGACAAGCTCGACGCCCTGCGGATGGCCGAGCTGTCCGAGATGGCTCGCGCCAACACCGCCTGCCTCGACGAACTGCGGGCCGAGGTGAAGGCGCTGCGGGGCGCTTAGCCGGCCTTCGCCGCGCGGCGCAGCGCCTGGGGCGGCTGGCCGTAGACGCGGATGAAGGCCCGGCGCATGCGCTCGGAGTCGCCGAAGCCGGCCTCCAGGGCGATGTCCTCCACCTGCAACGGGGCGCTGTCGAGCAGGGCGCGGGCGGCCTCGACCCGCAGGCGCTCGATCGCCTTGGCCGGGGTCGAGCCGGTCTCGGCAGCGAACAGGCGGGCGAAGTTGCGCGGGCTCATGGCCGCGCGTTCGGCCAGTTCTTCCACGGAAAGGGAGAGGGCCAGGTTCTCGCGCGCCCAGGCCAGAAGGGCGTCGAAGCGCCCGCCTTTCAGCTCCAGCAGGGCCGAGAACTGCGACTGGCCCCCCGGACGGCGGTGATAGACCACCAGCTGCTGGGCCGTGCGCTTGGCGATCGCCTCGCCCAGGTCCGCGCCGATCATGGCCAGGGCCAGGTCGATGCCGGCGGTGATGCCGGCCGAGCTCCAGATCGGGCCGTCCTGCACCCAGATCCTGTCGGCTTCGAGCCGCACGTTCGGGAAGCGCTTCTGGAAGTCCTTGGTGCGGCTCCAGTGGGTGGTCGCGCGCTTGCCTTCCAGCAGGCCCGCCGCCGCCAGCACGTAGGTCCCCGAGCAGACGCTGGCCGTCCGCCGCGCCGCGCGGGCGCTCCCGCGCACATAGTCCAGCGTCGCCGCGCAGGTCGCCGGCGCCCGCACGCCGTCGCCGCCGGAGATCAGCAGGGTGTCGAAGATCGGGGCCTTGTCGAAGGCGACCGTGTCGAAGGCCGCGCCCGAGCTGCTGGCCGTCCAGCCGCCGTCGCGAGACACCACCGTCAGGCCGTAGGCGCCCGGATCGAACCGGGCGGCGATCTCGAAGGCCGAAATCGGTCCGGCGGCGTCCAGCAGTTGGAAGCCGGGATAGACCAGCATGCCGATCGCGCGAGGCATGGCTCCCCCATTGCTGGCGGAAATCGAGGGATCTCCGTCATTTCCGCCGAACGCTATCTGGGAGAGCATCGGTCGTCAAACCTGGAGCGCCGACCCATGGCCGACCCGATCCGCATCGTCTTCGCCCTGTTTCCGGGCGTGACCCATCTCGACTTCACCGGTCCGCACCAGATCCTGGCGCGCCTGCCGGGGGCAAGCATCACCGTCGCCAGCCTGGCCGGCGGCGAGATCGAGGCCGACGGCCTGATCTTCGCCCATCTGGCGCGGCTCGATCAGATCGAGGCGTGCGACATCCTCTGCATTCCCGGCGGCTTCGGCACGACGCAGGCCATGGGCGACGAGGCCTTTCTCGCCGAGATCAAGCGCCTGGCCTGGAGCGCGCGCTACGTCACCAGCGTCTGCACCGGCTCGCTGGTGCTGGCGGCGGCCGGGCTGTTGGAGGGCAAGCGGGCCGCTTGCCACTGGGCCTGGCGCGACCAGCTGGCTCTGTTCGGCGCCATTCCCGACGAGGCCCGCGTGGCCCGCGACGGCCGCTTCGTCACCGGGGGCGGGGTCACGGCCGGCGTCGACTTCGCCCTGACCCTGGTCGCCGAGATCGCCGGCCCGACCGTGGCCCAGGCCATCCAACTGGCTGTCGAGTATGCCCCCGACCCGCCGTTCCAGTCGGGCCGGCCCGAATTGGCCCCGCCCGAGATCCTCGCCCGCGTGCGCCGCATCTACGACAACGGCATGGACGAACGCCGAGCCGCGGCCGTGGCGGCGGCGGAGAGGCTGCGGAAGGGGGCGCTGGAGACGGCTTGAGCAAGCCGCTCCCTCACCTCCCGTCATTCCCGCCACAAGGGCGGGAATTGACCGAGACCGACACTTGCTAGCGGCGTCAATCTGACCGCCTCGAAAACATGCTGCCGCCAACTTCGCTTCACGACCCTTTGCCAAAGCTCACAGCCTCACTCGGTCAGGCCCATTGGTTCAAGGGGCTAAAGAAGCGGAGGCGTATCAGTGGGAGGATGAAACAGCGCCAGCCGCTTCTGCCGAACGACGTTGACGCATGTCCCAATTTTCCCCATCATATGAGGGAGAAATTTGGGACATCGACTCGCTCCATGCTGCTAGCCCATCACACCGAGGCCATTTCCGTATTGGCGTCGCTCGAGCTTGACGCTGAGAAGCTCATCGAAGTGGTGCGGTACGCTGACAGTGAGAGAGCGCTCTGCACGAGCGCCGACCCTCGCGGCTTCGATCTGATCACCATGAACGCTCGCGCCGCCCGTGGCCTTCGTGAGGCGTTCGGTGGTGAGCGCTGGCATTTCGACGAGAAGGATAACCAAGCCGGGATCAGGAACCCGCACAACAAGGTGCGTGTGATCCACTGCAACTTCGACCGCAATTGTTGTGACTCGACCAACAGCCCGACCAACCTTGCCGAAAAGGGGGCTGCGTCGCGGATGAAGGTTGCCAGCAATCAGGCGTGGATTCCTGGCCTTCCCGTTCCGGACCATCAAGAAGATTCAGAGTACACCACGTGGGTCCTTGGGACCCATTATGATAAGGACGGCGACACCCTTTTTGCGGAGCTTTCCAGGCCCGTGACATTCACTGCCGGGCGTTATACGCGCTTCGAACAGCGCATTGTTTTGCTGGACGGCCGTGGCACCAGCCTGGCGCCGAACGATCGTCGCGAGCGCGAAGGCCCGACGGAGATTGTCGATATCGTCATCGCACGGAAGTAGCGATGTTCAATCCAGAACGCGTTGAGTTGGTCCGGCTACGGCTTGGACTGACGAAGATCGGATTCGCCGATCTGCTTGGCGTCGACAGAAAGACAATACAGAGGTTTGAGGCTGGTGATTGCGATCTGCCAGCAGCGAGCCGTGAGAAGCTCCTGTCTGCTTCGTCGTTTCCGCTTTCCTTCTTTGAGAAGCCGGCACCTGAGTACCCAAACCCGGAAGGCGTCAGCTTTCGCTCGTTGCGCTCCCTAACAGCCGGGATGCGCAATGCGGCCATGGCGGCAGGAGCCTTAGCGTTTGAGTTGGATGATTGGGTTTCCGAGCGCTACGCGCTTCCGCCTCACGATCTTTCGCCAGAAAGAGTGACGGCTGCATCGCCGTCCCATGCCGCTATGCAGGTTCGAGCGGCCTGGGGGATAGGCATGCGCCCCATCGGGAACTTGGTGAACCTGCTGGAAGCCCGTGGCGTGCGCGTCTTCTCACTAGTTGAAGAGACGCGGCACCTAGATGCGTATTCACTCTGGCGAGACGACAAGCCGTATATCTTCCTCAACACGATGAAGACCGCCGAGCGCAGTCGCTTTGATGCCGCCCATGAACTCGGCCATCTGATCCTCCATCGGCACACGGGCTCTTCCCATCCGCGGGCAGAGAGCGAGGCTGACGCCTTTGCTTCAGCTTTCCTAATGCCTGAAGAGGACCTCAAGGCAGAAGTGCGCTGGGTACGAGGCCTCCACGAAATTATCGAAAAAAAACGGCGCTGGGGCGTTTCGGCGGCGGCCTTGGCATATGCTCTGCATAAAATCGGTAAGATCAGCGATTGGCACTATCGTGGCCATTGCATTGAGCTTGGCAAGATGGGGAGAAATGTTGAGCCGAACCCAATGCCTAGGGAGACCTCTCAAATCTGGGCAAAGGTACTCCAAGATCTATGGCGCCAAGGTATATCGCTTTCGCGCGTAGCCGAGCGTCTATCGGTTCCTGAACATGAACTGCGAAGCATGTTGTTCGGCATAGCGTCGGCACCGGACGAGCGCGGCTCCCCCACGGGCCTAAGAATTGTCACTTAACAACAAGCCCCACCTTAAAAGGTGGGGCTTCTCGTAGTCTTCGGGCACCGGACCGCCTGGTCGAATGGGGCCGCCTAGCGCGTTGGCGTCGGGATTATGCCCACGGGAATCATCCGAACTATCTCGCCGGATCGATCGCGAACAAAATATACCTGGAGATAAACCAGGTCTCTTTTCATGTTATCAATAAGAATTTGCTTCATGGTCGGAAGTATGTCTGACGGAATGCTAAAGCTTACGGTCTTTGTTCCGTCTTCAATTTTCAACTTACCCCAGCCATTGTCCTTATTGAACTGAGTTATGTCTCCCAGTATGGGGGTTATTTCATCATCAACGATTGCTGTCTCGATCTCTTGAGCCATGTCTTGATCGAGAAATAGCAGGGGGCGAGAAGTGCCGCTTTTCGATGACGTCACTTCAAGAGTATCTGCGCTGCGTCGCAACGCTGTGGCCATGTCGCTCAGAAGCGGGGCGGACATCGCTATCAGTTTTTGACTTCTCGCAAAATCGATCTTTGCGAGCGCATCCTTCTTTTCGAGCATCCTCTGCTCACGATAGAATTCAGACACCCTTCGCTTTACGAGGTCTTGAACTTGCCACGGAAGCGTCGCGACGAAATTGTCGTCAGCAATGGCTGCTTGAGCAAGCTTGTCGAGAACGGATTCGTCGCCACCGAGCGCACTGGTGGGGAGTAGCGATGCGAGACTTCCGGGGACCGATGCCCTTGCGCCCTCATCAATCTTCTCGATCACGCGCTCGCTCACATAAGCGATCAAATCTGCAATCGATATATCGATAAAATTGTCTTTAGATGCTTCCTGCTCAGGTTCCTCGACGTTTATATTGAAGGATCCGTCAGTTTGACTCTTAAGGAGGATATTGAAGTTTGACTTGTTCGTTATTTTCTTAACGAATCGCCCGGTTTGGCGGAATTGGGCAAGTTTAACCATGAGGCGCGCTGCGGAATACTGAAATCTAGCGGCCTCGTAGAAGTTCATTTGGTGGCTATCGGCGAGGCCACCCTCGAAGTGAAATGTGATCGACTCTGGCATTGTTGGAACTGCCCCCTGAGGCACTGCCTCCTTGTTAAGCTTGCCTCAAGCTTGCATCCTCCGGTGGAAATTCCAAGCCCGGCTGCCGCCCAGAGTGGGTGGCAACGCAAGATGGCTCGCAACGGTAAGATGAACGACATAAGCATCGG
Organism: Caulobacter sp. CCNWLW153; assembly: GCF_036889365.1. NCBI lineage: Bacteria > Pseudomonadati > Pseudomonadota > Alphaproteobacteria > Caulobacterales > Caulobacteraceae > Caulobacter > Caulobacter sp. CCNWLW153. The sequence goes on from NZ_JBAKFV010000009.1 coordinate 174,693, forward strand.
CGCGGTCGGCGCTGCGATAATCGCCGGCCTTGTATCCCTCCTGGGCTTAGTAATCGGGAAGGAGCAAAAGGTATCCGAGTTTCGCCAAGCATGGATAAATGACCTCAGGAAGTGTATAATTGATTATTTGGCGTGCATAAATGCAATATCGGACGTAATAAGATTGAATAAATCTGGCAAGGCGGTCGATAGTTCCGCATTGTTGGGTAACTATAAGAATCTAAACGAAGCTAGCCACGGAATAACCCTTAGAATTAACCCGGATGAAGAGCCCTCAAAGGCGCTTTTGTTCCAAATGAAAGAATTTGAAACCCTTGCTGGTCAAAATGCGAAATTAACCCCCGAAAATATAAAAGAGGTCGAAGAAAAATTTATCGAATGCTCTCAATCCCTTTTAAGATTTGAATGGAGGAGGGTGAAACGAGGGGAGCGAACATATTATGTTACTAAATATATTGTTATAGGCATGATACTCATCATGCTGGTAGCCTTTGCATATTTGTGGCAGCATCGTTCCACGAAAACTGAATCTCGAAATGAAGCTTCTTTTGAGAGGGTGACGCAAAACGTTTCAACTGAAGTAATTTGCAACCAGAAGGACGCAATCAATCCCTCAATACACGAGCAACGACCAGTAAAGCGAAAGCGTAAAGCGTCGACCCCAGCGGTGAATGCACCAGGTGGGCAATCTTGCGCGTCGGAACCTTCCAAACTTGCGGAAGAGCCTGCTGGGTCGGGGCCGCTATGAGCTTTTTGCGTCCTTGGTGTCTTCGCTGAGCTCACCATAATTGGGGCCGCGAGGGTGGCGAGCTTGTGATTGCTCGCCCCCAGCCTAAAACCCTAGGAAATTTCATGGCGGCACTGCCTGACTTAGGCAGCCAGCGCGTCTAGACCGTGCGGACAACTGGTCCGCGCGTCAGTGCGAACACCATGCCTTCCAAATCCAAAGCCGCGCCGCTGAAAGGCGTGCGCCTCTCTGCGCAAATCAGCCGAGCCGCCAGCAAGCCCAAGAGGGTCTACAAGACCCGCCCCATCGTCGCCCGGCCGGATCCACTGTGGATCGAATGGGAAGACCCCGGCGACTTCGCCGCCGCCCTCGATCTGCACGTCCGCCGTCACGGCGAGACCATCTACGCCCTTCACAAGGCCCTCGCCGTCAGCGGCGACAAGATCGACGTCCAAACCCTCTACACTTGGCAGCGGAGAGAGAAGGAGCCGCGCAGCACTTCGACCTTCCGCATCCTGACGGCGATCGAGGCCCGCTATCGACTGCCCGAGGGCTATTTCCGCGCCAAGCTCACGCATCCAAGCCGGATGGTCACGGGCGGCGGCCTAGAGAAGCTTTCTACGGCCGAACGCCGCCGGATCGCCTGGCACCTGCCCGACGACTTTGACCGACTTCCCAAGGCCAAACGCGACGAGATCCTAGAATGGGTGCGTACCGTCGTCGTGTCCGGCTCGACCGAGTACCGGCGCTATCACGCTAACGCGCAGCTCTATCGGTTCTCGTTCCGCTTCTCAGAAGGCAATCGGCCGCTGCCCATGCCACGGCCCGCCGCGCTGGCCGACCGCCTGGCTGACGGCGGCGAAATCGTCATAGGCCGGCCGCTCGGCGCCGAGCGGGCGCCGCCGGTTCTAGACGCCGAAGCCAGGGACCTACGCCTCTTCAAGACCGCGACCCTGACCAACCAGCGGCAAGGGCCGAAACGGCGTCTGGAACGAGGCGACGGCCGATCAGAAGATGGATCACCTCGGGCTGATGTTCGGCGCCCTGGCGGCATGTCCCGAGGACGATTTGCGCGGCTATGGCGCGCCGCTTCGCTCCCTGACCTTCGCGATGCTGCTCTTCCCGCCCGTTTGGGATTGGTACTTGCGTTGGCGCGAGACCAAGCGCGGTTTCTTCACGCGGTGGGAAAGCGAGATGCTGATCGTCATCGCCGGCCTCACACGCAAGGGCACGGGTTGGCTTCGGCAATCACCGCATCTAGCCAGCTATCTGCGCCCTATTGAGGGGCTGATCAGCGCAGAAGACGTCGAGGCGGCGCACGCTGACTGGGATGCAGTCTGCGAGACCATGCACCGCCATGCGCTCGTTCGGACACGCGAAATCGACCGGGTGGCGCGCGTCCATCGCGATCCCTTCGAGCCGATCCTTCCTGTTTTGGAGGCCGATAGCCCGCTTGGTGAGTACCGGAAGATCGGCGAGGAGGTGCGCCGGTTGCGGCCGGATCGGCGGCGGTTTCCGGTCGCAGCGGCCGAGGCGACACGGGCCTATCTGATGCTCCGCGTCGGCCTTCACCTGGGCCTTCGTCAGAAGAACTTGCGGGAGTTGCTGTTCGTGCCAAGGGGGCGCAGCGGGACACCGGAGAAGCAGCTTGAGGGCCTCAAGCGCGGTGAAATGCGGTGGAGTGACCGCGAGGGTGGATGGGAGGTGCTTGTTCCGGCCGTGGCGTTCAAGAACGCCGGTTCGACCTTCTTCCGCAAAAGTCCGCTGCGTCTGATCCTGCAAGACCTCGACGGCCTGTATGACGAGATCGACGTTTATCTGGCCAAGGATCGGCCGACGCTGCTGCGAGGCCGGGCCGATCCACGGACGTTCTTCATCAAGACGGTGAAGACGATCAGCACCAATCCGGCCTACGAGCAGCACACCTTCTATGAAGCGTGGCGCACGATCATTCAGCGCTACGGGATCTACAATCCCTACACCGGGCGCGGCGCCATCGAGGGTCTTTTGCCCCACGGTCCGCACAATGTGCGCGACGTGCTGGCGACCCACGTCCTCAAGCGGACGGGCTCTTTCGAGCAGGCGAGCTACGCGATCCAGGACACGCCCGACACCATCGCCGAGCATTACGGGCGCTTCCTGCCACAGGATAAGGCGGCGTTGGCGGCGCAGGTTTTGAACCAAGTCTGGACCATCTAACCGCATGCGGGCGGCGTACTTTGTGCGTCGCCCGACCTTTGGAAGGCGGGGGGAAATGGGGGCTGGAGGGGCGGAAAGCGGGGTAAGGGAGGATTGCAAGATTGAAGCGTCCGGGGCCAGATCCCCGCACGCGATTGTCTGCACACTGGAATTTTCGGGCCTAGCCGAACGGGCGACCGGCCCTCGAATTTGTCGCCGGGTTCTTTTTCTTCCCCTTAGCTGTCCCCAAAGCCGGTCCCGCTTGCCGCTGGCGGCCTTGGGCGCAAGCTTGGGCCATGGACGATCACCTGCTGGATTTCGAGCTGCGCCCTGGCCGCATCCGCAGCGACGGCCGGCAAGCGGTGGGCGGCAATCAGCGGCTCTCTCGCTTGGTCGGGAAGCCCAAGCCGGTCCGAGCCCGGCGGGCCGGCGGTCGACCGGCGCGGCCGGCGACCGCGCCGGGCAAGTGCTCGCGCACCGGCCGAGGCCAGGACGTGGCCAACGCCCTGCGCTTCCGAGGCGGCGGCGCGGGGCGCCGCGTCGTCATCAAAGCCCGCATCGTTGGTTTGAAGGCCGGGAGCCAGGCGGCCGGGGCGCATCTGCGCTACCTCGTGCGCGATGGCGTCACCCGTGAGGGCGAGCCCGCTAAACTCTATGACCGCGACACCGAAGGCGTTGACGGCGGCGCCTTCACCGCGCGCGGCGCGGGCGACCGCCACCAGTTCCGGTTCATCGTCGCGCCCGAGGACGGCGCGGAGCTTTCGGACATGCGCGCCTATACCCGCGACCTGATGGGCCAGATGGAGCGCGACCTAGGAACCAAGCTCGATTGGGTCGGGGTCGATCACTTCAACACCGGCCATCCGCACAGCCATGTCGTCATCCGGGGCAAGGACGAGTTCGGCAAGGATCTCGTGATCGCCCAGGACTACATCACCCAGGGCCTGCGCCATCGCGCCCAGGATCTGGCGACCCTGGAGCTTGGACCGCAGACGGAGCAGGAGATCGCCAGGAAGCGCCAAGCCGAGATCACCGCCGAGCGCTTCACCAGCATCGACCGCAGCCTCGTCGCCGAGGCGAGCCTGGAGCGCACCGTGGACGTGCGCCCCGTCGCCGGACAGGTCCGCGCCCAGGCCGAAACGACCTTGCGCCAGGGCCGCCTCAAGACCCTAGAGCGTATGGACCTGGCCGAGCAGGTCTCGCCCGGCGTCTGGCGGCTGTCCGAGGACATAGAGCCGACCTTGAAGGCCATGGGAGAGCGCGGCGACATCATCCGCGCCATGAGCCGGGCGGTCAGCCGCCGAGGCCGCGAGGCCGCGCCCGAAACCTTCGTCATCGACCCTGCCGGCGAGGCCTCCTCGCCCAAGGTCGGCCGGGTGATCGACAAGCGCCTGACCGACGAGCTTGGCGACCGCATCGGCCTTGTGGTCGATGGCCTGGACGGGCGGGTCCGTCACGTCGAGGTCGATGGCCAGACGGCTGCGGATATCCGCATCGGCGCCGTCGTCGAGACCGGCCAGAAGCCTGCCAGCCGTCCGGCAGATCGCACCATCGCGGCTTTGGCAGAGGACGGGGTCTATCGGCCCAGCGAGCACCGCCAGCGGCTCCTCAATGGCGAGATGCGCCTTCCTCCCGGCGCCGACGCTGACGACCTCGTCGCCTCGCACGTCCGCCGCCTGGAGGCCCTGCGCCGAGGCGGGGTGGTCGAGCGCTGGGACAAGGACGCCTGGAGCATCCCCAAGGACTTCCCGGCTCGCGCCGAGGCCTTCGACCAGGCCCAAGGCAAGCGGGCGCAGGTACGGCTTTTGTCGGCCTTCGACCTGGAGGGGCAGATCAGGAGCAACGGGGCCACTTGGCTCGACCGCCAGCTCGTCGGCAAGGGCGCGCTCGAGGCCTCGCCCCAGGGCTTCGGCGGCGAGGTCGGCCGCGCCCTGGAGCGCCGCCGCGACGTGCTGGTCCGCCAGGGCCACGCCAGCCGCGACAGCCGCGACAGCCGCGACAGCCGCGACAGCCGCGACAGCCAAGGCGGCTGGAAGCCCAAGCGCGACCTTCTGGCCACCCTGGAGCGTCAGGAGGTCGGCAGCGCAGGCCGGGCCATGGCCAGGGCCAAGGGCCTGCCGTTCCGCATCGCCGAGCCCGGCGAGAGCGTGCGCGGCAAGCTGACGGACACCACACAGCTTGCATCGGGAAAGTACGCGGTGATCGAGGAGAGCAAGGCGTTCACCCTCGTTCCCTGGCGGCCGGCGATGGAGCACCACCTTGGCCAGGAGATCAGCGGGACCGTCGAAATCGGCGGCGGGATCTCGTGGCAGCTCGGGCGGGGGCGAGGCCTTGGGCTATGATCCCTACCCGGTCTGGCGGCTACTGTTGGAATCCATAGAGTGCAAAAAGACACGTTCCGAACTTGGTGGGTTGCTTAGAACGAGAGCGCTCCACGGGTCTTACGGAAGGTTCAGCATGACCGATGAACAGCAACGTCGCCTTGTTGAGTTGGCGGTCGCCTGGAACAACGCCGATGGAAGGGCGCTCGACGAAAAGGCTGAAGCAGCCTTGCGCCGAAGGTTCATTCTCGCCCGCTTAGAGGCCGCACTCGATCAAATGCATGCCTTTGCATTGGACACGGAGTTCGTACTTGTTCCCGGAGGGTATGCGGGGCGTTCCGAAGAGGGCTATCAGCAGGTTTCGATGGGATTGAAGCAGGCTGGGCACGACTACGGATCAGACAACGAGCAGCACTTGTCGTTTTACCTGAATGCTGGAAGAGTTCGTGTCGAGCGTATGATTGTGACGCGCCATAAAGGCGATAATTCCAATTACGTTCCGTCCGTGGTTGAGGCTGATGTTTCATACGATGAGGCCACGGTGTCGTGGTTCATTGATCGCATGCTTGATTTCATGGCGGAAAAAGTCGCCAATCCTCGCCCTAGTGGCTTACCGTTACAAGAACCTGCGAAAGCACCGAATGGCCGCGCATACTATCACCGAACCGGTCGCATTTTGACGCTCGGCTGGGAGACAAAGACTAACTAGCGGTCTCGTCGATAGGAGGAGAACCGGAAGGCTCAAAAGCCTGATCGGTCAACGAGGTCCCGCTGGCGACGCGCCGGCTAAGGGCCTCGATGAACTTCGCATAGCGCGTTTGGCCCAGCGCCCGCGTCGCTGGCTCATCGGCCGCCTGGACGATGGGGGCGGTGCCAAGCCAGGTGCGGATGAAGATCGCCATGGCCTCGTTGCCGACCTGGGCCTCTTTCTCCAGCCGCTCGATGCGGCTGTTCATGCGGTCGAGGCGGCGGAGCAAGGCCGCTTCCGAGCGTTCCGAGCCGTCCGGCGACATGAACGAGGCCACGGCCGCGCGGACGATCTCGGACTTTGGTCGGCGGGTGCGGATCGCCAGTTGGTCTAGGGCCTTGGAGAGATCAGCGGGCAGATAGACCTTGGTTTCGACCTTCATGCGGCGGCCTCGTCGGTCAGGCCCAGGCGCTTCCTCATCAGCCAGGCGCGATGACGGGCGCGGGTATAGGGCGAGACCGTCTCAGCGACGGCGATGCGGCCGCCGACGTGGCGCCAGTGGTCGGGGCAGATGCTTTCGGGGCGAAAGCCTGCCGCCTCGATGGCGTCGATGGCTTCCAGGGCGGCGCGGACCTTTACCCAGGTCTTGAGGTCGAGGAGGATTTCGGCGCCGGGACTGACGAAGGGGACGCGGTCGCAGGGCTCGGCGGGGGCGACGGCCCGCAGGACCCAGAGGCGGGAGAGGGTCGTGCCGTAGTCGCCGGCCTCCCAATGGACGACGGCGAAGACCGAGCCGGGGGCGAAGCTGACGGTTCGGCGGCGGCGGTCGATCTGCTCGTCAGCGACGGGGCGGCCGAAACGGACCCAGCGCTGAAGGCGGGCCTTTAGCCAGATCAGATCGACGCTTGTGAGGTGGAGGGGCTGACCCATGTCGCGGCTCCAAGACCGTGCGGCATGGTCGGCTGCGACGCCGAGGTTTCAATCCCGCCGGCTGATGGATCGACGAAAGAGAAGCCCTAGCCATCAAAAGGAATGAGTGCGGCGGCGTCCATCGCGGCCGGAAGCCTGGGAGGGTTCTTGCGCGCGAGATCGGTTTGAGCGCTCCATAGGAACGGCTTGCGCCCTCCCGGCTTTGCTCTTTGCTGCGAGGCTATAGCCCCGCAAGCTGGCGACCACCTTCAGGGAACGCATCACGCGTGGATGACCAAGAGGACGAGGCTGACGCCATCTTGGCTCGGATCATGATGGTTCGTGACGACCTCAAGGCGGGACGTCTGACGCTAGAGCAGGTGCGGGCCTATCGAGACCTTGGCCGGATGGTGGAGCGCATTACTCGGGACATGGAAGCCGCCGCCGACATAGACGCCGCTGACGCGCTCTGGCGCCAGGGCGCCGATTTGATCGACGCTTACCTGGCTGAGCACTTCCCTAGCCCAACCTGCCACTAGTGATCGCGCTGCGGTGGGGTCTGAACTGCCCGCAGCTGCGGCCACTCGGAGATAAGGCGGCTAAGGGTGGGTAGCCACGAGAGGGTGGCCCGACGTTCTCACGCGCCGGGCCTGTCGTCGGCTGTTCTCAAGCAACCGGCGACGGCCAACGATCCCGCAGAACGCTGGCCCGCGCAATACCGTAGAAATAGGGGGTTCCCGACTGAAAACCGCATGCCTAGCTTTGCTTGCAGCAGACGGAGGTGAGCGATGGGAACGCGATATGCGATCGGGATTTCGTCGGGAGACATCGGCGGCGCTGTAGCCCTCGCGTTGATCGAAGACGTCCGGGGCAACGGCCTCGGCCTACAAGGATTTCCGCAGATCGTCGTTGGCCAAGTGGCCAAGGATTTTCACATCACCATGAAGTTTGACGAAGCCGCGACGCAGTTCGTCATAACGGCCGACGAAGCGCAGCGGGCTGTCAAAGCCATGAAGGCCGGTAGCGGCTACAGCCAAGAGATTTTGGAACGGGTGCTGGACGCGGCGGCAAATCTCGAAGGCGCTACTCAGCGCTAGGCGTCGCCATGCCAAAGCACGAGAACAAAAAGGCCGGACCATTGCTGATCCGGCCCCGTTGATGACCTTGGCCCGGCAGTCATGTTAGACTAGCCGGGCGTTGGCTCTTCTCCTCCGGGCGATGTGCCGCACCGCGCACCTCCTTCACGGCTCTGGCCGCTGCTTGGAGTTCTGGCGAGGGGTCCGGCCTAGGAACTGGCCCCTCGTCACCGCTGCCGGGGCGTGATGCCCTCGACGGCTGAAATCTCTCTCAAGGCATCTAATGAGTGCAAGGTAACAGTTGCGCTTTGGCGTATAAATTCGCCCAAAATGGGCGATTCAATCGAACTTTTTTTGCGATAATAAACAGATGTAGAGTTTGACGCGTATGGGAACGCTTTAAAGGTCGTCAAAATTTTTCCACCTATTTTCAATTATACGCGCAATTTCCTGATGCCATTTTTTATGGATCATTTTTTAGCACTCCATTTTTAGATGCGGATTTAGGAGCGCCATTTCTGAGGCATGGATTCCTGAAGGTCATTCTGAGCAGCTTGCTCGACGGAGGCCTGCCTACGGGATAGCGTTGAGCCGCTATCTGAGGTGGCGTCATGACCGAAGACGAGTTTAAGGAACTGGTGAACAGCCCCACGTTCAAGAGGCTGCTAGAGGTCCGCGCCGACGTCTTGGAAGGCAGGGCCGACGCCGAGACCGTGGAGGCGTGGCAAGGCTTGCAAGAGAGCATGACGAGCGCCATGGCGGCCGTTGAGAAAGCCCTAGAGGACTACCCCGAGGATGAGCACGAGGAGCTAGTTCGCGAGTGGTCGCGGGCGGCTCTCGACAACGTCGATTGGAGCTTCCTCGACGCCTACCGGCTGCACTGATCGCAGGGCAAAAAGAAAGGCCGGGTTTGTGGCCCGGCCTTCGTCTTAGCTCTTATTGAAGTTCTTAACCGCCTTGGCGACCTTGATAGTCCAATAAGCAAGTTGAGTGACCGTGAGAACGGTCGCTAACGTAATCGACATTCAGTGTTGAATCCGAATTCTCTTTTGCTGCCACCGAGCAAGCTCGGATCGGTTGATGTTGGCGTCTTGTGACGCGCCATAATTGTAGCTGTCTCGTCAGCGGTGGCAAGTCGAGAGGTCGCGGGTTCACGAGTGCGGTGGTCGCTGAGTGCAGGAGGGTTGCTGCGTCGGAATGCTGACGTTCTTCATGACCACACACAGGCGGCCGTCCTCGGCGTCGAGCAAGACCCACCCGTCAGTAAGTTCCTGATGGACGCTCCAGCGATTGGGATAGATGCGCTGCTCTTGGGTTTGGCCGTCTCTAATCGAGCCACTGATTAGCTCGGCCGATCCGAGCACGGCGCCAGCGGCCAAGAGTGCGAAAACGTATTGGTCTAAGCGGCTCATCGTCATCCATCACGCAAAAGCTAGACCGTAGAGGCCTCGCCTCATGCTTGCAAACCTTACGCGGTTGCCTTTTTCGCGCGGCCTTTAGCCGCCGGAGCCTTGGCCTTGCGAGCGCCCTGACCAAGGCCAAGCGCCTTGGCCATCGCCGAACGGGCTTCGCTGTAGGCCGGGGCCGTGGTCGGGTAGTCGTTCGGCAGGCCCCACTTAACCTTGTATTCCGCGACCGTCAGGCCTTGGGTTGTCAGGTGGCGCTTGAGCGTCTTGTAGGGGCGACCGTCCTCGAACGAGATCAGAGCGTCCGGCGTGATGGACTTACGGATTTGAGCCGGGGTCGGCTTGGTGATTTCGACGCCTTTCCCCTCAACAGTGCCGCCGCTCTCGACGCCAGCGAGGGCGTCATAGGTGGCCTTGATCAGGGCGGGCAGATCGCTGACGGCTGTGGGGTTGTTGGCCACGTAGTTCGAGACGATTTCAGCCGTGAGTTCGGTCAGCTTGGTTTTGTCTTCAGTCATGTGTTGTCCTCGAATCGACGTCGGAGCCAGATCGCCCACAATAAATATGGGCATGTTCGACTTCATCAAAACTTTCCTGAATTACCTCGTCACTACGCGAAACGGCGTCAGCTTCGATCCGATCCGAGTGGGAGGTATTCTCTCGGGAGTCCTCTTCCTAGGTCTGGCTATCTATCACGTCGCCGTTCTTCGGCAGGACTTTGACATGCTTGGGTTTGGCGGTGGTTGGCGGCAACTGGGGTCGTCTGCTTGTAGCGCTACGGCCAGACGCCGTTCGCCCCCTCAAGGACGGCTTCGCCGCCGCCTACGGCGGTGCGCTACGCGCACCCTTGACCGGCCGCTCGTCGCCCGGCTTGGGCTCGGCATGCGGTTTAAGCCGCTTCAGGCGCGAGGCGCCTGCGGCTTAACCGCCAGCCTCAATCTTTGAGGCGAAGGCCCACCCCGCCGCCCTGCGAGGGCTCATCAGCGTCAAGAAACTCCACCCCAGCATCCTCGAACGCCCTGCGAACCGCTTCGACATTAGCGGGGGTGCTGCGACCAGGCCCCAATGGCCCTTCCATGCGACTAATCGTCGGCAGCGATAGCTTCGACGCTTCAGCAAGCTTCGGCTGACTCCAGTCCAGCAAAGCCCGAGCTGCCCGGATTTGCGCGGTCGTCAGCCTCGGTGACAATTTTCGCCTCGCATGATGATTTTCTATTGATTTGAACCGACCAATTTGATAGAAAAATCATAACCACTGAATCAGGACCTACGCCATGGGCCAGCGTCGAAAGGCGGGCGACCAGTTGCGCCTGCCTGCCATCTCGCGCCGCGCGGTGATCGCCGCCAGCGGTGTTCCCGTGGTCGGTTCCGCAAGAGCCGTGGGCGGTCCCAAGCGCGTCAGCATTCCGGCCCGTTGTGCGGCCTGGGTGGCGCTGGACCAGGAAATCGACCGCATCGCCCGGCGCTGGTCGGAGCTGGAGGACCAGGCGGTCCGGCAGTTCGACTATTTCAACCTCAGCCCCGAGCGCCTGCGGGCCTTGCCGATGAGCGCCGAAATGGCCGCCATCGACGCCGAGACCGTCCGCTTAGGCGATATCTCTGAAGAGGCCTTAGGGCCGCTCGGAAAGCTAAAGCCGCGTTCGGCTCAAGACGCCGTCGCCCTGCTCTCGGTCGCCTATCGTCTCCTCGCCTTGCAGGAAGAACCGGCTTGGCCGTTCGTGCGTAGCGCCTGGGAATATCTGTCGCGCTGCCACTGCCCCGACTGCGGCGCCGCTTACGCCGCGCCCGAAACCTTGCCGGCCTTTGTGCGATGAAACGAGGGCGCGGGCGCGGATTGTTGCCGGTCGGTCCTGTCCTTGTTGCCGGTCTGGATCGTCTAAGGGGCATGCTGCGCAGAAATCTGACGCTTTCTACTAGTTTCCCGGAAATTCCCGTGACCCCTCGCGAGGTTTCCGGGCGTTCTTGCGCCTTGCCTGTCGAAGGTCCGCAGGCCGTTGGCCCTGCGTTGACCGATATCGACGCCCCTCGAACGCTTCTGGCTCCCCCTCCCGAGGAGCCGCCCATGGACGAGACTTCGCCCCCCGCCCCAGACGCCAACGTGCCGGCCAACGACGCTCCGCCCTCCCATCCCGAGTTCGACGCCGTGGTCATGACCCTGGCTGAGCTTCTGGGGCGGCAGCTGGCCCGCGAGCATCACTTGGCCCGTCTGGCGGCGGCCAACGCCGATGGCGGGGATGGCGGGGATGGGGGCGAGGACGACGAGACCTGATCTGTTTTGGAGGTAGGACATGACCCGCGTTGCGCTCTACGCCCGCTATTCGGACGACAAGCAGTCGGCCACCTCGATTGAGGATCAATTCCGCATCTGTCGCATGCACGCCGACAAGCAAGGCTGGCGGGTGGTCGAGACCTATTCGGATGCGGCGATCTCCGGTTCGACAGTCATCTTTCGTCCCGGCGTCCAAGCGCTGATCCGCGACGCGCTGGACGGCAAGTTCGACATGGTGCTCGCCGAGGCCCTGGACCGGCTCAGCCGCGATCAGGAGGATATCGCAGCCGCCTTCAAGCGACTGAGGTTCGCGGGCGTGCCGATCGTCACCTTGTCGGAGGGAGAGATCACAGAGCTTCACGTCGGCCTCAAGGGCACGATGAATGCTCTCTTCCTCAAGGATCTCGCGGCCAAGACCCATCGCGGCATTCGCGGACGGGTGGAGGCCGGCAAGGTCGGCTGCGGCAACGCCTACGGTTATCGGGTCGTTCGCACCATCGACGCTTCAGGCAAGGTGACGACCGGCGAGCGGGAGATCGTTCCCGAGGAGGCCGAGATCATCCGGCGCATCTTCCGCGACTACGCCGCCGGCAAGAGCCCGCGCCGCATCGCCATCGAACTCAACGCCGAGGGCGTGGCCTCGCCGTGGGGAGGGCGCTGGAGCGACACCTCTATCCGGGGCAACCGGGCCTTGGGTTCGGGGATCATCAACAACGAGTTCTATGTAGGCGAAATGATCTGGAACCGGCGTCGCCGCCTCAAGAACCCCGACACCGGCCGCAACGCCATGCGGTTCAATCCCGAGAGCGAGTGGGTGCATGTGCAGGCCCCGCACCTGAAGATCGTCAGCGACGCGCTTTGGGCGGCGGCCCGCGAGCGTCAGGCCAGCTTGGTCAACGTGTTTGAGGAGAACATGGCCAAGCACAAGGCGGCCTTGCCGGCCATGCGTCGCCCCAAGACCCTGCTTTCCGGCCTGATCGTCTGCGGCCTTTGCGGGGGCACGGTCGCCAAGCGGTCGAACAACCGCTTTGGCTGCTCCAACAACGCCTTGGGCAACGGCTGCTCCAACGGCCGCACGATCATCCGCGACCGGCTGGAGGAGCGGGTTCTCAAAGGCCTCAAGGAGAGCTTGGTTACGCCCGAGGCCCTTGAGCGGGCCATGCGGACCTATATCGAGGAGAGCAACCGCTTCAACCATCACCGCCGGGCCAATCGCGGAGCCGACCTCCTGCGCCTAGAAAAGGCGCGCAAGGCCATCGACGGCATCGTGAGCGCCATCGAGGACGGTGGTTACACTCGCCCCCTCATGGAGCGCCTGAAGGCGTTGGAGGCCGACGTCGAGGCGCTGGAGGCCAAGCTCGCCGAGCCGATGATCGACGTGCCCGACCTTCACCCCAACATCGCCGAGCTTTACCGCCGCAAGGTCGAGCGGTTGAGCGAAGCGCTTAGCCAGCCCGAGGAGCGCGACGCTGCCGCCCAGGCGATCCGGGCGCTCATTCAGGAGATCATCCTCACCCCCGGCCCCAATCGCGGCGAGATCTTCGCCGAGCTTCGCAGCGGCTTTGAGACGCTGCTCCAGTGGGCTCAGGACGATGGAGGCCAACGGCGCAAGGCCGTTGGCGGATTTCTAGGCGGCCCGCTATCCGTGTCGGGATCTTCTCGGGCGAGAATGACGGGAGGTTAAGAGTGGGACGCTAAAGCCCTCACCCCACCTGCACGCCCGTCATCGAGATCGCCGCGAACACGTCGTCGGCGAAGAACGACACCGACTCGCCCGGCGCTTGCGCGCCCAGCACGTAGAGCAGGGGCAGGTAGTGCTCGGCGCTGTTGATCGACAGCGCCGCGTCCGGACCCAGGCTTTCCCAGTCGATCAGCGGCTGGTGGTCGCCCGCCGCGATCAGGGCCTTGGCGCGCTCGTTGAAGCGCGGCGCCCAGTCGGGGGTCTCGCCGGTGCGGAAGTTCACGGCCCGCAGGTTGTGGACGATGTCGCCGCTGCCGATGATCAGCACGCCCTCGTCGCGCAGGGCCGCCAGCCTGCGGCCGGCCTCGTAGTGCCAGGCGTTGGGCTGGCCGCGGTCGATGCTGAGCTGCACCACCGGCGCGTCGGCGTCGGGATACATCGGCAGCAGCACGCTCCAGGCGCCGTGGTCGAGGCCGCGGGTCGGGTGCTGCACGGTCCGCTGCGGCGCCAGCAGGTCGGCCGCGCGCTGCGCCAGGGCCGGATCGCCCGGCGCCCGGTACTGCACGTCGAACAGCGCTTGGGGGAAGCCGCCGAAATCGTGGATGGTCTCGGGCCGCTCCGAAGCGCTCAGCGCCGTGCCGCCCATGGTCTCCCAGTGGGCGCTGACCATGAGCACGGCCTTGGGGCGCGGCAGGTCGCGGCCCAGCTGCGCCCAGGCGCGGCTCCAGGCGTTGTCCTCGATGGCGTTCATCGGCGAGCCGTGGCCGATGAAGAGGACGGGCATGCGGGTCATGGCGGCGATATCCGAATAGAAACTTGTGCAGTTACAGATGGGCGCTCGCACCTCGGTGGTCAAGCATGGCCCAGCGCGACCTTCCGCCGCTTCCCCCGGCGGCTCGGCTTTGTTAAGGCCTCCCCTCGTGAGCACGTCCCAGTCATCCTCGGAGTCGGCCGCGTCCCCGTCGGGATCCGCCGCCCCGGTCGCGTCACCCGTCGGCCATTCGTCCCGTCCGGCCACCCGTGGCGGCGCCCTGGACCTGCTGCGCCTGCTGGCCGCACTGCTGATCGTGGTCTACCACTTCGGCGCCGAGAGCCCGTTGCGGATCGAGCGGTTCCATCCGGTGTTCGCGCGGGGCTATCTGGCCACCGACTTCTTCCTGATGCTTTCGGGCTATGTGCTTGGCCGCGCCTACGGACCGTCGGCCATCTCCGGCCGCATCACCCACTTCCAGTTCTGGCTGCGCCGCGCCGCCCGCGTCTGGCCGGGCCACCTGATGGTGCTGGCCGCCATGGCCGGCCTCGTCTTCGCCCTGAACCTGGTCGGCACCGACGCCCACAAGCCCTCGCGCTTCGCCTGGGACCAGTTGCCGCTGCAGGCCATGCTGATGCACGCCTGGGGCTTCAACAGCGACGGCTGGAACCTGCCCAGCTGGTCGCTGTCGGCGCTGATCGTCTGCTACGCCCTGTTCCCCTGGTTCTGGCGCGCCGCCAGCGCCACGCGCCGGCCCTGGCTGCCCATCGTGCTGGCCGCCGTGGTCGTGGCGCTGTTCGACATCGCCGCCCGCAGCACCAAAGGCTTCGGTTTCGCCGAGGTCCCGATCGGCCTTTCCGACCTGCCGCTGCGCATAGGCGTGCTGCGCGCCATCCCGCTGTTCCTGCTGGGTCTTTGCCTGGCGCGGGCGGTCGAGCTGTCCTGGCCGACCGAGAAGGCGGCCAAGGTCCTGCTGACGCTGGGCTGCGCTGGCCTGGTCATCCTGCAGATGATCGGCCGCTTCGACCTGCCCAGCCTGACCTGCCTGGCCGCCATCATCCTCGGCGCCGGCCGCCTGCCGGTGAAGCATCCCAAGGCCTGGATCGAGGAGGGCGCCAAGCTCTCGTTCGCCCTGTTCATCACCCACATCCTCGTGGGCGTGATCTACTGGAGCGCCGTTCACAAGCTGATCGACACCGTGCCGATCGGCATCGGCTGGCAATGGCTGATGTGGCTGGCCGGCTTCCCGCTGGCCATCGGCGCGGCCTGGCTGTTCCACACCTATGTCGACCAGCCCGTGCAGGACCGCATCATGCCCTGGGTGCGCGGCCGCGGCTGAAGCGCGGTCGGGCGTCTTGCTCCCCGGTGAGTCGTAGCCTCCTATCCTCTCCACGCAGAGTTTCGTGGGGAAGACGATGTCCGACGCTCCTAGCCGCCGCGCGCTGATGACCGGCGCGGCCGCCGCCACCCTGTTGGCCCCCGGCCTGGCCGCCGCCAAGCCGTCCGCGCGCGAGGCTGACATGGCGGCGATCCGCAAGGCCGCCGAGGCCGGCTACGACGTCTCGGTCAAGCGCATCCAGGACTGGATCGCGCTGCCGTCGATCGCCGCCGAGAACCGCGACATGGACAAGGGCGCCGACTACATGGCGGCCCTGGCCCGCGACGCCGGCTTCACGAGCGTCGAGAAGATCCCGACCGACGGCGCGCCGGGCGTGTTCGGCGTGCTCGACGTCGGCGCCAGGCGCTGGCTGGCGATCTACTTCATGTACGACGTCAAGCAGTACGACCCGGCCGAATGGAGCTCGCCGCCGCTTGAAGCGCGCATCGTCGACAAGCCCGGCTTCGGCAAGGTGATCGTCGGGCGCGGGGCGGTGAACCAGAAGGGGCCGCAGGCCTCGCTGCTGGCCGCGCTGCACGCCATCCGCGCCGCGGGCAAGAAGCCGCCGGTGAACCTCGTCCTGGTCTGCGAGGGCGAGGAGGAGATCGGCAGCCCGCATTTCCGCCAGATCGTCACTCGGCCCCACGTGCTGGCGGCCCTCAAGAAGTGCGAGGGCGTGATCATCCCGGCCGGCTGGCAGAGCCCCAGCAACGGCGGCGTCAGCGTCAACCTGGGCGCCAAGGGCGTCGTCGAGTTCGAACTGGTCGCCAGCGGCGAGAAATGGGGCAGGGGTCCCAAGACCGACATCCATTCCAGCGAGAAGGCCCGCGTCGACAGTCCCGCCTGGCGGCTGGTTCAGGCGCTGACCACCCTGGTCACGCCCGATGGCAACACGCCCGCCGTCGACGGCTATTTCGAGAAGGTCCGGCCGCTGACCGCCCGCGAGAAGGAGCTGATCTCGCTGGCGGCCCAGCGCATGACCGAGGCCGACGCCAAGAAGGCGCTCGGCGTCGACCGCTGGATCGACGACCTGCCGTGGGAGAAGGCGCTGGAGCGCCTGGCCTCGCAGCCGACGATCAACATCGAGGGCCTCGTCTCGGGCTATACCGGTCCCGGCGGCAAGACCGTGCTGCCCGGCCGCGCCGTGGCCAAGATCGACCTGCGCCTGGTGCCGAACATGACCATGGACGACGCGGTGGCCAAGATCCGCGCCCATCTCGACAAGCGCGGCTTCAACGACGTCGAGATCAAGGTCAGCGGCGGCTACGACCCCACCGAGACGCCGGAGGACAGCCGCCTGATCCGCGCCCAGTTGGCCAGCTACAAGCGCCTGGGCGCGCCGGCGACGCTCTATCCGCGCCTGGCCGGCTCGTGGCCGGGCACGGTGTTCACCTCGCCGCCGGTCAGCCTGCCGGCGGGCCAGTTCGGCCTGGGGCACGGCAGCGGCGCCCATGCGCCCAACGAGTACTACGTGATCGAGAGCAGCAATCCGAAGGTGCAGGGCCTGGTCGGCGGCACGATGAGCTATGTCGACCTGATGTACGAGATCGCCGAGGCCAAGTGAGCGGCCTCTCCGGCTAGTCGAGCCTGGCCCTGACCCGGTCGTAGAGCGAGGTCCCGGCCAGCGCCGCTTCGAGGCGCTCGATCGCGGCCAGGGCGTCGGCCGCTTCGTCGTTCAGATCGATGGCCGCCGCGTTCAGGGCGGCCCACAGCGGCGCCAGGCGAGCCGCCAGGTCTCGCCCTTTCGGCGTCAGGCGCAGTCGGCGCAGGCGGGCGTTCTTGGCGTCGATTTCCCAGGCTATCAGGCCGGCCTTGGCCAGGCCGTCGCGGATCTGGCTGATCGAGGCGTGGCTGACGCCGAGCGCCGCCGACAGGTCGCCGACCGACAGCGCGTCCTGGCGGCTAAGCAACTGGACGACGCCGTACCAGCGCTGTTCGAACGCTTCCCCGCTTTCCTGGTAGAGCCGGGCGGCGTCGCGGTCGATCCGCTCGGACAGCCGGCGCAGGCGCGCGCCTATGGCGGCCGCGCCGCTGCCTTTGCTGAAGTCGGAGGGAGGGTCGAGCGGTTCGGTCATTGACTCTCATCGTAACTAGTTACAACGATTCGGCGCAAGCGATTTCGGGGCAGGGGAGGCAGCATGCGCCGTCGGGAGTTCGTGGCTGGGGTCGCCGGAGCGGCGACGTCGTCCGGCGTCGCGCGGGCCCAGGCCGGCGGCGAGGCCGATCGCATGCGGTCGTGGCTGAAGCGCTGGCTGGCGGCCTTCAACGACGCCGACCTCGTCGTCTATCAGGCCTTTGTGACCCGCACGGCTCCAAGCGTCGTTCCCTATCTCGACGACGACCTTTCCGTGCGGGAGATCAGCGGCGGGTTCGACCTGATCGCGGTCGAGACGGCGACGGCGGGCAGCATCACCGCCCTGGTCCGGGACCGGGCCTGGGACCGGCGTTCGCGCCTCACCCTGCAGGCGTCGGGCGACCAGCGCCTTGACGACATCGCCTTCGCCGGCGCGCCGGTCGGCGAGGCGATTCCTCGCTTGAGCGAGGCGATGGCGCTGAAAGCCGCCCGCGAGAAGATCGAGGGCGAGGGGCTGGCCGGCCGTTTCAACGGCGCCGTGCTGGTCGCCCGGGGTGAGCGCGTCCTGCTGCGCGAAGCGCGCGGCCTGGCGGACGAGGCCGCGCGGACGCCCAATCGCCCGGACGTGCGCTTCTGCATCGGCTCGATGGGCAAGATGTTCACCGCCGTCGCCGTCATGCGGATGGTCGAGACGGGGATCGTCACGCTGGACGCGCCGATCCGGGCCTGTCTTCCCGACTATCCCAACGCCGCCATCGCCGATCGCGTCACCGTTCGCCATCTGCTGACCCATACCGGCGGAACCGGCGACATCTTCGGTCCCGGCTATGACGGGCGCGCCGGCGCCGGCGCCAGCGCCGAGCCGGCCGACCTGGTGGCGATGTACGGCGGCCGCGATCCGCTGTTCGAGCCGGGCTCGCGGTGGGGCTACAGCAACTACGGGTTCGTGCTGCTGGGGCGGATCCTGGAGCGTGTCGGCGGCCGGCCCTATGCGGCGCTGGTCAAGGCGGCGGTCTTCGAGCCGGCGGCCATGACGGCGACCTCGTTGAGCGCGGACCATGCCGGGACCACGGCCGCCGCCTATACCGGCGCGCGCGCCACCGGCCTGAAGCCGCTGGGCCCCTATGTCGGCCTGCCGGCTGGCGGGGCCTATTCGACCGTCGACGACCTGCACGCCTTCGTGGTCGCCCTGCGGGCGGGCAAGCTCGTGCGTTCCGAGACGCTACGGGCCATGACCCAGCCGCTGGTGGTCGCCGGAAGCGCGCACTGGGGTCTCGGCTTTCCGATCCGTGAGCGCAACGGCCTGCGCTACTACGGTCATGGCGGCGCCGCGCCCGGGATCAACGGCGACCTGGCGGTCTTCCCGGACTTCACGACGATCACGCTGTGCAACCGCGGCCATCCCGCCGCCGCCTGCCTCGCCGACTTCGTCGGCGCGCGGCTGCCGGCCAAGGCGGAACGAGCCTAGAGCGTAACCCCCGACTTCCAGATGGCGATCTCGCGCTCGCCGTTGCGCTCGGCCTTGGTCTCCTGGCCCGAGGCGGTGGCGACCACCAGGTCGAGCAGCGCGTCCGCCGCCTGGTCCATGGTCTGGCCGTCCAGCACCACGCCGGCGTCGAAGTCGATCCACGACGGCTTGCGGGCGGCCAGGGCGCTGTTGGAGGCGATCTTCAGGGTCGGGGCGGGGAAGCCCAGCGGCGTGCCGCGGCCGGTGGTGAACAGTATGACCGTTGCGCCGGCCGCCGTCAGGGCCGTGGACGATACCGCGTCGTTGCCGGGCGCTTCGAGCAAGGTCAGCCCGTGCGGACCCACCCGCTCGCCATAGCGCAGCACCTCGACCAGCGGCGCGCGGCCGCCCTTCTGCACCGCGCCCAGGGATTTCTCCTCCAGGGTGGTGATGCCGCCGGCGATGTTGCCGGGCGAGGGGTTCTCGTAGATGGGCTGGTGGTTGTCGATGAAGTAGCGTTTGAAGTCGTCGATCACCTCGACGGCCTCGTCGAAAATCTCGCGGCTTGCAGCCCTTTGCAGCAGCACGTTCTCGGCGCCGAACACCTCGGGGATCTCGGTCAGCACCGGGGTGCCGCCGGCCGCGGCCACCTTGTCGGCGATGCGGCCGACCAGCGGATTGGCGGTCACGCCCGAGAAGCCGTCCGAACCGCCGCACTTGAGGCCCACCACCAGCTCGGAGATCGGGGCGGGCTCGCGCTTGTCCTTCTCGGCGATCTCGATGAGCGCCTCGATGGCCTCCAGCCCCTGTTCGTACTCGTCCTCGACGAACTGGGTGGTGAACGAGCGCAGGCGTTCGGGGTCCAGGTCCGGGGCGCTGTCGAGGAGGGCTTTGAGCTGGTTGTTCTCGCAGCCCAGCCCCAGGATCAGCACGCCGCCGGCGTTGGGGTGGGCGGCCAGGCCCGCGATCAGCTGGCGGGTGTGGGAAAGATCGTCGCCCAGCTGCGAGCAGCCGAACGGATGGGGGAAGGCGAAGACGCCGTCGACGCGGCCGGCGAAGCGGGCGTTGGCCTTCTCGGCGATGCGGCGGGCGGTGTTGGCCACGCAGCCGACGGTGCACAGCACCCAGATCTCGTTGCGCGTGCCGACCCGGCCGTTTTTGCGGCGATAGCCCAGGAAGCTGCGCTCGCCCACGACCTCGGTGTTGTCGGTCCCAGTCGGCGCGTAGGCGTAGCCTTCGACGCCGGAAAGGCGCGTCTCGACATTGTGGACGTGCACGTGGTCGCCGACGGCGATGTCGCTGACGGCCCGGCCGATCGGCCAGCCGTACTTCAGCACGTCGTCGCCCTTGGCGGCCGCGCGCACGGCGATCTTGTGGCCCTTGGGAATGTCGCTCCGCACCAGGATCTGCTGGCCGTGCAGGTCGACGGTCTCGCCCGCCGCCAGGGGGCGCAGGGCGGTGGCGACGTGGTCGCGCGGATCGACGCCGTGGATCGATTCGCCGGGAAAGGTGGCCGTTTCGCTCATCTGGGGTCTTTGTCTTTGCGACTTTTTGTGTTGCCATCCGGTCCTAAGGGAGTGGAAACCGGTGTCAAGAGCTTCGCCAGCGCGCTTTTAGCCGCAGATTGGCTACGCTTTCGACGCTGGAGTATGACAAAAGAAAAGAACGCCCGCCGCATGGAAACGCCGTGACCTCGTCAAAGACGCCCAACAAGTCCGCCGACGAGTCGGATGTGAACGCCGCGCTGGAAAGCGGTCGACGCCGCGCCACCATCAACGACATCGCCCGCCTGGCGGGGGTCTCCAAGAAGACCGTCTCGCGCGTGATCAACCAGTCGCCGTTCGTCCGCGAAGAGACGCGGGTGCGGATCGAGACGGTGATCGCCGAGTGGGGCTACGCCCCCGATCCCCAGGCCCGGGGCCTGGCCTTCCGCCGCTCGTTCCTGATCGGCATGATCTACGACAACCCCAACCCGCAGTACGTCGTGAACATGCAGCTGGGCCTCCTGGACGGCATGCGCGGTTCGGGTTTCGAGCTGGTGGTCCATCCGTGCGACCGCTCCAGCCCCACCTTCCTGCAGGACGTGCGGATGTTCATCGAGCGGCAGAAGCTGTTCGGCGTGATCCTGCCGCCGTCGGTGTCCGAGGACGAGCGCGTCGCCGACCTGCTGCGCGACATCGGCTGCGAGTACATCCGCATCGCCTCGGTGCCGCTCGACGAGGAAGAGCACATGATCGTCGGTCACGACCGGCTGGGCGCCCAGGCCATGGGCGAGCACCTGGTGGGTCTGGGCCACGAGCGCATCGGCTTCATCACCGGCCTGCCCAGCTTCCGGTCGTCGCACGAGCGGCGAGGGGGCTTCGAGGACGCGCTGACAAAAGCCGGTGTGAAGCTCCATCCCGACTACGTGGTGCAGGGCGCCTATACCTTCGAATCGGGCCTGGCCTGCGGCGAGGCGCTGCTGGCTAAGACCCCGCGTCCGACCGCCATCTTCGCCGGCAACGACGAAATGGCCGCCGGCGTGCTGCAGGCCGCTCGCCGCGCCGGCCTGACGGTGCCCGAGGACCTGACCGTGGTCGGCTTCGACGACTTCCAGATCGCCCAGGCCGTCTGGCCGCCGCTGACCACGATCCACATCCCGACGCGGGAAGTGGGCCGCATGGCGGCCGAGAAGCTGATCGCCCGCGATGGCTACGAGCCGGGCGATCCGGCCAAGACCATCCCCTATCTCGTGGTGCGCGAGTCTTCCTCGTCACCGAAGAAAGTGTAGGGTGCGCCGCGCGCCCTGCACCTTGCACCGAACTTTGACACCGGTTACCAAGCGCCACGAAGCGGCCAGCTAGCAGCCGCCGGCGAAGGGACGAGGAGACACGCCATGGCCCGGCCCCTGATTTTGCACGACGATCGCCTGTTCCCGGCCGATCCCACCGTCCGCGGCATCGCCCGTGAGCTCTATTCGACGGTCGCGGCCCTGCCAATCATCAGCCCGCACGGCCACACCGACCCGGCCTGGTTCGCCACCAACGAGCCGTTCCGCGACGCCACCGACCTGCTGCTGGCGCCCGACCACTACGTCTTCCGCATGCTCTACAGCCAGGGCGTGGCGCTGGACGACCTGAAGGTGCCGCGCAAGTCCGGCGTGCCGGCCACCGATCCGCGCGCGGCTTGGAAGCTGTTCGCCCAGAACTTCCATCTCTTCCGCGGCACGCCGTCGTGGATCTGGCTGAACCACGTGTTCAGCAAGGTGTTCGGCTTCACCGAGTTCCTGGGCGAGGACAACGCCGACGCCTATTTCGACGGCATCAACGAGGCCCTGGCCACCGACGCCTTCCGTCCGCGCGCCCTGTTCGACCGCTTCAACATCGAGACCCTGGCCACCACCGAGGGGCCGCACGATCCGCTGAAGCACCACAAGGCCATCCGCGAGAGCGGCTGGGGCGGCCACGTCATCACCGCCTATCGTCCCGACGCGGTCATCGACTTCGAGGACGAGCGCAGCCCGCGCGCCTTCGAGCGCTTCGCCGAGATCTCGGGCCAGGACGTCTACAGCTGGAAGGGCTATCTCGAAGCCCACCGCCTGCGTCGCCAGGCCTTTATCGAGGCCGGCGCCACCTCGTCCGACCACGGCCACCCGACCGCCGCCACCGCCGACCTGTCGGAAGCCGAGACCGAAGCCCTGTTCGCCGACCTAGTGAAGGGCAACGTCACGCCGGAGAAGGCCGAGCTGTTCCGCGCCCAGATGCTGACCGAGATGGCCAAGATGAGCCTCGAGGACGGCCTAGTGATGCAGATCCACCCCGGCTCGCACCGCAACCACAATGTCGGCCTGCTGGAATCGCACGGCCGCGACAAGGGCGCCGACATTCCGATGCGCACGGAATATGTCGATGCGCTGAAGCCGCTGCTGACGCGCCTCGGCAACGACAAGCGCCTGTCGGTGATCCTGTTCACCCTGGACGAGACGACCTACAGCCGCGAGCTGGCCCCGCTGGCCGGCCACTATCCGGTGCTGAAGCTTGGCCCCTCCTGGTGGTTCCACGACAGCCCGGAAGGCATGATGCGCTTCCGCGAGCAGGTCACCGAGACCGCCGGCTTCTACAACACCGTCGGCTTCAACGACGACACCCGCGCCTTCCTGTCGATTCCCGCTCGCCACGATGTCGCCCGTCGCGTCGACAGCGCCTTCCTGGCGCGCATGGTGAGCGAGCACCGCATGGATTTGGTGGAAGCTCAGGAGCTCATCGTAGACCTGACGTACAATCTGCCTAAGAAGGCCTACAAGCTCGATCAGCCGCGGCCGCTACCGGCCCCGGCGCTCGCTGCCGAATAAGAACACCACTTCCGGAGTAAACTCGATGTTCGCCAAGACCTACCACGCCACCCATCCGGACATGATGTTCGCCGTCAGCAACGACGACCTGCGCGACCGCTACCTGATGCAGGACCTCTTCGTCGAAGGCGAGATCGTCCTGAACTACAACCACGCCGAACGCTTCGTCGTCGGCGGCGTCGTCGCCAGCGCCGCCGTGAAGCTGCCCGACCAGACCGAGCCCGCCTCGGCCGCCGGCCACCCCTTCCTGGAGCGCCGCGAACTGGGCGTGATCAACGTCGGCGAGACCACCGGCAAGATCACCGTCGACGGCGTCGTCTACGACATCGTTCCGCGTGACGGCCTGTACGTCACCATGGGCGCCAAGGACGTGACCTTCGAAGGCACGGGCGGCGAAGCCGCTCGCTTCTACCTGGTCAGCTTGCCGGCCCACGCTTCGTTCGAAACCAAGAAGCTGGCCTTCGCCGACGCCATCCCGCTGGAGCGCGGCGCTCTCGAGACCAGCAACGAGCGCACCATCTACCAGTACATCGTGCCGACCACCTGCAAGTCGGCTCAGCTGCTGCTGGGCATGACCGTCCTGAAGCCGGGCAGCGTCTGGAACACCATGCCGCCCCACCTGCACGATCGTCGTTCGGAAGCCTACTTCTACTTCGGCCTGGGCGAGAACGACCGCGTGTTCCACTACATGGGCGAGCCGGACGAGATGCGTCACATCGTGATCGCCAACGAAGAGGCCGTCATGAGCCCGCCGTGGTCGATCCACATGGGTTCGGGCACCGCCAACTACACCTTCATCTGGGCGATGGGCGGCGAGAACCTCGACTACACCGACATGAACGTGCTGGACATCTGCCAGCTGAAGTAGGCGTAACACGCCGCCCGCGTTCCTTCGGCCGTCATCCCGGCCGAAGCGCAGCGTAGAGCCGGGATCCAGGGGCAGCCGCAGTGCGCCGGCCCCTGGGTCCCGGATCGGCCTTAGGCCGTCCGGGATGATGACACTTTGGGATTCAGGAAACTAAGCACCATGGCCAATCCGTTCAGCCTCGAAGGCAAGGTCGCGCTCGTCACCGGCGCCAACACCGGCATCGGGCAGGGGATCGCCATCGCGCTCGCTCAGGCCGGCGCCGACATCGCCGCCGCGGGCCGCAGCGAACCGACCGAGACGAAGGCCGCCGTCGAGGCGCTGGGCCGCAAGTTCGTGTCGATCAAGGCCGACTTCTCGACCACCGAGCCTGTCCAGCGCGTGATCGACGAAACCGTCGCCGCCCTCGGCAAGGTCGACATCCTCGTCAACAATGCCGGCATCATCCGCCGCGCCGACTCGATCGAATTCTCGGAAGCCGACTGGGATGCGGTGATCGACACCAACCTCAAGGTCGTCTTCTTCCTGACCCAGGCCTTCGCCAAGCAGGCCCTGGCGCAAGGGACCGGCGCCAAGGTGATCAACATCGCCAGCCTGCTGTCCTTCCAGGGCGGCATCCGCGTGCCGTCGTACACGGCCGCCAAATCGGGCCTGGCCGGCCTGACCAAGATCCTGGCCAACGAGTGGGCGACCAAGGGCATCAACGTCAACGCCATCGCGCCGGGCTATTTCGACACCAACAACACCGAGGCCCTGCGCGCCGACGCCGACCGCAACGCCTCGATCCTGGCCCGCATCCCGGCCGGTCGCTGGGGGCGCCCGGAAGACCTGGGCGGCGCCGCGGTGTTCCTGGCCTCGTCGGCCGCCGACTACGTTCAGGGCGTGACCCTGCCGGTCGACGGCGGCTGGCTGGCCCGCTAAGGCCGTCGGCCCCCGGGCCGTCACCAAGCCGCATGATCCCCGCGAAGGCGACTTCGCGGGGATTTTCGTTTCAGGAAGCAGGGCTATCCGTTCAGCTCACGCATAAAAAGCGCGCCGCCGAACGATGGTAGCGCAACCATTGAGCCGCCCGGCTTCCCCCGGGCGAAGAAGGGCTGTAGAGCCCGCACAGCGTTCGACCGGGCCGGGCTGAACGCGAGAACCGTTAGATCTGTTCTTACAGTCCCGACGATCCGCCGTTCTCCCTGACGGCGGTGATGGAGCATGCGCATGCGCGACTCGGCCCTCTCCCTCGGCGCCAGCCGTCCCACCAGCCGCGACGTGCGGCAGAACGCCAACCTGCTGGGCGACCTCCTCATCGAGGCCATCGCCTATCTGGAAGGGGAGGACGCCGCCGGCCTGGTCAGCAAAGCCCGCAAGGCCGCCGCGCACGAGACCGAGGCGGGCGAGGCCCCGGGTCTGGACCACCTGTTCGAAGGCCTCTCCAACGACCAGGCCGTGTTCCTGGCGCGGGCTTTCGCCAGCCACTCGCTGCTGGCCAACATCGGCGAGGACGTCGCCGGCCGCCGCCGCCACGCCGAGGCCGACGCCCGTCCCGGCGACGAGCGCGCCCGCACCCTGGTCGACGCCGTCGCGGCCCTGAAGGCCTCGGGCAAGACCGACGCGGAACTGGCCAAGATCTTCGCCGCCATGAACGTGGTGCCGGTGCTGACCGCCCACCCGACCGAAGTGCGCCGTCGCAGCATGGTCGACCGCGAGACCGAGATCTCGCGCCTGATGACCCTGCGCCGCCACCACCTGCCGGCCGACCTGGAAGCCGACATCCGCGAGCGCCTGTTCCGCGAGATCGCCCTGATGTGGCGCACGCGCCTCTATCGGCCCGAGCGGATCACCGTGAAGGACGAGATCCGCAACGCCCTGTCGATCGTCCGCACCTCGATCCTGCCGGCCATGGTCGACCTCTACGAGGAATGGTCGGGCAAGATCGGCAGCCACGGCCACATCGCGCCGCTCCTGAAGATGGGCTCGTGGCTGGGCGGCGACCGCGACGGCCACCCCGGCGTCAACGGCGACACCCTGAAGCTGGCCCTCTCGTCGCAATCGCGGGTGATCCTCGACTGGTACGCCGGCGAGGTGCGCAAGCTGTGGTCGAACCTCGCCGTCTCGACCGCCTACACCCCGGTGTCGGACGAACTGCTGGCCCTGGCCTCCCAGGCCAAGGACCCGTCGGTGCATCGCCTCGATGAGCCTTACCGCCTAGCCCTGGAGCTGATCTTCGACCGCCTCACCGCCGTGTCGCAGAAGCTGACCGGCCAGTGGGTGGCCTACGCCACCAGCCGCACGGACGTGGAGCCCTACGCCCACCCCGACGCCTTCGTCGCCGACCTGCAGATCATCATCGAGTCGCTGGAAGCCAACGGCGGCGAGCGCCTGGTCGGTTCGGCCCTTCGCACCCTGGTCGCCGTCGCCAGGGCCTGCGGCTTCCACCTGATGAGCCTGGACCTGCGCCAGAACGCCGACGTCCATGAACGCACCATCCACGAGCTCTATCAGCGCTCGGGCTCTGGCGTGCGCTATCTCGATCTCGACGAGGAGGCCCGCTCCAAGCTGCTGATCGAGGAGCTGTCGCACCAGCGGCCCCTGGTCTCGCCGTTCACTGCCTATGGCGAGGAGACGGCCAAGGAACTGGCCACGATGGAAGCCGCCGCCCAGGCCGTGCGCGACTACGGCCACGCCTGCATCGGCGCCTACATCATCTCCAAGTCGGCCACCCTGTCGGACATCCTCGAGCCGCTGGTCCTGCTCAAGCAGGTCGGCCTGGTCTGGGGCGGCGCCGCGCCGCGCTCGTCGCTGAAGATCGCCCCGCTGTTCGAGACCATCGAGGACCTGGAGAACGGCCCGCGCGTGCTGCGCCAGTGGCTGGAACTGCCGATCAGCCGCACCATCCTGGGCGACCGGCCGGTGCAGGAGATCATGCTCGGCTACTCCGACAGCAACAAGGACGGCGGCTATGTCGCCTCGCGTCGGGGCGTGGCGCGCGGGGCCTCGGCCCTGGCGTTCGAGGCTGACCGCATGGGCGTGGGCATCCAGCTGTTCCACGGTCGCGGCGGCAGCGTCGGGCGCGGCGGTGGTCCCGCCGCCGAGGCCGTGCTGGCCCAGCCGGCCGGCACCGTCCAGGGGCGCATCCGCATGACCGAGCAGGGCGAGATGATCGCCCGCCGCTTTGGCGACCAACCCACGGCCCGCCGCAACCTCGACGGCCTGGCCGCCGCCGTGGTCCAGTCCAGCCAGCGTGACGTCAATCGCCCCGATCCCAAGGTCGAGACCGCGATGACCGCCCTGGCCCAGGCCTCGTTCGAGGGCTACCGCGCGCTGGTCTACGACGATCCGGCCTTCGAGGACTTCTTCTGGTCGGCCACCCCGATCGGCGAGATCGTCGGCCTCAACATCGGCAGCCGCCCCGCCTCGCGCACCGCCAGCCGCAAGATCGAGGACCTGCGGGCCATCCCGTGGGTGTTCTCGTGGTCGCAGGCCCGCTTCATGCTGCCGGGCTGGTACGGTTTCGCCTCGGGCGTCGAGCGCGCGACCCTGTCGACGGGCCAGTTGCAGGACCTGGCCGGCGACTTCGACTTCTTCGCCTCGCTGCTGTCGAACATGGAGCTGGCCCTGGCCCAGAGCCACATGGGCATCGCCGCCCGCTACGTGGCCCTGTCGCCCGACCAGGCCAACGCCCAGCGCATCTTCGAGACCATCAAGCGCGAGCATGACAAGGCCACCGAGATCGCCCTGGCGATCCGCGGCGGCGCCAGCCTGCTCGACAACCAGCCGGAGCTGGCCGAGTCGGTGGCCCTGGCCGGCCACTCGGTCGATCCGCTGAACCACCTGCAACTGGAGCTGCTGGCCCGCCGTCGCGGCGGCGAGCAGGCCGAGGACGTGCGCCTGGCCATCCAGCTCACCGTGGCCGGCATCGCCGCGGGCCTGCGCAACACCGGCTGAGCCGGGAAGGGCGCGGCGCGCGGGATAAATCCGCGCGCCCGTCAAAAACGCCGACGGTCCCCGAGCGACGTTTTCTACAGGCTTGCTCAAATGCAGAAACTGCGCTTATCTGTCTATGACACCGGTGACAAAGCGAGCCGAGCTCTTTTTGCTACCGGTGTCATGACGTTTTGGGTCGGCTCCCCCGGCCCGGCGTCCTGCGGCTCTTTGAGTTCGCTCCTGCGCAAACTTTTCCAGGGCGTCGAGCTTTAGCTCGACGCCCTTCATTTTACCTTGGGGTGCGCGCCGGGCCTTGGCTCGGCGCCCTTTATTTCGCCGGGAGCAGGGGGCTCGCGGAAAGTGACGCGGCGGCAGCCACGCGCTGTGGCGCAAGTCGCGCGCGCGGGCTAAGGGATCGCCCGAACAGATCTTCCACGCGCGGCGCGCCACGGCGGCGCCTCGCGCAAGAACGGCCCTTTCCGGGAGGAGTACGAGAATGCTGAAGAACCGTATGGCGGTGCTGCAGGCCCTTGAGACCCAAGGCGTGGTGCCGGTGTTCTACCACCCGGACGTCGAGATCTGTAAGAACGTCATCCAGGCCTGCGCCGACGGCGGCGCGCCCTGCATCGAGTTCACCAACCGCGGCGATTTCGCCGCCAACGTCTTCTACGAAGTGACCAAGCACTTCGCCTCGGCCGATCCGCGCGTGATCATGGGCGTCGGCTCGATCGTCGACGCGCCGACCGCCGGTCTCTACATCGCCAACGGCGCCAAGTTCATGGTCAGCCCGATCGTCAACGCCGACGTGGCCAAGCTCTGCAACCGCCGCATGATCCCCTACAGCCCCGGCTGCGGCTCGGCGACCGAGATCTCCTACGCCCAGGAACTGGGCTGCGAGATCGTCAAGGTGTTCCCCGGCTCGTCGGTCGGCGGCCCGGACTTCATCAAGGCCGTGATGGGCCCGATGCCCTGGACCAAGATCATGCCGACGGGCGGCGTCGATCCGGACGAGGCCTCGATCAAGAAGTGGTTCGGCGCGGGCATCGTCGCCGCCGGCATGGGCTCCAAGCTGATCACCCAGGAAGCCCTCGACGCCAAGGACTACGCCGGCATCTCCAAGAAGGTGCGCGAGACGGTCGACCTGATCGCCAAGGTGCGCGGCAAGGCCTGATGAGCGACCCGATCCTTAAGCTTCGCCCGGCGTCGGAGACCCGCTGGGACTGCGCGGCCCTCGGCGAGGTGATGCTGAGGCTCGATCCCGGCGACGGGCGGGTGCGCAACGCCCGCCAGTTCCAGGTCTGGGAAGGCGGCGGCGAGTACAATTTCGCCCGCGGCATGAGCAAGTGCTGGGGCAAGCGCGCCACCGTCGCCACGGCCCTGCCCGACAGCGATCTGGGCTGGCTGGTCCAGGACCTGATCGGCCAGGGCGGCGTGGACATGTCCCACGTGGTCTGGCGCGAGTTCGACGGCCTGGGCCGCAACACCCGGGTCGGCCTGAACTTCACCGAGCGCGGCTTCGGCGTGCGTCCGGCCCTGGGGGTTTCGGACCGCGCCAACTCGGCCGCCTCGCAGCTGCGACCCGGCGAGATCGACTGGGAGCGACTGTTCGGCGAGGAAGGCGTGCGCTGGTTCCACACCGGCGGCGTGTTCACCGCCCTGGCGTCCAACACCGCCGAAGTGGTGCTGGAGGCCCTCGAGGTCGCCAAGAAGCACGGCGTCATCGTCAGCTTCGACCAGAACTACCGCGCCTCGCTGTGGAAGGACCGCGGCGGTCTCGACGCCGCCCAGGCCCTGAACCGCAAGATCGCCGCCATGACCGACGTGATGATCGGCAACGATCATGACTTCGTGGTGTGCCTGGGGATGGAGATCGATGGCCTGGTGAAGGGTCTCGAACCCACGAACCCGGCCAACTTCAAGACCCTGGCTCCGCAGGCGGTGAAGGCCTTCCCGAACCTGAAGGTCCTGGCCACCACCCTGCGGGCCGTGCGCTCGGCCAGCGTCAACGACTTCGGCGCCGTCCTGTGGGCCGACGGGGCGTTCTATGAAGCCCCGATGCGTGACGGCCTGGCCATCTACGACCGCATCGGCGGCGGCGACGGCTTCGCCTCGGGCCTCGCCTACGCGCTGATGGAGAACCTGGGTCCTCAGGCCGCCGTCGACTACGGCGCGGCCCACGCGGCCCTGGCCATGACCACCCCCGGCGACACCTCGATGGTGCGCCTGAAGGAGGTCGAGGCCTTGGTGAAGGGCGCCGGGGCGCGGGTTATCAGGTAAACCCTCTCCCGGAGGGGAGAGGGAGGGGCCCGCGCAAAGCGTGGGAGGGTGAGGGGTGACGGCGTCGACCGTCGTGCCGGCACGCCGTCTCCGGTCCCTAACCCCTCATCCGACGGCCTTTGGCCGCCACCTTCTCCCTCCAGGGAGAAGGGCAAAAGAAAAAGCCCCGGTCCTGCGACCGGGGCTTTTCCATATCCTCATCCGTCAAATCCCCGCGAAGGCGGGGACCCAGGCTTTTCTGAAACGCGTGGCGCTCGACGATAAAGCACCTGGGCCCCCGCCTTCGCGGGGGTTTTACGGTGGTTGAGCCTTACTTCCCCGCGCTGACCGCGGGCCCGTAGAGCATGCCGTTGAACAGGAACTTGAAGGTCCCGTACGACTGCGCCCGCTGGGTGATCTCCGGGCCCATGACGAACAGCTTGCCCTTGCCCACGTCGACGTCGAGGATCGCCGTGGTGTCCTTCAGGCGCTCCTGGCCGACCGCCCAGCCGCTGCGCAGCGGCTTGTCGGCATCAAACCACGAGACGCGCGCAACGCCCTTGGCGTCCGACTTCAGGGTGAAGGTCGGCGAGCGGTCGTAGAAGATGTCGACGTCCGCCGGGATGCCGTAGGCCAGCGGCTGGGTGACGTCGACCTTGGCCCGCAGCACCGAGCCGGGGATGTAGAGCTCCTTGGTCGACAGGCCCACCAGCTTGCCGTTCTCGGTCTTGGCCGTGGCCACGTCGACCGGCGCGCCGAAGGCTGTGGCCAGGCGCGTGGAGGCGCCGATGGCGATCACCGTGCCGCCGTTCTCGGCGAAGGCCTTGAGTTGCGGGATGGTGGTCTCGTCGGTCACCGTGCCCAGCCACGAATGATAGTCGGCCGGGATGTCCTCGGGCTTGGGCTGCGGATAGCCGCGGCCGGCGCGGAACGGGCCGCCGGCGGGCGCGGGCACCACGCCGTCGGCGAACACCAGCACGTCGAAGTCCTTGGCCAGGTCCCCGGCGTCCAGGCGCTGCGGGTAGACCACCTGGAAGGGCGCTTCGAACTTCTCGAACATCCAGCGGTTCCAGCCCGACGGCATCGAGCCGCCATAGACGTCGACCAGGCCCACGCGGATCGGCTTCAGCGGCAGGGCCGAGCCGCCCGGCTTCGAACCGACCGCCCAGGCGTCGATGCCAAGTTCCTTGACGCCTGCGCCGATCACCTGCGCGGCGGCGGGCGAGTAGGGGACCCAGATGGCCCCGGCGGCGAAGCTCTGCTTGCCGGCCTTGGCGCCGTCCTTCAGCCACGAGACCTGCGCGCCGGCCTTCAGCAGGCGGTTGGTCAGGGTGAAGGCGTTGTTGGGCGCGTGGTCGATCAGCCAGCCGGCCTTGCCCGAGCCCTTCACGGCGCCCGGCTTGACGGCGATCAGGTCGGGCACGCGCTGGAACGGCCCGTCGAAGCCGTCGAGCACGCGGTCGAACTTCACGCCCGTCTGGTAGGCCAGGGTGTAGCCGGTGACGTCGTAGGGGGCCTTGGGCGGACCGCCCGGATACTCGGCGTCGTGCGGGTGGTCCTGCGGCTCGAACATGTCGAGGATGTGCGGGCGATAGGCCTGGGCGGTCTTCACCACGTAGGATCCGGCCGGATAGGTCTTGCCGGCCACGGTGAAGGGCTTGGTGGCCTCGTCGACATCGACGCCGGCCTTGATCAGGGCGTTCAGGAACGCCACGACTGTCGGCTTGTCGGCCTGGTCGGCGGTCAGGATGTAGCCGCGCGGGTCACGCTTTTCCGGGGCCTGCAGGATGGTCTTGTAGAGCGACGGATCCACCGAGGCCGAGGTCGGCGAACCGGTGACGCGGCCCTCGAACTTCACCTTGGCGCCGGCGGCCTTCAGGTCGTCGATCTCGGTCGGGGTGATGGTCCAGCTGTCCTTGCTGCCCTTGGCGATCGAGTTGCTGGCCATCTTCCAGATGTTGAACAGCATGCGCTCGCGGTTGCGCGAGGCGTAGTCCATCACCGCGCGGTCCAGGCTCCACTGGTACTCGACCGTCTGAGCCAGATGCCAGGTCTGCGGCGGGGCCGGCATCGGGCGGTCGCCGTTGGGCAGTTGCACGTCCGGCACCAGGTTCAGCGGCATCGGCGTCGGCGAGCCGGTGATCTCGGTCAGCAGGCCCACGGCGTTGTGGAAGTAGGCGATGGAGCGTTCCATGCCGTTGTGCCAGGTCGAGTAGGGGGCGGCGCTGCGGGCGCCCGAGCCCGGCTTGTCTTCGGCCACCAGGCGGCTGTGCATGGCCATGCCGACTTCCTGCAGCGAGGTCATGACCAGCGGGTCGTAGTTGTAGTTGAAGGGGTCGCGGAACGGCGGCACGAACACCACCATGCCGTTCGGGGCCGGCTGGTGCTGGTTGTAGATGATCTGCGGATACCAGTCGCGGAACAGCACCTTGTTGACGTTGGTGGTCTCGGACATCTGCGACATGAAGCTGTCGCGGTTGTTATCGTGGCCGACGTACTTCTGATAGAGGCGCGGGATCGAGTTGTACTCGCGCTTCTGCGGGTCGGCATTGCGCATGTACCAGTCGGACACCAGCTCCATGCCGTCTGGATTGTCGTGGCCAAACAGCACGATGACGTCGTCGAGGATGCGCAGCGTTTCCGGATCGGTCTTGGTCAGCATCCGGTAGAGCACCTGGATCTGGCCCTGCGAGGTCACCGTCTCGGTGGCGTGCATGCCCGCGTCGATCCAGACCACGGCCTTGCCGGTGGCGGCCAGCTTCTCGGCCTCTTCCTTGCTGACTTCGCCCTTGGCCAGCTTGCGGGCGACGGTCTTGTATTCGTCGAGCTTGGCGAGGTTCGCCGGCGAGGAGACGATGGCCACCCACTGGGTGCGGCCTTCCTCGGACTTGCCGATGTCGACCAGCTTCATGCGGTCCGACTGGCCGGCCAGGGTCTTCAGATAGGCCTCGTAGGCGGTGTAGTCGGCCAGGAAGTAGTCGCTGCCCGGATCCTGGGCGAAGGCCTGTGCGGGCGGGGTGATCTCCGCGGAGAAGGCCGCTTGGCCGCCGAAACTCATCACCAGCGCCAGGGCGGCCCCGGCCATCGCTACGTGTCGCGTCATCGCACTCCCCATCCACCAAAGCGGGGCGTGCTTTCTCGCCGGCCCCCTAAGCTTGACGCAGGCGGAGCACGAAACCGCAAGTTGGGCCACCATCGACGGAAAAATAGTTCGCGGACGGGGTGCTTGCCCCGCGCCGCCGGATGCGGCATCAGCAGGCCGCACAACGGATCCGGTCCCGCCGGATGGCTACCCCGGGCGCCGATCCCTCGGGAAACCTTCGCGGCGCCCGTCTCGTCGCACCACGCAAGACAGATCCCATGAGCTTCCTCGCCAAGACGCGCCAGCAATGGCTCGCCAATCCTGGCCGCGACCTGCTGGCCGGCACGGTCGTCGCCCTGGCCCTGATCCCCGAGGCCCTGGCCTTCGCCTTCATCGCCGGCGTCGATCCGGCCGTGACGCTCTACGCCTCGTTCGTCATCGCCATGACCATCGCCTTCGTCGGCGGCCGGCCGGCGATGATCTCGGCCGCCACCGGGGCCATGTCGCTGCTGATGGGCGGCCTCGTGCGCGACCACGGGATCGAGTACCTGTTCGCCGCCAGCCTGCTGACCGGCGTCATCCAGATCGTCATCGGCATGCTGCGGCTGGGGCGCTACGTGAAGTTCGTCTCGCGCTCGGTGATGAGCGGCTTCGTCAATTCGCTGGCCATCCTGATCTTCGCCGCACAGATGCCCCAGCTGATCGGCGGCAACTGGCAGACCTTCGCCCTGGTCGGAGCGGGCCTGGCGATCATCTATCTGTTCCCGCGCCTGACCAAGGCGGTCCCCTCGTCGCTGGTGGCGATCCTGGCGCTCAGCGCCGTGGCCATCGCGCTGAACCTGCCGGTGCGCACCGTTGGCGACATGGGCCAGCTGCCCACGGCCTTGCCCGGCTTCCACCTGCCGGCCGTGCCATTGACGCTGGAGACGCTGGCGATCATCGCCCCGGTGTCGCTGACCCTGGCCTTCGTCGGCCTGCTCGAAAGCCTGCTGACCGCCAACCTGCTCGACGACCTGACCGACAGCCCGTCCGACAAGGATCGCGAGACCCGGGGGCAGGGGATCGCCAATATCGTCTCGCCGCTGCTGGGCGGCATGGCCGGCTGCGCCCTGATCGGCCAGTCGATCATCAACGTCAAATCCGGCGGCCGCTCGCGCCTGTCGACCTTCTGGGCGGGCTTGTTCCTGCTGATCCTGATCCTGGTGCTGCGCGACTGGGTGGCCAAGATCCCCATGGCGGCCCTGGTGGCGGTGATGATCATGGTGGCCTTCACCACTTTCGACTGGAACTCGGTGCGCAAGCTGCGCTCGACGCCCCTGCAGTCGACCATCGTCATGCTGGCCACGACCGTGACGGTGCTGATCACCCACGACCTGGCCAAGGGCGTCGTGCTGGGCGTGCTCCTCAGTGTGCTGTTCTTCGCCCGCAAGGTCGGCAAGATGATCAGCGTCACCGAGCGCCCGGACAGCACGCAGACCGCCCGTCGCTACGTCGTCGAGGGCCAGCTGTTCTTCGTCTCGGCCGAACTGTTCGCCGCCGGCTTCGAGTTCCACGGCCATCCCGAGCGCGTCGAGATCGACATGACCGCCGTGCGCCTGTGGGACCTCACCGCCGTCGGCGCGCTCGACAAGGTGGTGCTGCGCTATCGCCGCCAGGGCGCGACGGTCGAGGTCGTGGGGCTGGATGAGGCGGGGTCAGGGCTGGTGGCCAGGCTGGCGGCGCACTGAGAACCCTCTCTCCCTCTGGGAGCGGGAACACTTTCACCCCTGCGACAGGCTCAGCACGTTACCGTCGGGATCGGCGAACCATGCGACCTTGGCCGCCCCGCCCGGGGCGGTCCAGATCCCCAGGGCGTCCTGGCCAAAGCCGTCATAGATCGTGAAGACCACGCCCCGGCTGGTCAGCGCCTTCACGCCGGCCTCGATGTCGTCGACGTGCCAGCCGAACACCGGATGGGCGCCGGCCTTGTAGTCGGGCAGGGCGGTCAGGCGGATCAGCGCCGCGCCGACCTCAAGAAAGTCGCCGAACGGATCGGAGCTGCGGACCACAAGGCCCAGCTTGCCGACATAGAAGTCCAGCGCGCGCTGGCGGTCGCTGACATGGATAAAGGCGACGGGCGTTCCGGAGGCGGCTGGCATGGTCTTTCACTCCCCGCGAGGTGCTTTCCGCGAATCCTGCCGCGAAAGCTAGGGCTTGGCGATGGACCCGCTCAACATGACCTGGGATTTGAACTGCGCATTGCGGCCCGTCGACCCCGCCGCGCCTTGGGGACCGTTCGGTCCGAGGGCGTTGCTGTCGCATGCGGGCTTGACGGGAACACCGCTGCCGCCCGCGCCGCCTGGACCGCCGAAACCCCCGCAGATGTGGCCGCCGCAATCCTGAGGCTGCCCGGCGGCGTTCGTGTCAGTGAGCACCCGGAAGGCCGCCAAGTTCGACTGCGATATGGTGGAGATGGAGACACTGCCCGCGTCACCACCGTTCTGTCCCGGCCCGCCGGGGTTGCCCGCCGAGGCGGCGGCGTCGGCCGCGCAGGTGGATTGGTCGCGAGGCGAGGCATTGGGGCCTGGCAAGCCCGGTGTCCCGGCGTTGAGGATCGAGAGACCGCTGCCGGCCACGGCGCCGACCGTCAGCTCGATTGGGCCGGTGTTGAGCCCCGCGGGGGTGTTGGCTATTAGCTCGGCCGTGTCTTCGATGATCAGGACCTGGATCTGCAACTGCACCGAAGCGCCTCTGGTGATGATCTGTGCACCGGGCCCGAGCTGCAGCTGGCCTATTAGCGTCAAGCCAGGGTTCAGAATAAGCGTCGAGCCCTGCGGAACGGTGATGTTCTCGAGGGCCTTCGCCTTGTCGGCTTCGGCCGCTGCGGCGGCCGTCGAAAGCGCCAGAAGCGCCAGTCCTAGGGCGAGCCTGCACACATATGGAAAACGCACCATCTTCAAGAAGTCTCTCCTGCTACTGCAAGCGAGAGTTTAGCTGTTGCCGCGAGCGGTCAAGCTTGTTGGGTCGTTTTTGTCGACAGGACGTCTCTACGCCACCGCGTAGTCGCGCACCTGCATCGGGCTGCTCTGGCTGATCGGCAGGGTGAAGCTGACCGTGGTGCCGTCGCCGGGGGTCGAGACCATCTCCAGCGCGCCGTCGTGCATCTCGACCAGCGACTTGGTCAGCGCCAGCCCCAGGCCCGTGCCCTGCGTGGTCTTGGAGTGCTGGCTTTCCACCTGCTCGAACGGACGCGCCAGGCGGGCCAGGTCCTCGGCGGCGATGCCGATGCCGGTGTCGGTGACCGAGACCTTTACGCGCTCGCCCAGCGGATCGCGGCGGATCTCGGCGCGCACGACGACGCGGCCCTGGCGGGGGGTGAACTTGATGGCGTTGCTCAGCAGGTTCAGCAGCACCTGCTTGACCGCGCGATAGTCGGCCTCGATCTCGGGCAGGGGCGGGAAGTCGACCTCGAGCTTCAGGCCGGCCGCCTCGGCGCGGTTGCGCACCAGGCGCACGGCGTCCTCGGTGACGTCCTCCAGGTGCAGCGGCTCGAACTTCAGCGCCATCTTGCCGGCCTCGATCTTCGACATGTCGAGGATGTCGTTGATCAGGGCCAGCAGGTGCTGGCCGGAATTGTGGATGTCGAGGCTGTAGCCCTTGTAGCGCTGGTCGCCGAGCGGGCCGAACATCTCGTTCATCATGATCTCGGAGAAGCCGTTGATGGCGTTCAGCGGCGTGCGCAGCTCGTGGGACATGTTGGCCAGGAACTCGCTCTTGGCCTTGTTGGCGCCCTCGGCCTTGACCTTCTCCATCTCGTACTTGCGGGCGAGCTCGGCCAACTGCTCCTGGCTGCGCTCGAGGCCGGTGACGGCGTTCTGCAACTGCTCCTCGTTGCGGCGGCGGGCCTCTTCCTGGGTCTTGATGGCGGTGATGTCGGCGGCGGTCATGACGAGGCCGCCCTCGGCCGTGCGCCGCTCGCTGATCTGGATCCAGCGGCCGTCGTTCAGTTCGGCTTCGCGCACGCCCTTGGCGCCGGTGGGGTCGGGGATCTCCTGGCGGATGGCCAGGGCCGCGAAGCGGTTGACCTCGGCGCGGGCCGCGCCGGGCTTCAAGAGCTTGGGCTCCAGCGAGAAGACGTTGCGGTAGTTCCTGTTGCACATCAGCAGGCGGCCCTGGCGATCCCAGAGCACGAAGGCCTCCGACACGCTCTCGATGGCGTCGCGCAGGCGGTTCTCGGCGGCCTGGGCGCGGGCCTGGGCCAGGCGCTCCTCGGTGACGTCCAGGGCCACGCCGATGATCCGCGAATAGCCGTCCTCGCCCGGCTTGCCGAAGCCCTGGCCGCGGGCGTCCACCCAGATCGAGCGGCCGCCGTGCTCGCGGGCCGGGATGCGGAACGAGACGTCGAAGGCGCCGAACTGGGCGGCGTTGGCCAGCGCCTGGCGCACCCGGTCGCGATGGTCGGCCGAGATCCGCTCGACCAGGTCCTGGCCGGGCGCCACGCCGCCGCCGCCCCAGCCGAACATCGCCCCGGTGACGTCGGACATGTAGACCTCGTCCGAGCGCAGGTCCCATTCCCAGATGCCGCAGCGGGCCGCTTCGACGGCCAGGCGGAAGCGCTGCTCGCTGTCGATGAATTCCTTCTGGGCGCTTTCGGCGCGGCGGCTCTGCAGCATCAGGATCAAGGCCAGCGCGATGCCGGCGGCGAGCGGGATCAGCAGGTTCAGCGCGCCTTCCATGACGCGGCGATCGACATTGGCCACGGTGTGGCTGGGGGTGCTGACGGCGACGATGACGGCGCCCTGGGCCAGGGGCTCGAAGGCCACGTCCAGGCTGGAGCCGTCGACGCCGCGGCCGGTGAGGGCGGCTGCGCCGCCCTGCAGGTCCTCGATGGAAAGGGTGTAGGCCTGGCTGAGGCTGGCGGCGCCCTGAACGGCGCGGCCGGCGCCGACCAGCAGGCCGCCGTCGGCCAGGAACAGGGCGACCGAGCGCTCCTTGGCCGGCTCGCCCAGCAGGCGCGAGGGATCGCCGGCGGCGATGACATAGCCGCGGCCGGCGCTGGTCTGGGCGGCCATGGCGACGTAGAGGCGGCCGCTGCGGCCGACACCGCCGACCCAGACGCTGCGACCCGAGGCCGAGGCGGCCTTGGCGGCCAGGCGCCAGTCGGCCGACGGATCGCGGCCCGCGACGGCCAGCACCTCGGCGTTGGTGGTCACGGCCACGGCCATGGCCTCGCCGCCGGCGGCGCGCAGGGCGGTCTCGGCCGCGTCGATGGCCGAGGTCGGGTCGCGTTCCAGCATGTCGGCGGCCGCCGACAGACCCGCGCGCTGGGCGGCCAGGTTGGTCTCGACCTTGCCGGACAGGATCTGCGCCTCGGCCGCCAGGCCCGCGCCGCCGGGGGGAGCGGAGGCTTCCTTCTGCAGGCTGTGCAGGCCAAGGGCGGTATAGACGGCCAGCAGCAGCAGCGCGGCCAGAATGACGATGCGGACATAGGCCTGCGACGACCGGGCGGCGCGCATGCGGGCCACGCCCGCAGCCGAAAGTCCAGCCTTGGCCGGCCTTCCGGGTTTCGCCCCGCCAATTCGCAACGCTTGAACCTCTAGCACCCCAGGCGAGTCAGTTCGCCGACATGGTGAATCTACCGTACCCGTTCATGCGCCGTCACCCGGGGGAGAGGCGAATAAGCGGGGGATGAGCGCTTTGGTCGCAACCGTTGCGCGGAGGAATCACCCCAGGCTCGCCGCCTGAGGGAACCTCCCCCCGGGGGGAGGTGATCGCGAAGCGATCGGCGGGGGGCTGATCCGGACCCCGGTCGACGCACCGGAAGTTGAAAACGTCCCCCCACCGGCCTTCGGCCGCCTCCCCCAGACGGGGAGGTTTCCCCTACTCCAGCGCCCGCCCCGCCAGCTCCAGCACGTTCTTCGACAGGCCCGGCGCGGCCTTCACGCGCTCGAGTTCGCGGCGCATCAGGTCGCCCAGCGCCGGGACGTAGCGCCGCCAGCCGCCCAGGGGCTCGACCAGGCGCGCGGCGGTCATCGGGTTGAAGTCGTCCACCGCCAGGATCTGGTCGGCCAGGAAGCGATAGCCCGCGCCGCTCGGATCGTGGAACCGCGCCGGGTTGGCGCTGGCGAAGCCCTGCACCAGGGCGCGGAAGCGGTTGGGGTTGCCGGCGTCGAAGTCGGCGTGCGCGGTCAGGGCCAGCACCCGCTGCAGCGCGTCCGGCGACGGATCGCGGGCCTGCACCGAGAACCACTTGTCCAGCACCAGCGGCTCGTGCCGCCACTTGGCGTGGAAGGCGGCAAGCGCCGTCTCGCAAGGCTCGCCGCCCACCGCCAGCAGGGCAGACAGGCCGCCCATGGCGTCGGTCAGCGCCGCCGCGGCCTCGAAATGGCCGACGATGCGTTGCACGTTGTCGGCGTGCGGGTCTGCGGCCAGCAGGTCGACGCAGGCGTTGCGCAGCGCCCGGCGGCCGGCCGAAGCCGCGTCGGGCGAGAACTCGCCGTCGCCCTGCATGGCGCCGTGGATGCGGGCCAGCTGCTCGCCCAGGTGCACGGCGATGCGGGCGCGCAAGGCGCCGCGAGCTTCGTGGATCGCGGCCGGATCGGCGGGCTCGACCGCCAGGGCGAGATCCCCTTCGGTCGGCAGGGCCAGCAACAGGGCCTTGAAGGCCGGATCGGCGGCGGCGTCGTCCAGCGCCTGGCCCAGGGCCTGCGCGTAGCGTTCCTCGCCGACCTCGTCGGGCGTTCCGGCGGCGCGCGCCAGGATCAGGCCACGGGCCAGGCCCTGGCCGGCCTCCCAGCGGTTGAAGAGGTCCGGATCGGCGGCGAACAGCACATAGGCGTCGGCCGGCCGCGCGTCGGTGGTCAGGGTCACCGGGGCCGAGAAGCCGCGCAGGGCCGAGATCACCGGCGTCTCGGTCACGCCTTCCCAACGCACCGTCAGGCTCTCGCCCTCCAGCAGCACCACCTCGCTGTCGCGCAGGGTGTTGCCGTCCTGGGCCAGAAGGCCGATGGTCACCGGGATGGGCAGCGCCTTCTTGACCGGCTGGCCGCTGGTCGGCGCGGTCTTCTGGGTCAGGGTGATCGACAGGGCCTTGGCGGCCGCGTCATAGGCGTGGGTCAGCGACACCGACGGCGTGCCGGCCTGTTCGTACCAGGAAAAGAAGCTGTTCAGGTCGCGCCCGGAGGCCTCGGCGAAACAGGCGATGAAGGCCTCGACCGTGGTCGCCTCGCCGTCGTGGCGCTCGAAATAGAGATCAAGACCGGCCCGGAACGCCTGCACGCCCAGGATGGTCTTCAGCATGCGGATGATCTCCGCGCCCTTCTCGTAGATGGTCGCGGTGTAGAAGTTGTCGATCTTCAGATAGCTCGACGGCCGCACGGCATGGGCCAGCGGGCCGGCGTCCTCGGCGAACTGCCGCGCGCGCAGGGCTTTCACGTCCTTGATCCGTTGCACGGCCGCGCCACGCATGTCGGCGCTGAACGACTGGTCGCGGAAGACCGTCAGGCCTTCCTTCAGGCACAGCTGGAACCAGTCGCGGCAGGTGATGCGGTTGCCGGTCCAGTTGTGGAAGTATTCATGGGCGACGACGCTCTCGATGCGCTCGTAGTCGAAGTCGGTCGCCGTCTCCGGCTCGGCCAGCAGGAGCGAGCTGTTGAAGATGTTCAGCCCCTTGTTCTCCATGGCCCCGAAGTTGAAGTCGCGCACGGCCACGATCATGAAGAGGTCCAGGTCGTACTCGCGCCCGAACGCCTCCTCGTCCCACTTCATCGAGCGCTTGAGGGCGTCCAGCGCATAGGCCGCGCGCGAGGCCTGGCCGGGGTCGACGAACACCTTCAGCGCCACGGTGCGGCCGCTCATGGTGACGAAGTCGTCCTCCAGCACGTCCAGCCGCCCGGCCACCAGGGCGAACAGATAGGCCGGCTTGGGGAAGGGGTCGTTCCAGACGGCGTAGTGGCGGCCTTCCGGAAGCTCGCCGGTCTCCATCAGGTTGCCGTTGCTGAGCAGGTGCTCGAAGGCCTGGTCGGCCTCGATCCGCACGGTGTAGCGCGACAGCACGTCCGGCCGGTCCGGGAAGAAGGTGATGGTGCGGAAGCCCTCGGCCTCGCACTGGGTGCAGAACCGGCCGCCCGACATGTAGAGGCCCATCAAGGCCTTGTTGGCCGACGGATCGATCTCGACCTGCGTGGTCAGCTCGAAGGCGTCGGGGACCTCGGCGATCACCAGGCGCTCTTCGTCCAGCACGTACTGGTTGGCGCTCAGGGCCTGGCCGTCGATGGCGATCGACTTCAGCGCCAGCCGCTCGCCGTTCAGCGCCAGGGCCTCGCCGGCCGCGCCCGTGCGGCGCACCTTCAGCGTGGCGGTCACCCGCGTGGCCGACGGCTCCAGCTGGAAGGCAAGGTGCGTCGTCTCGATCTCGAACGGGAACGGACGATAGTCGGAGAGCCGGATCGGCTGGGGCGTTTCGGTGCGCATCACCGCAATGTAGTCGCCCGTCCGCGCGT
This sequence comes from Caulobacter sp. CCNWLW153, assembly GCF_036889365.1. NCBI lineage: Bacteria > Pseudomonadati > Pseudomonadota > Alphaproteobacteria > Caulobacterales > Caulobacteraceae > Caulobacter > Caulobacter sp. CCNWLW153. The sequence goes on from NZ_JBAKFV010000009.1 coordinate 216,526, forward strand.
CGGCGAGGCCGGCGGTTGCGCGACTTGTCGATTTATCGGCTAAGTTTCGAAGCTAGACCGGAGGCGCCGTCCATGCCCGAAACGCTCGCCCAGGGCGGCCGTATGTCACTGGGCCGCTGGGTCATGATCCTGGTCTGGGCGATCATCCTGACGCTGGCGCCCGGTATCGCGGGCGTCGCCGTCGTGACGGCCGTGTCGGTCATCGGCGACTTCGTCTTCGTCGAACTCGCGACGCGCTGCGATTGCTACGAGCCTCTTCTGGTCAAGACGCCCGTGGCGGTACTGGCGGCGACGGTCGTCGCCCTTGGGACCTATGTCCTGGCGGTTCGGCTGGGCGAAAAGCGCTGGCCGTCCGAATTGGCGCCGGCCTCGGCGATCCCTGGACTGGGCATGGGGATCATCCTGGCCGTGTCGGCCTTCGGCCTGCTGATGGGCGTGCTTATCCTGAGCGGCGACGTGGTCTGGCGGTCGCCGGCGATCGTCAACTGGCGTTGGGCGCTGGACGGCTCCAGCAACGGCGCGCTCGGCGGCCTGTTGCTGGGCTTGGCCGTGCAGGGCGGAGGCGCACGCCTGGCGACCCAGGCGTTCGGGCCGGTCGTCGGCGTGGCGCTGGCGGCCCTGCTGGCGTCCTGGCTTGTATCGTTCGTGGAGGAGCTTCCGCCTCTCCAGTGGGTGAACGTGGCGCTGGGCGGGGCCATCCTCGGCCTTTTCTGGCTGCGCTACGGGCGGCTGTGGCCGGGGCTGGGCCTCTCGACGGGGTGGGGCGCGCTGTCCGGCGTGGTGATCGCCGGCTCTCCGATGGTCGACGGCGGGGATACGTCCATCTACGAGCCTGGGCGGGGACACCTGATCGCCTGGCTGCGAGGGACGGGCGGCCCGGAAAACTCGGTTCCCTTGCTGGCGGGATGTGTCTTGGCCGCCGCCTTCCTGGCCTGGCGCGCCTGGAAGGAGGGCCGCTTCTCGGACACTTGAGGCGGATCAAGGTGCGCCCCGGCGAGCGGGCGCATCACCCTGGCGACGCCTCGACGCGTCGAATTCCAAGGGGATTAAGACCATGACCGCCCTTCCCAACGCTCGCCTTGCTGCATTGGGGGCCGTCGGCTTCGCGCTGGCCGCCGTCGCCACGGGCGCGCAGGCCCAGGGAGCCTTCACGCCCGCCGCCAAGGGGACCTGGCAGGTCAACCTGCGCGCCACCAGCGTCTCGCCCGACGCCGGCGACCCGATCGTCACCGCTGCCGGCGCCGCCAGCGGCCTGAAGGCCGACGTCAAGGACGACGTCATGCCGACCCTGGGCGTCTCCTACTTCCTGACCGACAAGCTGGCTGTGGAAGTGATCGCCGGCACGACCCAGCACACCGTCAAGGCCGTGGGGCCGGGAACCGACGTCGTCGTTCACAAGACCTGGGTGCTGCCGCCGGTGGTCTCGGCCCAGTACCACTTCGCGCCCAAGGCCCGGTTCAATCCGTATGTGGGCGCGGGCCTGAACTACATGATCTTCTATAGCGGCAAGGACAAAAACGGCTTCACCGTCGATCTCGACGACGGCTTCGGCTACGCCCTGCAGGCCGGCGCCGACATCGCCGTGAAGGGCCCCTACGTCGTCAATGTCGACGTCAAGAAGGTGTGGTTCGAGACCGACGCCAAGATCAACGGCGGCGCCCTGAAGTCGAAGGTGAACCTGGATCCGATGGTCGTGTCGGTGGGGATCGGGCGGCGGTTCTGACAGCCCCCAAACCTTCCGTCATTCCCGCCCTTGTGGCGGGAACCCCTCTATCAACTGCACGGGCGGGAGGGGCGGCGTGCTTAGCACGCCGCTGGCGCCTCACGTGCGAGCGGAACCAGAGGTTCCCGCCACAAGGGCGGGAATGACGGGAGAAAAGATGAAGGGCTTCACCCCTCCACGCTTCCGCTCGCCGCCGGGGTCTCGTGCAGTTCCCGCTCGATGGCCGCGGCCTTCTGGGCCAGGGCCAGCAGGGCCGGGGGCGCGTCTTCAGGATGGTCGCCGACCAGGGTCATGATCTCGCGCGACAGCGCGTGCAGGCGCGGGGCGGCGGCGATCAGCTTGGCCTGGAACTCGATCTTGCGCGGGTCGCGGTCGTATTCCGCCCCCGGCGTGCGCCAGCCGCCCCAGTCGTTGGGATCGGTGACCACCACCGGATAGGTGCCGGGGAAGGGGTGGTGCAGGCAGTCGCTCTCCTGCTGCCACTTGTTGCGGGCCCTCAAGACCCGCCAGTTGGACAGCACGCCGCCTTCCTGCGGGTCCATGCGGTCTTCGGGCTTCAGCTCGTGGGCCAGGAACTCGCGGCCCAGGCCCACGTCGTAGGTCACCCGCACCGGCTCGTCGAAGCCCTTGGCCCAGATGGGCACGATCTTCTCGATCACCGCCCAGGCGCCGACGCTCTCGACCCAAACCTTCTGGTTCCGCTGATAGACGGTCTTGGCCATGGGATCTCGAACGGCTCCAAATACTCGGCGGCCATAAGAACCTGAAATTCTTGACGCCGGGTCAATCTTTCCACGCACGTAAACGTGGTTCATCGTCGCTTCCAACGGCCGTCGCCAGAACGGCCAAGGGAGAAAGCGGCCGTGGATTTCGACTATTCCGACGACCAGAAGTTCCTCAAGGACGAGGCCCGCAAGTTCCTGGGCGGTCGCTGTCCGCCCGCCGTGGTGCGCGGCGTGCTCGACGATCCGGCCAGGAGCTACGACGCGCCCCTGTGGGCCGCGGTGGCCGAGCAGGGCTGGCTGGGCGCGGCCATCCCCGAGGAGCACGGGGGCCTGGGGCTTGGCCGCGTCGAGCTGTGCGCCATCGCCGAGGAACTGGGCCGCGCCGTCGCCCCGATCCCCTTCGCCTCAACCGTCTACATCCTGGCCGAGGCCGTCATGGCCCACGGGACGAGCGCCCAGCAGGCCGCCATCCTGCCCCGCGTCGCCGCCGGCGAGGTGATCGGCGCCCTGGCCGTCAGCGAGGGTCCCGGCGTGCTCACGCCCTCGGCCCTGTCGGCCCGGGTCGAGGGCGGCAGGCTTTCCGGCGTGAAGATCCCCGTCACCGACGGCGACATCGCCCACATCGCCATCGTGCTGGCGAGCGAAGGCGGCAAGCCTGGCCTGTTCCTCGTCGACCTGACCGGCGCCGGCGTGAAGCGCGAGACGCTGGAGAGCCTGGACCCCACCCGAAGCGTCGCCCGCCTCACCTTCGACGGCGCGACAGCCGAGCGGCTGGGCGGGGCGGGCGAGGGCTTCGACCTCGTGCAGTCGATCCTCGATCGCGCCGCCGTGCTCTTGGCCTTCGAACAACTGGGCGGCGCCGACCGCTGCCTGGAGATGGCCAAGGACTACGCACTTGGCCGCTACGCCTTCGGCCGGGTCATCGGCGGCTACCAGGCCATCAAGCACAAGCTGGCCGACATGTACGTCAAGAACGAGGTCGCCCGCTCCAACGCCTATTACGGCGCCTGGGCCCTCAACGCCTCCACCCTCAAGGAAAATGGGGCGCCCGAGCTGCCCACCGCCGCCGCCGCCGCCCGCATCGCCGCTTCGGAGGCCTTCTGGTTCGCCAGCAAGGAGAGCGTCCAGGTGCATGGCGGCATGGGCTTCACCTGGGAGGTGGACTGCCACCTCTACTATCGCCGCTCGCGGCAGCTCTCCCTGGTCGCCGGCTCGCCGAGGCTCTGGAAGGAGCGGCTGGTCAGCGAGCTCGAGAAGAAGAACGCGGCTTAGCAGCGGCGATCCCTCTCCCCCTGCGGGAGAGGGTGGCCCGAAGGGTCGGGTGAGGGGTCTCTCAGATCTTTCCGGATCGACCTTTCAACCCCTCATCCGTCGGCTTTCGCCGACACCTTCTCCCGCAAGGGGAGAAGGAAGGAGATCCAAGATGGACTTCAACGACTCCCCCGCCGAAGCCGCCTACCGCGAAAAGGCCCGCGCCTGGCTGGTCGAGGCCGCCGCCGCTCATCGCGCCGAGCATGGCGAGCCCAAACCCAACACCCCCGAGCACATGGCCGCCGCCAAGGCCTGGCAGGCCAGCAAGGCCGCCGCCGGCTACGCCTGCATCACCTGGCCCGCGGCCGTGGGCGGCGGCGGCGGCACGCCGATCGAGTCCGTCATCTTCGGCCAGGAGGAGGGCAAGGCCGGCGTCGCCTACGGCTACTTCACCATCGGCCTTGGCATGTGCGTGCCCACGGTGATGGCCTTCTCCGACACCGCTGCCAAGAAGCGCTTCGTTTCCCCGGCCGTGAAGGGCGAGGAGATCTGGTGCCAGCTGTTCTCCGAACCGGCCGGCGGCTCCGACGTCGCGGCCCTGCGCACGAGGGCGGTCAAGGACGGAGACGAGTGGGTGATCAACGGCCAGAAGGTCTGGACCACCGGCGCCCACTACAGCGACTTCGGCATACTCCTTACACGGACGGATCCCGACGTGCCCAAGCACAAGGGCCTGACCATGTTCTGGATCGACATGCGCGATCCGGCCGTCGAGTGCCGTCCCATCCACCAGATGTCGGGCGGGCGCGAGTTCAACGAGGTCTATTTCAGCGACCTGCGGGTCAAGGACAGCCAGCGCCTGGGCGAGGTGGGCCAGGGCTGGCAGGTCGCCCTCGTCACCCTGATGAACGAGCGCCTGGCCGTCGGCGGCTCGGCCGGCCCCAACTACCGCGAGGTGCTGGAGCTGGCCCGCGCCCTCCCTGGGGCCGATGGCCCCGCCTTGGCCAACGACGCCTTCCGCGAAAAGCTGGCCGATTGGTTCGTGGCCTCGCAGGGGCTGAAGTTCACCCGCTTCCGCACCATGACCGCCCTGTCGCGCGGCCAGACCCCCGGCCCGGAAAGCTCGATCGGCAAGATCATTTCGGCCAACCAGCTTCAGGACCTCGCCAACACCGCCGTCGAGATGCAGGGCGAATACGGCATCCTCACCGGCCCCGAAGCCGCCGCCGGCGCGGCCTTCCAGCAAAGCCTGATGTGGGCCCCGGGCCTGCGCATCGCCGGCGGCACCGACGAGATCCTCAAGAACATCATCGCCGAGCGCGTCCTTGGCCTGCCGGGCGACGTGCGCGTGGACAAGGACGTGCCGTTCAGGGACATGCCGACGGGACGGTAGCCAAGACAGGGGGCGGGATGGCGGGCAGCGATGGACGTTCCGTGGTTCCTGCCCGCCTGCCCGACGACTTTCTGGGCCGGCTCGTCGTCGATTGCCCAGTGTGCGGCGGGTATGCGTCCATCCTGCCGCGCGATCCGGCCGACGCGCAGGCGTCCGCCGCGCGCCGGATGGTCTGCCGCGACTGTGGAGCGACGCGCGACAGGCCCAAGACCCCGAACGGCGCGCCGATCGACCCGTTCATGGGCCTGGCGCCGCGTTTCCGCGCGGTGACCCGTCACGGTGACCTCGTGGCCTGGAACGATGCGCACCTCGACTATCTCGAGACCTACCTGTCAGGCCGTGTCAGGGTGGAGCAACGGTCCGCCGATCCGGTCGGGCCCCGCAATCGGACCATCGTCTCGCGGCTGCCGGCATGGGCCAAGTCGGCGAAGAATCGGGACGAGATTCTGCGGGCTATCGATCGGGTCAGACGTGAGCGCGGCTGAGCCATAAACCGTGAAAATACACGTACTTCCCCACTTCGACCTCCCCAAAACCCGTTCCATTTCAGGCACGTCAAACAAGAGTTGATGAACGTCGGTCGGCGAGCTTGACAGTCTCGCTTCCGGCGGCTCATGAACGGGTTTCCGATCATGGTTAACGGCGTGCTGGAGGGGGAGCGATGCACGAGGCCGGCGATGCTGTTGCGCTCCTCCGCCGGCTGAGGCGCGCGGGCGTCCATCTCCTCGAAAACAGGCGTCGTCTGATCCGCCGCGTGCCGCTGGGCGCGGTGGCGGCGGTCGCCGTGCTGCCGCTGTTCGGCTGCGACTTCTCCGCGCCGCAGCTGTTCGCCAAGCGGGCCACGGCGTGTCCGCGCCCGCAGGTGGCGCAAGGGTCTTCGGGCCAGTTCAACCAGCAGCAGATAGAGATCCGCAACCTGCGCCAGGGCGGCTTCCGCGGCGACTTCTTCGCCCAGCTGGAACTGGCCCGCCGCTACGAGGGCCAGCGGACCAGCGACAAGAACCTCGACGATCCGGTCGAGGCGGCCGCCTGGTACGCCATGGCCCTGGCCAATCCGTCCGGCTACGCGCCGATCGCCGCCTATGAGCCGCGCGGCAAGCCGGGCAAGGCCGTCTCGCGCTTCGACGACTGCCGCGCCTACGAGCGCCACGCCGCCTATGGCGCGCTCGACCGCCAGCTGTCGCGGATGTCGACCGAGGAGCGCGAGCAGGTCAGGAACCGGGTGATCTACATCCTGTCGACGCAGGGGGCCGACGGCTACCGCACCCTGGCGCGGATGCATGACGGCTATTTCGGCCCCTATGGCGAGCCGTCCGACAACCTGCAGGCCGTCGAGGCCTATGGCGACCGCCGCCATGTCGGCGCGCCGGCGGCGCTGGACCTGTTCCGCCGCAACGACATCGACGCCTATCTCTACAACTACCTGGCGGTGCAGACCGGCGACGTGTCGGCCTATGTGATGCTGAAGGACTTCGAGCGCTCGTCGCCGCAGCGGGCCTCGTACGGCACGTTCGTCGAGACCAAGGCCAAGCGCTGGATCCCGCCCTACGAATTCTACCCGCCGGACTCGCCGGATTCCGGCGTGCCGCATTCCGACGAGAGCGATCCGGCCGGCGAGGCCAAGGAGGCGGCCCTGGCCCGCCTGCACGAGCTGCCGTTCGTGCACATCGGCGAGGCGCTGTCGTACCTGCGGATCATCCCCGCGCCGCTGCTCGACGAGCGGCTGCTTTCCCTCAACGACGCCCAGACCTTCCAGGCCTCGATCGGCCGCCGGACCACGGGCCGCCTGTCGCCGATCGAGAAGGTGAGGGCGGTGCAGTACGCGGCCGTCAACGGCTCGTCCAAGGCCCAGCTCGTTCTGGCGGTGATGTATTCCGAGGGCGTCGGCGTGCCGCGCGACTACGCCCGGGCCTACCACTGGTACGAGGAGGCCGAGCGCCAGGGCTCGCCCGAGGCCAAGTACGCCATGTCGACCTTCTTCTCGCTGGGCCTGCAGGGCGTGGCCGACCAGGATCGCGCCAAGGCGGTGGTCTACCAGCTGGACGCGGCGCTGGCCGGCTTCAAGCCGTCGGCCTGGCGGCTGCAACAGCTGCTGGCCCAGGTTTCGCGCCCGCCGCGCGGCCCGGGCGAGCGGCCCCAGCCCTATGCGGCGCGCGCCTATGTGGCGCCGGCCAATGCCGGTCCGGTCGACGCCGTGCCCGTCAACGCCCCCGCCCGCCCTGATGCCGAAAGGGACTATCGATGAAGCGCCTGGCTTCCTTCGCGGCGGCCCTCGTCGTCCTGGGCCTGGTGGGCGCCGCGCCGCAGGTCGCCCAGGCCTCGCCCGACGCCCGGATCGACCAGCAGATCCGCCCGTGCTTCGGCCTGCTGCTCGAGCCCAACCTGTCGAAGGGCTGCGGCGCGCGCCGGCCGGTCAAGCGCAAGCCGCCGCGCCGGCCCCATTATCCCGGCGGCGGCTACGGCCCGTATCGCACCGTCGTCGACTGCGACATCGCCTATCCGGGCGAGGTGAACGACGTGCTCGCCCGCCTCTATGACGGCGACACCCTGACCCTCGTCTCGCGCAACGGCGGCGCCTGCCTGGAATCGCTCAGCGTCACCCGCTCGGTGGTGATCACCGCCCGCGACTACAGCCCCGCGCGCACCCGGCCGATCCTGCTGGCGCCGGCCGACCAGCCCTGCATCCGCATCGCGCCGGGCGTGGCCTTCGTGGTGCTGCAGAACCTGGGCCTGGAAGCCTCGCGTGGCGGAACCGCCTCGTGCATCGTCGGCCGCGCCACCGAGCTGGCCCTGAAGGGCGTGGTCGTGCGCTATGACGGCGAGGGCTCGGCCATAGACGTCGCCGACAGCCGGGTGGAGATGATTGAGACGGCCTTCGTCGGCCGCACCCGCGCCCCGGTGGTCAAGCTGTCGGGCAGCCTGCAGGCCCAGGACATCGACGTGGCCGCCACCGCCATCGGCATGGCCGTCGAGACCGGCCGCGACAGCCGCCTGCGCGACGTCCGCGTCGTTCGCCTGGGCGACTGGAGCGGTTCGTCGCGCACCCGCAACTCGGCCGGCTTCGTGCTGACCGGCGTCAACCGTGACCAGCTGGTGCAGATCGACGGCCTGTCCACCGACGGCTTCTCGCGCGGCATCTATATCAGCGGCGGCGAGACCACCCTGCAGCGCCCCGTGGTCCGCGACAGCGACTGGGCGGTGGTGCTGGAAGGCGCCGACCTTCGGGTGCTGGACGGCCGGCTGGAAGCCGCCGACGTCGGCATCTACGCCGCCTCGGGCGTGGTCTACGCCTCCGACAACGCCATCGCCGGGGTGATGCGCGCGGGGCTGTTCGCCGACAGCGGGGCCCAGATCCGAGCCCGCGACAACCGGGTCTTCGCCCGCCCCGGCGGCTGCGAGGCCCTGGTCACCGGCTATTTCGACGGCGCGCTGACCTGCCGCCCGTGGTTCGAGGCGCCGGAACTGTTCCGCACGCCGCGCGACCGGGCCCGCGCCGACTATGACAGCTACTGGCCGACCGGCGCGGTGGCGGTGCTGTCGGGGCCGCCGTCCAGCGCCCTGGCCGGCGGTCCGGCCGATCCCTACGACGCCTCGGCCGCCGCCGGCGGTCCGGTCGGCGCTCCGCCCGTTGGTCCTCAAGGGAGCCCGCGATGATCCGCCTTATCGCAACCAGCGTTCTGGCCTTGGCCCTTGTCGCCGGCGCGGCCCAGGCCCAGCCGGCGGGACCCGCCAAGCGTCCTGGCCCGCCCGGCCGGGTTCCGTGCGGCGCTCCCCTGACCGGCCAGGCGCCCGACGTCATGACCTACGACCGCGCCACCGGCACGCAGGTGTTCGTCAGCGGCCAGGGCGGGACAGAGGTCTCGGCCTTCAACCAGCGCACCGGCTCGTCGGCGGGCCTGCGGGGCGATCTGTCGAAGCCGGGCGTGACCGAAAGCTGCGCTTCCGACGCCCTGACCGGCGACGGCTACGCGGTCACCTCGCGCGGGCCGGGCGACATCGCCGTGGTCGGCCGCGACGGCCAGACCGGCGAGCGCTGGGCCATCAAGCGTTCCGACGGCACGACCGAGTACTGGGATCCGCGCGGCGAGCACCGCTGCTTCCGCGGCAGCCTGGGCATCTTCCCCGGCGCGCGCGGATGCTGATCCGTCTCGCCCTGCTGGGCCTGGCCGTCGTCGTCCTGACCGCCTGCACGACCCCGCACGGCCACCGCCCACCCCCGCCGCCGCACCCGTCGGAGGTGACGCCGCCCCCGCCGCCCATCGACGTGATCCGCCCGAAGGTGTGAGGCCAAAATCCCTCTCTCTTTGAGAGAGGGAGGGGCCCGCGCCGAAGGCGTGGGAGGGTGAGAGGTTTCAACGTCGGCAGGCTGACCTCGGCCTTATCCGAAGCCGCGCCGACGGCGCCGGACGTTCTGGTGAGTTTGTCACCTCTCACCCTCCCACCGCTTCGCGGCGGGCCCCTCCCTCTCTCGAAGAGAGAGGGATCAAACCTAAGGCCCCACCGTCGCCTTCATCTCCGGCGGCTTGCGTCGCATCGTCGCCTGCTCGTAGGCGTAGCTCAGGCTCAGCAGCCGCGCCTCGCTCCAGGCGGGGCCGATGAACGACAGGCCTAAGGGCAGGCCCTCGACCTGGCCCATGGGCACGGTCAGGTGCGGATAGCCGGCCACGGCGGGCAGGGTGGTGGCCGAGGCGCCGTAGTGGTCGCCGTTGACCGGGTCGATGGTCCAGGCCGGCCCCGTGGTCGGGGCGACGATCGCGACGGCGCCGGTCTCCTTCAGGATCCGGTCGATGCCTTCGGGGCCTGCCAGCCGCCTGGCGTCGGCCTTGGCCTTCAGGTAGTCGGGATCGTCCAGGCCCCTGGTCCCTTGCGCCTTCTCGAAGGTCTCCTGGCCGAACCAGCGCAGTTCCTCCGGCGTGGCGGCGTTGAAGGCGATCAGGTCGGCCAGGGTTCGCGGCTTGACCTTGGCCGGGTCGGTCGAGGCCAGGTAGGCGGCGATGTCGGCCTTGAACTCGGTGAACAGCACCACGCCCTCGGCCTTGCCGACCGGGCCCTCGTCGAAGGCCTTCACCTCCACCAGGGTCGCGCCTTGGGCGGTCAGGTCCTTCAGCGCCTGCTCGAACACCGCGTCGGTCTTCGGGGAATCTCCGGCGTAGAACCGCGCCACCGCCAGGGTGACGCCCTTCAGCGCGTCCTTCGACAGGGCGGCGGCGTAGTCGCCCTTGCGGGCGTCGGCCTCCAGCGTCGCCGGATCGGCTGGGTCCGAGCCGGCCATGGCGGTCAGCAGCAGGGCCGCGTCGCGCACCGTGGCGGTCATGGGGCCGGCGGTGTCCTGGCTGTGGCTGATAGGCACGATATGGGTGCGCGAGACCAGACCCACCGTGGGTTTGAGGCCCACCAGGCCGTTCATCGCCGCCGGACAGGTGATCGAGCCGTCGGTCTCGGTGCCGATCGCGGCCGCCGCCAGGCCCGCCGCGACCGCCGCGCCCGAACCGCTGGACGAGCCGCAGGCGCTGCGGTCGAGCGCGTAGGGATTGCGGGTCAGGCCGCCGACGGCGCTCCAGCCGCTGGTCGAGCGCGACGAGCGGATGTTGGCCCATTCCGACAGGTTGGCCTTGCCCAGCACCACCACGCCCGCCGTCCGCAGCCGGGCGACCAGGGCTGCGTCGCGGCCGGTGACATTGTCCTTCAGCGCCAGCGAGCCGGCGGTGGTGGCCATCGGGTCGGCGGTCTCGATGTTGTCCTTGACCAGGATCGGCAGGCCGTGGAGGGGGCCGCGCGTCTTGCCGGCCTTGCGCTCGGCGTCGAGGGCGCGGGCGATATCCAGGGCGTCCGGATTGAAGGCCAGGATGGCGTTGGTCCTGGCGCCGAACAGGTGCTGCGCCATGAGGCGGCCCAGCACGGCGTCCTCGGCGGTCAGTTCGCCCGAGGCCTGTCGGGCCTGTTCGTCTGTCAAATCGCCGTCCGGGCCGATGAAGCCGATGAGCACGGTTTCATCCTTGGCGGCTTCGGAGAGCGAGGCGAGGAACTCGGCCGGGGTCCTGGTCTTCGGTGTTGCGGGCGCTGTCACGGCCGGACCAGCCAACAGCAAGGCGGCTACACCGAGCAGCAACAGGCGCTTCATCCCCACGGTCATTCCCCCTGCCGGATACGAAAACGGCCCCGGCGAGAACCGGGGCCGCTTGCTCGATCACTCGCCCTTGAGCTTGCGGTCGAAGAAGTCGAGATGTGTTTTCATCACGTGCAGGCCCTTGGACCGGCTGCGGATGACGCTGTGGCGTTCGCCCGGATACAGCATGGTCTCGAAGGCGATGCCCTTCTTCTGCAAGGCCGCCAGCACGCGGGTGCTGTTCTCGAAGATCACGTTGTCGTCGGCCATGCCGTGGATCAGCATCAGGCTGCCGGGCTTCAGCTTGTCGACGCGACCCAGGAAGTCCGAGGCCGCGTAGCCGGCCTTGTTCTCGTCCGGCTTGCCCATGAACTGCTCGGTGTAGTGGGTGTCGTAGAGACCCCACTCGGTGGGCGGGGCGCCCGCGACGCCGGCCTTGAAGGGCGTGCCTTCGGCGCTCAGCATCATCAGGGTCATGAAGCCGCCGTACGACCAGCCCATCACGCCCAGGCGCTCGGCGTCGACGTAGGGCAGGGTCTTCAGGAAGGCCGCGCCGACGAACTGGTCCTCGACCTCGACCGTGCCCATGCGGCGGTCCAGCGCCGTCTTGAACGCCGTCGAGCGGTTGGACGAGCCGCGGTTGTCGAGCTTGAACACCACGTAGCCGGCGTTGGCGAAGGCCTCGTCGCTGACGTTCCAGGCCTTGGTCACGCGCTGGGCGTGCGGGCCGCCATAGACCGAGACGATCACCGGATACTTCTTGCTGGCGTCGAAGTTCGCCGGCTTCAGCAGCGAGTAGTGCAGGGCCTGGCCGTCGGCGGCCTTCAGCGTGCCGAACTCCGGAACCAGATGGTCGGCGGCGTAGGGCGCGTAGGGGTGGGCGGCGTCGAGCCTGTTCTCCTCGATCCAGCGCACGCGCTTGCCGGCCGGGTCATACAGCGCCGTCTGCGGCGGGGTCTTCGGATCGGAATACGAGCCGACGAAGGCGCCGGTGGCGGCGACCTTGGTGGTCCACCAGCCGCCGGCCGGGGTCATGGCCTTGGGCGCGGCGGGCTTGGTGTAGGACACCGAGTAGAGCCGGCGTTCGATCGGGGTGTCGATCGAGGCGCTGAAGAACACCAGGCCGCGCTTCTCGTCGACGTCGTCGACCGCCTCGATCTTGTCGACCGGCCAGTCGCCCTTGGTCACCTGGGCCAGCAGCTTGCCGTCTGCGGCGTAGCGATAGAGGTGCTTGTTCCCCGACTTTTCCGACGACCACAGGAAGCTGCCGTCCTTCAGCGGGCGGAAGTCGTCGTGCAGTTCCACCCAGTGCGGGTCGGTCTCGGTCAGGATGGTCTTGCCCCCAATCTGGCCCTGGCCGCCGGCCGGGTTGAAGGCGATCAGGTCGAGGGTCTTCTGGTCGCGGCTCTGGCGCTGGACGTAGAGGGTCTTGCCGTCCTTCGACCAGGCCACGCGGGCGAGGTAGATGTCCTTGTCGGCGCCCAGGTCGATCTGCACCACCTTGCCCGAGGCCAGGTCCTTGACGAACAGGTCGACGATGGCGTTCGGGCGGCCGGCGCGGGGATAGCGCTGGTCGATCACGGTCGCGCCCGATGGGCCGATGTCGGCGCGCGGCACGATGTCGACGCCGCTCTCGTCGACGCGAGTGTAGGCGATCAGGCGCTCGTCCGGCGACCACCAGTAGCCGGTGTCGCGGTCCATCTCCTCCTGGGCGATGAACTCGGCCACGCCGAACGACAGGGCGCCCTTGCCCTCGGCGGTGACCGCCGTCTCCTCGCCGCCGGTCAGCGGACGCACATAGAGGTTCTGGTCGCGGACGTACGAGACGAACCTGCCCTTGGGCGAGACCTTGGCGTCGACTTCGTCGCCTGGGGTCTGGGTCAGGCGGGTCACCTTGCCGTCGGCGACGCTGTCGACATAGAGGTCGCCATCCAGCGGCACGAGCACGAAGCGGCCCTCGCTGTCCCAGCTGTATTCGACGACGCCGCGGGCCAGCACCCGGGCGCGCTCGCGACGGGCGATCTCGGCTTCCGACAGCGCCTTGTCGCCCGATGACAGGGCGTTGGCGTCGATCAGGCGATAGGGCTCGCCGCCTTTGACGTCCACCGCCCACAGGTCCTGCACGTTGGCCGCCTCGGGCTTGGCCTTCAGGTAGGTCACCCGCTTGCCGTCCGGCGACAGCGCCACGCCCTTGGCGGTCGGCCCGTTGATGTCCGGGTCGGAGAACAGGCGCTCGGGGGTGAGTTTTTCGGCCATCACGGGAGAGGCCAGGGCGAGACAGGCCGAGAGGGCCAGGAGCGAGGGACGGATCATGGCGCGGACGCTAGAGCGCAGCGTGGCCGTTGTCAGCCCCCGTGCGTGCGATCCGAAGCTTCGCTTGAGAATCGTTACAATATAACATAACGGAAATGCGCAACGCGGATCGGCTCAGGCGAGCCGTCGCGTTTCCCTGCCATTTCCTTCCCGGACAGCGTGCCCCCTTGCGTAGATTTCTGCTCGCCTTCGCCTCGCTCCTGCCGCTCGCGGCCGTTCCCGCCCACGCGGAGGAGGGCGGCGAGACCCCCACCGCCGTGCAGCCGGTTCTCGTCGAGGGCGCCCAGGACGAGCCTGCTCCCGTCCTGACTGCCTCGCGCTCGGTCCTGGCCGGCGAGGCGCTGGCCCGCGTGCGCGCCGCGAGCCTGGGCGAGACCCTGGCCAAGACGCCGGGGGTGCAGAACAGCGCCTTCGGCCCCGCGGCCGGCCGTCCCGAGATCCGTGGGCAGTCGGGCCCGCGCGTGGCGCTGCTGGTCAACGGCATGCCCTCGCGCGACGCCTCGACCCTGTCGGGTGATCACGCCGCGCCGATCGAGCCGTTCCTGGCCGACCGCATCGTCGTCTCCAAGGGGCCGGCCTCGGTGCTGAACGGCAGCCAGGCGATCGGCGGTTCGGTCGACGTGAGCGACGGTCGCATTCCCACCCGTGTACCCGGCCAGGCCTTCTCGGGCCGGGCCGAGATCAGCGGCGGCTACAACACCGGCTCGGCCGCCATGGCCCGGCTCGACGGCGGCCAGGGCGAGTGGGCCTGGCATGTCGACGCCCTCTATCGCGACGTGCCCGACCTGCGCATTCCCTCGGGCTCCAAGGACGCGGCCTGCCGCACCTGGAAGTCGCTGGTGTCCAGCACCTATGTCCAGACCCTGTGCCAGGTGCGCCTGTCCAACCCGACCTGGGTGCGTGATCCGGTCACCGGCCTGTGGGTCGACGGCACCCCGCCCGAGCGCCAGGTGATCACCGACCGCAATCCCGGCGCCGACGGCCGGCTGTCGGGCAGCGGCCTGACGACCAAGGTCGTCACCCTGGGCGGCAGCCGGATCACCGCCGACGGCTATTTCGGCGCGGCCGTGCAGCGCTATGTCAGCGACTATGGCGTGCCGGGCTTCGCCTACATCACCTCCAGCCATCCGCAGCCGTCGCCGATCGGCCTTCAGGTCCGCTCGACGCGGTTCGACGTCAAGGGCGGCCTGACGCCCGACGCCCTGGGCGTGGCGCGCATCGACTTCGCCCTGGCCCGCACCGAGGGCGACGACCGCGAGGTCATCGACGGCCAAGCCCACACCCGCCTGCGCACCGAGGCCGACGACCTGCGCATCGACGTGACGCACAAGCCCTTCGCGGGCTTCACGGGCCTCGTCGGCGTGCAGGCCAGCCAGCGCGACCTCCTCACCGATGGCGCCAAGGCCTATCTGCCGTCGGTCGCCACCCGCGAGGAGGCCATCTACTGGGCCGAGCAGTTCGCCTGGCGCGCCCTGACCGTGAAGGCCGGCGCCCGCGCGGGCCGCACGCGCTACGACGTCGACGAGGCCACCATCCGTCCCGGGCGCGGCCTCGGCTCACTGGCCAAGGACCGCGACTACTCGACCACCGACCTGTCGGGATCGGTGCGCTACGACGTGCTGAAGGGCCTGTTCGTGGAAGCGCGCTATGACGAGACCGAACGCGCCCCGTCGCTGATCGAGCTCTACGCCAACGGCGACCACTTCGGCATCCTCACCGAGGAGCAGGGCGACTCCCGCCTGAAGGTCGAGCGGGCCAAGACCACCGAGCTGGGCGCGGGCTTCCAGCGCGGCCGCTATCGCCTGACGGCCGCAGCCTATCGCACCGACTACGACAACTATCTCTATCTCGGGAACACCGGCGTCTCGCGCACCCTGCCGGTGCGCGAATGGCGCCAGGGCGACACCCGGATCGAGGGCCTGGAGATCGAGGGCTCGGTCGCCTTCCGCGGCACGGCGGCCGGCGACTTCGTGATCGGCGGCTTCGTCGACCGGGTGCGCAGCAAGCCCCGCTTCACCCTGCCGGACGGCTACAGCCCCTTCACCTCGAAGGTGACGACGGCCGACTGGGACAAGGAATACTTCCGCCGCAACCTCGACGGCGACTACCTGCCGCGCATGCCGGTCTCGCGCTTCGGCGGCGACGTGTCGTGGTCGCGCGGGGTCTGGAGCGCCAGCCTGGGCGCCGTCCGCTATGAGGCGCAGGACCGCGTCGCCAAGAACGAAGCCCCGACCGCCGCCTACACCCTGGTCGACGCCCACGCCGCCTACGGCTTTGCGGCGCGCGGCGCCGAGTGGGAGGCCTTCGTCGACGCGACCAACCTGCTCGACGATGAGGCCCGGGCCCACAACTCGTTCCTGCGCTACCGCGCCCCGATGGCGGGGAGGGCGGCGCGCCTTGGGCTGCGGGCGCGGTTCTAGCGCTTGCCGCCCCGCAACTTCCATCAGGGCTGTTTGTAGGCTGGAATGGAGGCGGCGTTCGGACGTCTAGGCCGAGGCGGTCTTCAGCCGCCCTGAGTGGTCCTCGCCCTTCGACAAGCTCAGGGTGAGGACCATTTACAGGCCCGATCGCTGGAAAAACCTCATCCTAAGCTTGTCGAAGGACGAGGTTTTCGCCCCGACGCCCAATGTGATCGGACGCCTCACCCCTTCGCAAACCGCCGCCCCAGCCAGTCGATGATCGCCGCGTTCACCGCCTCCGGCTTCTCCTGCTGGGTCCAGTGGCCGCTGCCCTCGACCAGCACCTTCTCCAGGTCGTCGATCTGGTCGCCCATGCGGTCGGCGAGGCTGGGCGGCAGCACCACGTCGTGCTCGGCCATGATCATCAGGCAGGGGATACCGTCGATGCGGCGGGGCAGGGGTTCCGACCGCTCCCAGTTGCGGGTGAAGTTGCGGTACCAGTTGATCGGGCCGGTGAAGCCGCCCTTCTCGAACGCCTCCACATAGACCGCGCGCTCCTCGTCGCCGAGGAACTGCTTGTCGTCGGTCGCCGGATCGTAGTGTTCCAGCGCCAGTTGCAGGGCCAGCGAGCGGCGCTCGGCCGGACGCGACGAGAAGCCGACCACGTTGTCGCCGGGCAAGCGCATGAAGAAGCGCATGGTCTTGTCCACGTCCTGGGCGAACAGGGCGTCGGCCGCGCCGGGCGTCTGGAAGTGCACGATGTACATGTCCGGCCCGTAGGCGGCCTTGAACATCTCGATGGGATCGATCGGCAGGCGCGGCACGAACGGGGTGTTCAGCCCGATGATCCCGGCCACGCGGTCAGGATGCAGCAGCGGCATGGCCCAGACGACGATGCCGCCCCAGTCATGGCCGCAGAAGATCGCCTTCTCCACGCCCAGGTGGTCGAGCAGCGCGACCAGGTCGCCGGTCAGGTGCTCCATGTCGTAGTCGGTGACGGCGGTGGGCTTGTCGGTCAGGCCATAGCCGCGCTGGTCGGGGGCGATCACCCAATGGCCGGCCTGCGCCAGGGCTGCGACCTGATGTCGCCACGAATAGGCCAGCTCGGGAAAGCCGTGGGAGAAGACGATGGGAACGCCCTGGCGCGGTCCGGCCTCGTAATAGGCCATCCGCAAGCCGTTGATGTCGGCGAACTGCGGCTGCGGCCAGGTCTGCGCGGCGGCCATCGGCGTCTCCCTTGTTATGTTATCAGTGGTCAGATTGCGGGGCCGCGATCGACCGGGCAAGCGATAAAGGGTTCCCGTCGGGGCGGACGGGAGTAGAAGGCGCCCATGACTTCCGCCGCTTCCGCTTCCTCCTCCGCCACGCCCTGGCGGCTCGTCCTGCTTTTGGGGGCGCTGACGGCCTTCGCGCCGATGTCGATCGACATGTACCTGTCCAGCTTCCCGGCCATCGGCCAGACGCTGAAGGCGGGTCCCGAGCAGGTGCAGCTGACCCTGGCGACCTTCTTCGCCGGCATGGCCATCGGCCAGTTCCTCTACGGCCCGGCGTCCGACCGCCTGGGCCGCCGCGCGCCGATCCTGCTGGGCGTCGTCATCTACACCGTCGCCTCGGTGACCTGCGCCCTGGCGCCCAACATCGACGTGCTGCTGGGCGCGCGCTTCGTCCAGGCCCTGGGCGGCTGCGCCGGGGCGGTGGTGGCCCGCGCGGTGGTGCGCGACCGCTTCGACCACGCCGAGACGGCCCGGGTGCTGTCGCTGATGACCCTGATCATGGGCCTCGCGCCCGTGCTGGCGCCGCAGCTGGGCGGCCTGATCTTCGCCCTGGCCGGCTGGCGGGCGGTGTTCGGGGTGATGGCGCTGTTCGGCCTGGCCATCGGCCTGTGGGTGCTGCTGGGCCTCAAGGAGTCGCGCTCGGAAGAGACCGCCGCCCAGGCCCGGGCCGAGAACCCGCTGCGCGCCTTCGCCCTGCTGCTGCGGGAAAAGCGCCTCCTGGGCTACGGCATCGCCGGGGCGCTGAACGGCTCGGTGCTGTTCACCTACATCTCGACCTCGCCTGACCTGGTGATGGGGACCTACGGCCACTCGCCGCTGGTCTTCAACATCGTCTTCGCGGCGAACGCCGTGGGCATCATCGGCGCCAGCCAGGTCAACCGTCTGCTGCTGCGCCGGTTCAAGCCCGACGAGGTGCTGACCCGCGCCAGCCTCGCTTCCACGACCCTGGCCCTGGTGCTGAGCTTCTTCGCCTGGACGGGCCTGGGCGGCGAGTGGACCGTGCTGCCGGTGCTGTTCCTGGCGCTGTCGACCTACGGCCTGATGTCGGGCAACACCATGGCCGGCGCCCTCAGCGTCGACCCGCGCCGGGCCGGCTCGATCTCGGCTCTGATGGGCGGAACCTCGTTCGGCGCCGGCGCCGTGGCCGCCTGGGCCGGCGGCCTGCTGCACGACGGCACCCCGCGCCCGGTGGCGATCGTGATGTTCGCCTGCCTCGTGGGCTCCAGCCTGGCGATCTTCCTGCTGGCCGTGCCGAAGAAGGCGGCGGTTTCGGCCTAGCTCCAAATCCGTCGTCATCCCGGCTCCGCGGCCCGCTGCGCGCACCTTCGGCCGGGATGACGGCTGAGGGGTTTTAAGGCGCCGTCGGCCGCAGGCCGAACCAGCCGCCGTCGGCGTCGAACAGGACGTCGAACCGGCGCAGCGCGTGCCGGCCGGTGTTCACGAAGGCCGTCGGCATCGGCGAGTTGACCAGCACCTGGGTCGGCGCGACCGCGTCGCCCTGGCCGGTCGTGAAGGCCAGGGTCGTGACCGGCTGGGTCGGCACGGTGATGGTCACCGTCTGGCCGTCCGCCAGCACCGTCGACTGGGCCTTGTCGTTGGCGTTGGTCTGCGTCCGCGTCTGCAGGGCGGCCGGATCGGCCACGCCCAGGTACATGGTCGGGATGCCGGTATCGATCAGCAGCGCGCCGGGCTGGGCCGGCAGGCCGCCGGCGGCCACCTGCATCGGCGCCTGCGGCCAGTCCAGCGGTCCGTTCGGGCCCTGCTGGCCCAGCTTCACGAACCGGAAGCCGCCGGTGTTGGCCGGCGTCAGGCCCACGTGCACGCCATCGCGGGTCACCACATAGCCCCGGCGATAGGTCGCCGCCGCGATCGGCCGGCCGTCGATGGCGGCAAGGTTCAGCAGCGGGTTCTTCTGCGGCGTGCCCTGCGTCTGGCCGTTGCCCTCGCGCCCGAAGCCGACGCCCATATAGGCGATGCCCTTGGGCATGTTGATCGTGGCCTTGGGCGCGGCGCAGGTCCCCGGCGAGGTCTTCACGTCGTAGCCGGGGCATTTGTGCTCGATGTCGACCACCAGGATCGGCACCTGGGCCCGGGCCAGCTCGGCGCCGCCCGCATCGACGAAGGCGACGGATGTCGGGATCCAGTGACCGACCCACAGTCGCTTGCTGCTGCTCAGGAACTCCCAGCCGCGCGGATAGGCCTTGGCCTTGTCGGGCGACCAGCCGGGCAGGTCGGCGGCCGAGATCACCACCCCGGTCGAGCCGGTGTCCATCACCACGGGCGGCGGCGCATAGGCGCCCAGCGGTCCGTCCAGGCGCAGCGACACGGTCGGCGGCCCGTCGAACGGCGCCTGTCCGGCCGCCCAGGGCGTGAAGGGGATGAAGCGGCCCTGGCCGTAGGGCTGGAAGTCGGGTCCCGCCTGCGAGCAGGCCTGGGTCGCCAGCGTGGTCGAGGCCAGCAGCACGGCGGCCGCGCCTTGGGGGATCCTGATCGGTCGCATGAAGCCTGTCCTCCCTGGGTGGAGTTCACGTTACTTCGTGCAACTTAGAATGATCTATCCGCGCCTTTGCAAGCGTGGCTAGGCCTGGTCGGCGACCTTGCCGGCGCTCCAGGCCAGGGCCAGCCAGCCGGCCAGGAAGGCGACGCCGCCGATCGGCGTGATCGCGCCGAGAATGCGCGGACCGCCGAAGGCCATGGCGTAGAGGGTGCCCGAGAACACCAGCGTCCCCAGCAGGAAGAGGCCGGCGGCCAGCCCGCCCGAGCGTCCCGTGGCCCGCGCCACGGCGAAGGCGGCGAACACCGCCAGGGCGTGGGTCATCTCGTAGAGGGCGCCGGTCTTCAGCAGTTCTGCCGGCCGCGCGTCGTGCACGCCGTGGGCGGCGAAGGCCCCGACGGCCACCGAGACGAAGCCGCTGAGGGCGGCCAGGCGCAGATAGGTCTTCGGGGTCCAGATCTTCGCCATGGGCCTAGCGATGCTTCTCGTGCTGGGTCACTTCATCGGGCTTGATGTCGATGACGTTCGGCGCGGCGGCGTTGTATTGCTCGGTCTTGTGCAGGTCCATGACGACGCTGCGGTGGCCTTCCCAGATCATGTGCAGGGCGACGTACAGCACGATGGCCAGGCCCACGAAGCCGATCCAGCGGTGCTTGTGCAGCAGCTTGGCGATGGCGTTGGCGGCCAGGCCCATCAGGGCGATCGACAGCAGCAGGCCGAACACCAGGATGCCCGGGTGCTCGCGCGCCGCGCCGGCCACGGCCAGCACGTTGTCCAGCGACATCGAGACGTCGGCGATCAGCACCTGCAGGAAGGCGCTCTTGAAGCTCTTGGCCGGCTTGGCGCGCGGCTCGGTGGTCGGGTCGCTGTCGAGCACGGCGGCGGCGTCGGCCTCGTCGTGCTGGGCCTGGTCGCGCAGTTCGCGCCACATCTTCCAGCACACCCACAGCAGCAGCAGGCCGCCGGCCAGCAGCAGGCCCACCACGCCCAGCAGCCAGGTGGTGATCAGCGCGAAGCCGATGCGCAGCACCACGGCCGCGCCCAGTCCGTAGAGGATGACCTTCTTGCGGTCCTTCACCGGCAGGCCGCCGGCCGCCAGGCCCACGGCCACGGCGTTGTCGCCGGCCAGGACGAGGTCGATCATCAGGACCTGGAGAAAGGCGGCGGCGGGGCCGTCGGGCGTGAAGAGCGTTTCGAGCATGCGGTCTCAATGAGGCAGGCCGCGCGCCCTGGCAAGGGCGGGAAAAGCGGGCCGGAAACGAAAGCGGCGCGCCCCGGTCCGGGACGCGCCGCTGAAAGGGTTCGAGGCCTCCGGTCCTAGTGGACCGGCTCGGGCTCGCGACGGGTTTCCTCGCCGGCCGGCTCGGCGTGAATCGCCGGTTCGGCGGCCGGTTCGACATGGGCCTGCTCGCTGACGTGCTGCACCTGCGGGCTGTCGTCGGCCGGGGCGGGGAAGGGCTCGTGCTCGGCCGCCTGGGCGGCGGCCTGCTCGGCCTTGGTCTCCTGGTGGTGGTTGAACATCGCCGTGGCCGCGGCCCCGGCGATCGCGCCGCCGGCGGCGGCCACCATCGGGTTCACATAGGCCACGTCCTGCGACTTGGGCGTGTCGAACTCCGGCTCGTTGCGGCCGTAGTCATGCAGGGTGCGGAACTTGCGGCGACGCTCGGCCCGTTCCTTGGCCTTGGCGGCGTTGCGCGAGATCGCGACCAGGATGATCAGGGCCAGCAGGACCAGGCCCGCGCCCAGCAGCGACTTGCCTGGAACCTTGCCGATCCCCGGAACCTCGTACTGCGCGTCCAGGAAGGCCGGCAGCTGGAAGCCCTCGGCCGCTTCCTTGGCCTTGGCCGGCACGGCGGCGACCTGCTTGCTGATCGAGCCCAGCGAGAACGGCTGGGCCGGCTTTGCGCCATCCAGCGAGGCGCCGAACGAGGTGGTCAGCTGGCCCTTGGCGTCCGGCGTCGGCTTGACCTGCCAGGCGAAGGTGGTCGGCTCGCCCGGCTTGACGGTCGCGGTCTGGCGGCCGTTCGGGGTGATCTCGTAGCCCTGGCCTTCCAGGTCGGCATAGGCGCTGACCTTCTTGGCCGGCTTGCCGATCCCGAGCTTGGCGGCCTGCTGCTTGATCATGTCGCCCAGCGTGGCCGGGAGCGACAGGGTGACCTGGCCTTCCTTGCCGGTCTTCAGGCTTTCGGCCGTGGCCAGCACCGCGCCGCTGGTGGCGACAGGGGCGACGGCGGCCTGCAGCTTCTCGACCTTGGGCGGCAGCTTGGCGGCGGCGGGCGCGGCCGGGGCCGCCACAGGGGCCACGACCGGGGTAGGGGCCTTGGCCAGCTGCGCCGGCTTGGCGGGCGGGGCGACCGGCTTCAGGACAGGGGCCTGGGCCGCGGTCTTGGGCGCCGGCGCGACGGGCGCGGCCTTCACCGGAGCCGGCGCGGGCTTGGCGGCGGCCACGATAGTGGGCTTGGAGAGCGGCTTCGGCGTCGCCTTGGCCACCGCCGGCGCGGCCGGGCGGGCGGCGGCGACCGAAGCCGGACGGGCGTGGTGGGGCCTGGCGTGCGGACGCGCCGCCGGCTTGGCCTCGCGCGGGTTGGCGATCGGGCGCATGGCGGTGACCAGCGTGCCGTCGGCCCGGCGCCAGGTCTTCAGGCGCGAATCGTCGGTGGTGACGGCGACCGGCTTGGGCTGGGCGATCGGACCGCCCAGCAGGCCGTCGGCCGGCGGGGCCTCGGCCCTGGCGGGCGGCGCGCCCAGAAGTTCCGACTTCTCGACGGGCGGCGGCGGCGCCGGCTCGTTCAGAGCCGACGACGTATCAGCCGGCTGCTTGGCGCCGCACCCCGCCAGCGCCAGCACGACAACGGCGGACGAGGCCAGGGCCGCCGTCCGGAACTTCACCTGCAACATCGGGTCCCCCGATCCCATGCTTCAAATCCTCCGCGAGCTAAGGCTCGCGGAGGTACTCGTCCGCGAGGAAAACACGTCGTTGCGACGAAATCAAAACGGTTAATCGGGATTCACGAACCGATTTCCCCCGTGGCGCGAACTCGTGACGTTTCATAGAGCGCGATCGCCGCCGCGGCGGACACATTCAGGCTCTCGAAGCCGCCGGGCATGGGGATTTTTCCCATCGCGTCGCAGTGCTCGGCCACCAGCCGGCGCACGCCTTCGCCTTCCGAGCCCAGCACCAGCACGGTCGGGCCGCCGTCCAGCACCTCCTCGAGGCTCTGTTCGGCCTCGCCAGCCAGGGCCACGGCCCTCCAGCCCAGTTCCGCCAATTCCTCGAGAGCCCGCGAAAGATTGACCACGCGCGCGTAGGGCGCCTTGTCGACCGCGCCGACGGCCGTCTTGGCCAGCACGCCTGACAGGGCCGGGGTATGCCGATCTTGCAGAACTAGGCCCTTCACCCCGAAGGCGGCGGCCGAACGGAAGATGGCGCCGACGTTCTGCGGGTCGGTGATCTGGTCGAGCATGACGATGACGCCCTGGGCCGGCGTGCCCAGTTCGGCCAGCGACAGCGGTTCGGGCTCGCTCACCTTCATGGCGATTCCCTGGTGCACGGCGCCCTGCGGTAGAAGTCTGGCGATGTCGCCGGGCTCGAGGACCTGCAAGGCGGGGTGGCGCTGCAGATTCGGCGCGAGTCGCTTGGCCCGGTCCGGGGTCACCAAAAGGCGCTTCGCGGGGGGTCTGGCGGGGTTCGAAAGCGCCGCTTCGACCGCGTGATTCCCCCAGATCCACTCCTTCTCGTCGCCCGATGCCTTGGAAAAGGCCTTGCTTTTCTGAGGCTTGGAGCGAATTTCACGTTCTGGCGCTTTTGGCCTTCTACGGTCGTTGCGTTCAGAATGAGAGGACACTATAAGACGCGCTCCGATTTGGGGGCCACGAGGTTCCGCGAGCCGGTCCGGCGGTGCTTAAGCACAGTCCGTTCCTGCTCAAAGAGCTTTTGTTCCTCGATCCACAGTAGCCGTTTGACACGGCCGCGAAGATCGAAGATATGGCCGCCTCTTCCGGAGTTCACATCGCGCCGTGGGGGAATGTCCCGAGCGGCAAAGGGGGCGGACTGTAAATCCGCTGCGAAAGCTTCGAAGGTTCGAGTCCTTCTTCCCCCACCACGCGCGATGAACCCGGAAGGAGGGCTGAAGGCCCCCGAGCCAAGAGACGGGAGCCGATCGCGACCCCGCTGCCAGTTTTAGCTAGGCCCAATTCTAGCTATCGAGGGCGGGTATAGCACAATGGTAGTGCAGCAGCCTTCCAAGCTGAGGATGCGGGTTCGATTCCCGCTACCCGCTCCAGCTCCCCCAAGACGTTATCCGTAAGCAACCAGCCGCCGGCGCGAAGGTAGAGACGATGGCCAAGGAAAAGTTCGAACGTAATAAGCCGCACTGCAACATCGGCACCATCGGTCACGTTGACCATGGCAAGA
>NZ_JBAKFV010000010.1:0-225461 GCF_036889365.1 Caulobacter sp. CCNWLW153
TCGACCTGCGCAACGTCTACAAGCCCCACGAAATGGTCCGCCACGGCTTCACCTACGCCTCGGTGGGGCGCGGGGCGTGAGCGCGGGTCCCGTCATCGTCACCGGCGCGGCCGGCTTCATCGGCATGCACGTGGTCGAGCGCCTGCTGGACCGCGGCGAGACGGTGATCGGCGTCGACGTCTTCAACGCCTATTACGACCCGGCCCTGAAGGCCGCCCGCGCCGCGCGCCTGGAGGGCCGCCCGGGCTTTGAGATGATCCGCATGGACATCGCCGAGCACGAGGCGCTGCTGGCTCTGGTCACGTCGTCGGGCGCCAGGCGGATCGTCCACCTGGCCGCCCAGGCCGGGGTGCGCTACTCGATCGACAACCCCTTCGCCTACGAGCGCTCGAACCTGGCCGGCCACCTGTCGGTGCTGGAGGCTTGCCGCCACGGCGGCGTCGAGGCCCTGGTCTACGCCTCGTCGAGCAGCGTCTACGGCGAACGGCCGCTGGCCGGCGAGGGCTTCAAGGAAACCGATCCGGCCGAGGCCCCGGTGTCGCTGTACGCGGCCACCAAGCGCTCGTGCGAACTGCTGAGCCAGAGCTACGCCAGCCTCTACGGCTTCCCGCAGGCGGGCCTGCGGTTCTTCACGGTCTATGGCCCCTGGGGCCGGCCGGACATGGCCTATTTCAGCTTCACCCAGAAGATCCTGCGTGGCGAGCCGATCGAGGTGTATGGCGAGGGCAGGATGGCTCGCGACTTCACCTATATCGACGACATCGTCGACGGCATCGTCGGCGTGCTCGACAACCCGCCGCCGCGCGGTGGGCACGAGGTCTACAACATCGGCGA
Organism: Caulobacter sp. CCNWLW153; assembly: GCF_036889365.1. Classification (NCBI taxonomy): domain Bacteria; kingdom Pseudomonadati; phylum Pseudomonadota; class Alphaproteobacteria; order Caulobacterales; family Caulobacteraceae; genus Caulobacter; species Caulobacter sp. CCNWLW153. The sequence continues at coordinate 835 of NZ_JBAKFV010000010.1, forward strand.
CAGCAACCCCGTCGGCCTGATGGACATGATCGCCGCCCTGGAGGCCGCCATCGGTCGCCAGGCGGAGAAGGTCTTCCTGCCAATGCAGCCGGGCGACGTGCCGGCCACCTATGCCGACGTCTCGAAACTGCACGCCCTGACAGGCTACAAGCCGAAAGTCGGCGTCGAGGAAGGCCTCCAGCGCTTCGCGGCCTGGTACGCCGACTTCTACGGCCGCTAGCCCCCTACTCCGCCGCCTGCCCCGCGATCATCGCCGCGCGCATGCCCTCGGCCTGCTCGGGCGAGACGCCCATGGCCGCCAGGATCGGCGAAGGCGTGCGCGTGTCCCAGCTGCTGCGCGGCCCGATGGTGATCCCGCCGTCGACGACGATGTGCGTGCCGCTGACGAAGGCGCTGTCGTCGCTGGCCAGGTAGAGGGCCGCGGCGGCGATGTCCTCGGGCAGGCCAGCCTTGGCGATCGGCTGAATCTTGGGACCGACCTCGGCGACGCGGGCGGCCATCTGGTCGGCGACTTCACGGGGAAGACCGATCGAGGCGCCGAAGATCGAGGTGGCGATCAGGCCAGGGCAGATGGCGTTGACCCGCACGCCCAGCGGCGACAGTTCGGCCGCCGCGCAGCGGGTCATGTGGATCACCGCCGCCTTGGCCGAGGAATAGGCCAGCGGCCCGAAGCCCGCCTGCAGGCCGGCGATCGAGGCGGTGTTGATGATCGAGCCGCCGCCGCGGGCCCGCATGGCCGGCAGGGCGTGCTTCATGCCCAGCACCGGGCCGCGCAGCAGCACGGCGAAGGTGGCGTCCCAGGCCTCGCCGGTCATGTCGGCCACGCCATTGTGGGCGCCGCCGTGGCCGGCGTTGTTGAACAGGATGTCGAGCCCGCCGAAGGCCCGCGTCGCCAGGCCGATCGCGGCGGCGATGTCGTCCTCGACCGTGACGTCGCAGCGCGAGAAGCGCACGGCGTCAGCAAAGCGCTGCTCGAGGATCGCGCCCTTTTCGGCCTGCAGGTCGGCGGCGACGACCTTCGCGCCCTGGGCGACGAACAGTTCGACGGTTCCCAGGCCTATGCCCGAGCAGGCCCCGGTGACGACGGCGACCTTGCCGTCCAGACGTCCGCCCATGCGGCATCCTCCCTTTTGGCGCGCGGCCTCTGGAAGCGGGCCGCTTAGCGCGGGAGGATCATGGGACGGGCGGCCGCGAGCGGCCAGCCTTACGCTGCGTCAGCGGCCGAGGCGCGGCCGAACGGCGAACGGCCCTGCGCGGGCCGGCGGACGACCAGGCTGAACAGCAGCCACAGGGCGCACGGAACCAGCATCACCGCCCAGGCCAGGACGAGGCCGGCCAGGCCGAAGATGGCGCAGACGCGCTGCCAGGCGTTGGGCTGCTCGGTGGCGCGGCGACGCGGCTTCTTGTCGATCTTCAAACCCATGGGTCCCCCACGGACGTCAGGTTAAGGCTTGAGCGCGAGATCGGTGGCGCGCCGGTAGGCGGCCTCCGGAGGAACGGCGTTCTTCTTTTTGCCCGGCTTCAGCTGCCGCGCAAGAGCCCTGCGCGCGTCGACCATGGCCGGACCGAACAGGTGCCAGGGCTCGACGCAATAGCGGGTGAACAGCCGCTCGGGATCGGCCATCAGCCGGAACAGCCACTCCATGCCCACCTGGCCCATCCAGCGCGGCGCGGCCAGCTGCACGCCGGCCTCGTAGTCGAAGGCGCCGCCGACCGTGAAGCCGACGCAGGGGTCGAGCTTCTTGTGGTTCTCCAGCAGCCACTTCTCCTGGCGCGGCATGCCCATGCCGACGAACAGGATGTCGGGCTTGTAGGCCTTGATCTTGGCGACCACCGCCTCGTTTTCGGCCGAACCGTCCGTGACGTCGAAATAGCCCTGGTGGCTCTCGACCCGGGCGCCTGGCCAATCGCGGCGGATGTTTTCCAGCGCCTTGTCGGCCACGCCAGGGGCGCCGCCGACGAAGAACACCTTCCAGTTCTCCTTGGTCGCCCGCGCCCAGAAGTCGTTGCGCCAGTCGAGATAGGTGCAGCGATGGAAGCGGCGGCTGGCCCGGCCGACGATGCGCGCCCAGAAGATCAGCGGCACGCTGTCGACCTCGATCAGCTCGGCGGCCTTGAAGAAGTCGACGACCTGCGGGTCCTTCTGCAGCAGGTAGAGGCTGTGCAGGTTGTGATTGGCGACGATCGCGCCCTTGCCGCCCGCGATCCGGCCCGCCACGAAGTGGAAGACCTCTTCCGGGCGCACGAGATCCATCTCGCCCCCGAGCACCTTCACGCGCTCCTCGGGTCGACGGTTCATGCGGTAAGGGCGGCGCGCCTCCACGGGAAACGCGTCGCGAGCAGGAAGGAACATCTGAACGCCGCCTCCGACTATTCGAAGAGCAGCAATAGCCCAGGTGACCTAACCGCTTTGCTAAGGGACGTCCTTACCGACCGTTTAACCGTATGATTTTACTGTTGTTTCAGAACGGGACGGCAGCGGGGTGATTTGCGAAGGCTTAACCACGACCTTCCCCGTCATCCTTGCCGAAGCGTAGCGGAGAGCCGGGACCCAGGGGCCGCCCCACGACGCCGACCGAGCGGACGGGCAGCGGCGATTAACGCCGCACCCAGTCGCCTGGATCCCGGATAACGGCTGCGCCGTTTCCGGGATGACGCAGTCGGTGCGAGGCGACGTTAACGGAGCCCCCTACTCCACCGTCACCACGACCTTGCCCATGGCCTTGCGGCTGGCCAGGTGGGCGATGGCGTCGCCGGCCTTTGCCAGGGGGAAGCGTTCGGAGACGTAAGGCCTGATCCTGCCGGCGGCGTAGAGGTCCATCAGCTCGCGCACATTGGCGGCGTGACCGGCCGGGTCGCGGGCCACGGCCGCGCCCCAGAACACGCCGACGATGTCGCACGACTTCAGCAGGGTGAGGTTCAGCGGGATCTTCGGGATGCCCGACGGGAAGCCGATCACCAGCATGCGGCCGCCCCAGCCGGCGGCGCGGATGGTGGCTTCGGAATAGTCGCCGCCGACGGCGTCATAGGCCACGTCCCAGCCATTGGGGCCGCAGGCGGCCTTCAGCTGGTCGGCCAGGGCCTTCTGGCCGTCCTTGTCGAAGGGGCCGCGGGCGTAGACGACGCCGGCGTCTGCCCCGCGCGAGATGGCGAGATCGACCTTCTCCTGGCTGGAGGCGGCGGCGATGACCCGCGCGCCCATGGCCTTGCCCAGCTCCACCGCCGCCAGTCCCACGCCGCCGGCCGCGCCGAGCACCAGCAGGGTCTGGCCGGGCTTGAGGAAGCCGCGATCCTTGAGGGCGTAGTACGAGGTGCCGTAGGTCAGGATGAAGGCCGACGCCTCGTCGAAGGGCATGGCGTCGGGGATCGGCGTGCAGCGGGCGGCCTCGACGGCCAGCTTGTCGGCCATGCCGCCCCAGCCGGTGGACGCCAGCACCCGCTGGCCGACCGACAGGCTGGTGACGCCCTCGCCCAGGGCCGCGACCACGCCCGAGACCTCGCCGCCCGGGGCGAAGGGACGCGTGGGCTTGAACTGGTACATGTCCTGGATGATCAGCAGGTCGGGATAGTTGACCCCGCAGGCCTTGACGTCGATCAGCACCTGGCCGGGCGCGGGGACCGGATCGGGCAGTTCCTCCAGCACCAGGGTCTCGGGGCCGCCGACCACCTTGCTGAGCACCGCCTTCATCTCGCTTCTCCCAGTCTCTTTGTTTAGAAGGCCGACGCTAGCGCAGGCGCGACGACCGAGAAAGCCAAATGTCAAACAAACGTTTTACCCTCGCCCTGCACGGCGGCGCCGGCGCCAAGCGCGGCCATGACTACTCGGTCGAGATCGCCCACATGCGCGGCCTGATCGAGGCCGGCCGCGACCGGCTGGCGGCGGGCGCTCCAGCCCTGGACGTGGTGGTCGAAACGGTCGCGGCCCTGGAGGCCTCGGGCCTCTACATCGCCGGCAAGGGCGCCTCGCCCAACGCCGACGGCGAGTACGAGCTGGACGCCAGCCTGATGGACGGCGCGACCAGCCGCGCCGGCTCGGTGGCGGCGCTGCAGGGCTTCGCCAGCCCGATCCGCGCCGCCCGGGCGGTGATGGACCAGACCCCGCACGTGATGCTGGCCGGCGAGGGCGCCATGGCCTTCGCCCGCGCCCAGGGCCTGGAGACGATCACCGATCCGGAGACCTACTACACCCGCGCCGGCGCCTTCGAGGACAACGCGCCGCCAGGCGGGCTGCCCACCGGCACCGTCGGCTGCGTGGCCCTGGACCGGGACGGCCGCCTGGCCGCCGCCACCTCGACCGCCGGCGTGTTCGGCAAGCTGCCCGGCCGCGTGGGCGACAGCCCGATCATCGGCGCGGGCGCCTGGGCCGACGGCTGGGCGGCGGTGTCGTGCACCGGCCAGGGCGAATACTTCATCCGTACGGCCGTGGGCGCGCAGATCGCCCATCGCATCCGCTTCGGCGGCCAGGACCTGGACGAGGCCGCCGCGGGCGCCATCCAGGGCGTCGCCGAACTGGGCGGGCACGGCGGCCTGGTGTCGGTGGACCGCGACGGCAACGTCGCCATGCCGTTCGCCTCCAGCGGCCTCAAGCGCGCGGCCCTGATGCCCGACGGCACGATCCTGGCCGAAGCCTTCTGATCGAACCTTCCCCCTTGACCCCGCCCGGCCCCACGCCAAGAAGGGAGCCGGGGCAACCTGCGGACTCGTAATGGAAATCGGAGCGCGACCTTGAGCCAAGCCATCCTCGTGGCCGGCGGCGCGGGCTATATCGGCTCGCATACCTGCCTGCGCCTGGCCGAGGCCGGCTACACGCCCGTGGTCTACGACAACCTGTCGAACGGCTGGAAAAGCTTCGTCCAGTGGGGGCCGCTGGAAGTGGGCGACATCAACGACGCCGCCCGCCTCGACGAGGTCTTCGCCAAGCACAAGCCCGTGGCGGTGATCCACTTCGCCGCCTTCATCGAGGTGGGCTTCTCAATCGCCGAGCCCGGCCCGTTCTACGGCAACAATGTCGGCGGCGCGATCACCCTGATCGAGGCCGCCCGCCGCGCGGGCGTCGACAAGCTGGTGTTCTCGTCGACCTGCGCCACCTACGGCGCGCCGGTGCGCGTGCCGATGGACGAAAACCATCCGCAGGCGCCGCTCAATCCGTACGGCCGCAGCAAGCTGATGGTCGAGGAAATCCTGCGCGACATGGACCGCTACAAGGACTTCCGCTCGGTGGTGCTGCGCTACTTCAACGCCGCCGGCGCCGATCCGGAAGGCCGCATCGGCGAGAGGCACGAGCCCGAGACCCACGCCATCCCCCTGGCCATCGCCGCGGCGCGCGGCGAGCGGGACAAGTTCATGCTGTTCGGCAGCGACTACGACACCCGCGACGGCACCTGCATCCGCGACTACGTCCACGTGCTGGACCTGGCCGACGCCCACGTCTCGGCGCTGAAGTGGCTGCTGGACGGCAAGCAAAGCACGGCCTTCAACCTGGGCACCGGCGAGGGCACCTCGGTGCGCGAACTGGTGGCGGCGGTCGAGCGGCGCTCCAACCGTCACTTCCCGCTGGAGACCGTCGCCCGCCGCGACGGCGACGCCCCGATCATGGTGGCCGACAGCGACAAGGCCCGCGCCCTCCTCGGCTGGACCCCGCGCTACGGGCTGGACGACATCATCCAGCACGCCTGGGCCTGGCACGCCAACGGCGCGACCACGCTGAAGCGGTGAGCCGAAGCGCGAAAGCGGCTTTCCGGCGGGGGTGGAAACCCTCTAGCCTGGGTTCATGCATGGCCTGGCCCTCGCCCTGATCTGGCTGGCCGCGACGCCCCCGGCGGTCGCGGGGGACGGCGTGGCGGCCAGGGTCCGGGCCGGCGCCGACGGGCGCGGCGAGGTTCGGGCCGCCATCGACATCCCCGCCCCGCCCGACCGCGTGTGGCGCACCATCCTCGATTGCAGCCTGGCCGCCCGCATGACCCCCAGCGTCAAGCGCTGCACGGTGCTGGAACGCTCGCCTGACGGCCGGACCGAGACCCGCGAGCACTGGATCAAGCGCGGCCTGTTCTCGCCCATGCTCCGCTCGGTGTCGCGGCTGGAGCTGGAGCCTGGCCGACGCATAGGCTTCCGCTGCATCGGCGGCGACATCGACGACTGCGAGGGCCAGTGGCTGCTGAGCCCGCTGGACGAAGGGACCGCCACCCGGGTGGTCTACGAGAACAAGGTCAGCGCCCCGTTCGGCCTGCCGGCGGGCATGGCGGCGGCGGCCATGCGGCGCGATGTGCCCGCCGCCCTGCAGGCCCTGAAGCGCGAATGCCTGGAGCCCCGCCGATGAGCGCGCCCATCATCGGGTCCGAGCCGCTGTGGCTGTTCGACGGGGTCTGCAACCTGTGTTCGGGCTCGGTGCGGGCGGTGCTGGCCATCGACCGCAAGGGGATCATGCGCTTCACGCCGATCCAGTCGGACTACGGCCGGGCCCTGGCGATCGCCCACGGGATCGACCCGGACCATCCGGCCAGCTTCCTCTATCTCGACGGCGGCCGGGCGCTGGAGAAGAGCGCCGCGATCCTGGCCCTGCTGCGCCGCCTGGGCGCGCCGTGGTCATGGCTGGCGGCCGTGGTCGGCCTGGCGCCCAAGGCCTGGCTGGACGCCGGCTACGACTGGCTGGCCGCCAACCGATACCGGCTGATGGGCAAGCGTACGACCTGCATGGTCCCGACGCCGGCCCAGCGGGCCCGCTTCGTGCTGGAGCCGCCGGCGACATGAACGAAGGCCGCTTCCGCGTTCTGGTCGCCCATCCGTGGCTGGGCGTGATCTTCGGCTATGCCGGACGGCTGGACCGGCCGATCGGGACCTAGCCCTTGCGCAGGCGCGCGTTGATGGCGGGCCGGCAGACCGACAGGCCCAGGATCAGCGGGGCCAGCATCACCGCCAGCACGTAGCGCTGGATGTTGTCGGCCCGCTTGATGAAGTAGCGCGCCAGGCCCACGCCCTTGTGGAACTCGACCTTGACCGGATGTTCCAGGCTGGTGTGGCCCAGGTGGATGACCCGCGCGTTCGGGTGGAACAGCACCTGGCCGCCGGCCTGGCGGGCGCGCCAGCACAGGTCGACGTCCTCGACGTGCAGGAAGTAGCCCTCGTCGAAACCGGCCAGGGAGTCGAAGTCGGAGCGTCGCAGGGCGAAGCAGGCGCCCGAGATGGTGGGCATCTGGGTCGGCTCGGCCGGCAGCGGCTCGTGCTCGCGGTGGATCTCGAAGCGCTTGAAGCGCGCCACCTTCTGGCTCAGCTGCGAGAGGCTGAGCAGGGTGGTGACCGGCGTCACCTCGCCGCGACGACCGCCGCGCTGCTCGGTCCCGTCGATGTTCATGACCCGCGCGCCCATCACCGTCGGCACCGGCTGGCCGCGGAAGGCCGAGACCATGGACGGCACGCAGTCGGGCTGCAGGTTGGCGTCGGGATTGAGGAAGATCAGGTATTCGCCCTGGGCCACCGAGGCGCCCAGGTTGGCGCCCTTGGCGAAACCGACATTGCCGTGGCCCTGCACCAGCTGGACGCGCGGTTCGGTCAGGCCCAGAGCCCGCAGCATGTCGACGTCTTCCGGCGGCGAGCCGTTATCGACGATGACGAACTCGTCGACCATCGGCTCGGCCAGCACGTGGCGGATGCTTTCGACCAGCGCCTCTCCCGTCCAATAGACGACCATCACCACCGAGACCAAGGGCTTGGCGGGACGCGCGCCTGCGGCGAGCACCGTGAAGGACGGGAGAATGCTGTTCATGTCAGACCTGGACAGGCTCCCGCGTGGATTGCGGCGCGCGGGCGCGAGCGAGGTCGGGGGGCGTGGCTTCCTGGACGAGCACGGACAGCGCTTCGTCGAGCGAGAGGATCTGCTGACCCTCGCCGCCCAGGCGCCGCAGGGCCACCTGGCCCGTCTCCGCTTCCTTACGTCCGACCACCGCGATCACAGGAACCTTGGCGAGGCTATGCTCGCGAATCTTGTAATTGATCTTCTCGTTACGCAGGTCGACCTCCGCGCGCAATCCCATGGCCGTCAACCGCTCGACGACAGTGCGCGCGTAATCGTCAGCGTCCGACGTAATCGTCGCCACAACGATTTGCGTCGGCGCCAGCCAAAGCGGCAGGTGGCCCGCATAGTTTTCCAACAGAATACCGATGAACCGCTCGAACGACCCCAGGATCGCGCGATGCAGCATCACCGGCCGCTTCTTGGATCCATCCTCGGCAACGTACTCGGCGTCCAAACGTTCCGGCAGGACGTAGTCGAGCTGCAGCGTGCCGCAGGTCCACTCCCGGCCGATGGCGTCCTGGACGATGAAATCCAGCTTGGGCGCGTAGAAGGCGCCGTCGCCCTCGGCGATGACCGGCTCGACGCCGGCCAGGCGCGCGGCCTCGGCCAGCATGCCCTCGGCCTTGTCCCAGAACTCGTCCGAACCGGCGCGCAGTTCCGGACGCGTGGCCAGCGCGATGTATTTGGTGGTCATGCCGAGATCGGCATGGATCATCTGCGCCAGGCGAATGAAGCGCTCGGTCTCCTCGACGATCTGGTCCTCGCGGCAGAAGATGTGGGCGTCGTCCTGGGTGAAGGCGCGCACCCGCATCAGGCCGTGCAGGGCGCCCGACGGCTCGTAGCGGTGGCAGGCGCCGAACTCGGCCATACGCATCGGCAGCTCACGATACGAGCGCTGGCCGACGTTCCAGATCTGCACGTGGCCCGGGCAGTTCATCGGCTTGAGGGACAGGATCTCGCCTTCGACCGTCTCGCAGACGAACATGTTGGCGCGGTACTTGTCCCAGTGGCCCGAGTTCTCCCAGAAGGTCTTGTCCAGGACCTGGGGCGTCTTGACCTCGATGTAGCCGGCGCGGTCGAGGCTGCGGCGCATGTAGGCTTCGAGGTTCTGCCAGAGCTTCCAGCCCTTCGGATGCCAGAAGACCATGCCCCGGCCTTCTTCCTGCATGTGGAAGAGGCCAAGCGCCTTGCCCAGCTTGCGGTGATCGCGCCGCTCGGCTTCCTCGATGCGCTTCAGATAGGCCTCGAGATCGGCTTCCGAGGCCCAGCTCGTGCCGTAGATGCGCTGAAGCTGGGCGTTGTTCTGGTCGCCGCGCCAGTAGGCGCCGGCCAGCTTCGTCAGCTTGAAGGCCTTGCCCACGTGCTTGGTCGACGGCAGGTGCGGGCCGCGGCAGAGGTCCTTCCAGTTCCCCTGGCGATAGACCGTGATCGTATCCGTGCCCGGCAGGTCGCGGATGATCTGGGCCTTGTACTGCTCGCCGATCTCGTCGAAGTGCTTGATGGCCTCGTCGCGGTCCCAGACCTCGCGCGTGATCTTCTCGTCGCGGTCGACGATCTCCTTCATGCGCTTTTCGATCGTCGCCAAGTCGTCCAGGCTGAACGGCTCGTCGCGGGCGAAGTCGTAGTAGAAGCCGTCCTCGACGTTCGGGCCGATCGTCACCTGGGTGCCGGGGAACAGCTCCTGCACGGCCTCGGCCAGCACGTGGGCGGTGTCGTGGCGAATGGTGTCGAGAGCCTCGGGGGCCTCGCGCGTCAGGATCTCGAACTTGCGTTCGCCGGTCAGCAGGTCGGGCGTCAGGGCGCGGTCGAGGTCGAGCACCTGGCCGTCCAGCTTGATCAGCAGGGCCTTCTTCTCGAGCGACTTGGAGATGGCCGCGGCCACGTCCCGCCCCGTCGAGCCGTCGGGGTACTGACGGGAGGAGCCGTCGGGGAAAACCAGATCGATCATTCTTCACACATCCACTTGCGCGGCTCGCGCGGCGGAGGCGGCGGGTCGTACCCCCAGCCCCCGAACGGATTGCATCGGCAAATCCGTCCCAGCGCGAGCCAGGACCCCTTGGCGGGTCCGTGATCCTTGAGCGCCTGGGCCGCATACTCCGAACAGGTCGGCAGATAGCGGCACTGGCGCCCGATGAGAGGCGAGAGCGTCAACTTGTAGGCGCGCAGGCCGAAGTCGACGACGCGGTGATAAAGGCTCATGCCGGCGCTTTCGCGAACGGAGTCGGGCACTTATCGCACCCGCGAGAAACCGATCAAGCGGCGCCGGCGCGGCTAGTTCGCGTTTGGGTCGCCCCTGTGGCCTTCCGGACAGCCTCGACCGCGGCCTCGAACGCCAGAAGCGTCGATGCGTGACGGGCGGGATAGTCCTTGACCGGCTCCAGCACGGCGAGCTCCGCAAAGCGGCCCGCAGGGTGCGGACCGTTCGTTTTCAGCATAGCGGCCAGGGCGTCGCGGGCCAACTCAAGTTCGGCAAGATCAGCCCCGATCACGTGGGCGCCCAGCACAGCGGCGCTGGCCTGGCCCAGGGCGCAGGCGCTGACCTCCTGGGCGAAGTCGGCGACCTTGCCGTCCTCGACCACGACGTCGACGATGATCCGGCTGCCGCACAGCTTGGCCGTGCGATCGGCGCTGGCGTCCGGCGCGGCCAGGCGCCCGGCCCGCGGCATGTTGGCCACGAGGTTGAGGATCCTGGCGCTGTAGAGATCGTCGATCATCCGACTTCAGATGGGGCGACCGCGCGCGCTTGCCAGAGGGCCTCGGCGCGATCACGCACCGCCTCGCCCATGGCCGTGAAGGCGCTCTTCAGGGCGCGGCGCTCGTCCTTGGAGATCCACTTGACCAGGAAGCCCATGAACAGCTCGCCGTTCGAGAACGTCGCGCTCTCGGGGCCCATGTTCTCGACCTCGAGATAGCGGATGGCCGTGACGAAGCCGCCCAGGCGCTGGGAGCGCCAGTGCAGCTGCTCGAACGGCACCCAGTCCTGGACGACCGGCTGGATCACCTTGACCGGGCGATCGCCGATGGCCTCTTCCAGGGTCAGGGCGGTGCCGATCTTCAGCTGGCCGGCGGCCTTGACGTAGAGCGGGTTCCACTCGTGCCAACGCTCGAACTCGGACACGACTTCCCAGACGATCTCGGCGGGGGCCTGGACCCCGATACGGTGCTCGACGGCGCGTTTCATGCTCGCGATCTAGCACATCCAGGGGGTGGAGCTACAGGCGTGAATTGAGGGGGCGAAGTCTCTTGGCGCTCTAATCCGCCCTCCCCCTCTCCCGTCATTCCCGCCCTTGTGGCGGGAAGCCCTCCATCAGCCGCAAGGGCCGGGGGTGGCGGACTGCCAAGCAGTCCGCCGGCGCTTCACATGCGAGCGGAACCAGGGGTTCCCGCCACAGGGGCGGGAATGACGGGAGTTATGGGGTACGCTAACGCCTCAGGCCCCGGCCTCGCGCTGGTAGACCGGCAGGTCGAGCGACGGGGTTTGCAGCCCCGCCTGGCCGATCAGGTCGTGGGCCTGGCCGCGGTGATGGGTCTGGTGGTTGAAGAGGTGGGCCAGGGTCTTCCACAGCGGCCCGACCACCTCGACGCCGTCGGCCTTGCGGGTCCAGCGGAACTCGCCGGCGCAGGCCTCGTCGGCAAGGCCGGCGATGTAGGCGACCAGGGCCGCGTCCTCGGCCGTCCGGGCAGCGCGCAGCTCGGCGAGATCCGTGAACAGCAGCGTGTCGAGGCCGTAGGACGGCAACGGCGTTCCGGCCAGGCGCGCCGTCCAGATGCGGTCGGTGACCAGCAGGTGGTTGAGGGTCCCGGCGATCGAGCCGAAGAAGCCGCCCCGCTCGGCGGTGAAGGCGCCCGGCGGCAGGGCCTCGCAGGCGTCGAGCATGCGGGCGTTGGCCCAGGCGTTGTAGCCGGCCATCAGGGTGAAGTAGTCGCGCATGGGTCGGCTCCGAACGCGGGCGGGTTGCGGACGCCCGACGGGAACCCTCTCTCTTTGAGAGAGGGAGGGGCCCGCCGCGAAGCGGTGGGAGGGTGAGGGGTAACGGCTTCCCAGGACGAGGCGCCGTCAAACGCCCGCGCTAGCTACAAGGCCCGAGACCTTCCTGCAAAGGGTGAAACCTCTCACCCTCCCACACCTTTCGGCGTGGGCCCCTCCCTCTCTCTCAGAGAGAGGGAATTAGAGAGCCACCTCGAACACGGCCTCGGTCTTGGCCTTGACCTCGTCGACCGACACGCCCGGGGCCAGCTCGATCAGCTTCACCGGGGTCTTGCCGCGGTTGATCTCGAAGACGCCGAGCTCGGTGATCAGCAGGTCCACGACGCCGGCGCCCGTCAGCGGCAGCGAGCAGGCCTTCAGCAGCTTGGGCGCGCCCGACTTCTCGCAGTGGTCCATCACCACCACCACGCGCTTGACGCCGGCCACCAGGTCCATGGCCCCGCCCATGCCCTTGACCATCTTGCCGGGCACCATCCAGTTGGCGAGGTCGCCGGTCTCGGAGACCTGCATGCCGCCCAGGATCGACAGGGCGATGTGGCCGCCACGGATCATGGCGAAGCTGTCGGCCGAGCTGAAGTACGAGCTGCTATCCAGCTCGGTGATCGTCTGCTTGCCGGCGTTGATCAGGTCGGCGTCCTCTTCACCCTCATAGGGGAAGGGACCCATGCCCAGCATGCCGTTCTCGCTCTGCAGCGTCACGTGCATGCCCTCGGGGATGTAGTTGGCCACCAGGGTCGGGATGCCGATGCCGAGGTTGACGTAGAAGCCGTCGCGCAGCTCCTTGGCGGCGCGGGCCGCCATCTCGTCGCGGGTCCAGGCCATTACGCGGTCTCCTTGGCTTCGCGGGGACGCGTGGTGACGCGTTCGATGCGCTTCTCGAACCTGGCGCCCTTGATCAGGCGGTCGACGAAGATGCCGGGGGTGTGGATGTTGTCCTTGTCGAGCGCGCCGATCTCGACCAGATCCTCGACCTCGACGACGGTGGCCTTGCCGGCCGTGGCCATCATCGGATTGAAGTTGCGGGCGGTCTTTCGGTAGACGAGGTTGCCCTCGGCGTCGGCCTTCCAGGCCTTGACGATCGACAGGTCGGCGGTCAGGCCGCGCTCCATCACGTACATCTCGCCGTCGAATTCGCGGGTTTCCTTGCCCTCGGCCACCAGGGTGCCGTAGCCGGTGCGCGTGAAGAAGGCCGGGATGCCCGCGCCGCCGGCGCGGATGCGTTCGGCCAGCGTGCCCTGCGGATTGAACTCCAGTTCGAGCTCCCCACTCAGGTATAGCTGTTCGAACAGCTTGTTCTCGCCCACATAGGACGAGACCATCTTCTTGATCTGACGGTTCTCCAGCAGGATGCCCAAGCCGAATCCGTCGACCCCGCAGTTGTTGGAGATGACCGTGAGGTCCTTGACCCCCGTCTCGCGGATCGCCGCGATCAGGTTTTCGGGAATGCCGCAGAGACCAAAGCCCCCGGCCATGATGGTCATGCCGTCGAACAGCAGACCCGCCAACGCTTCTGCGGCGTCGGATTTCACCTTGTCGACCATGCTTCCTCCCGGAGCGACGTTCGCCGACTGCTCTCGCCCGCCGGCCGGAGAAATTCAAGCCTTGATGAATAAATTTTCCCGTCATGCGACCACGGTAGGCGATTACGCGTGACCAGCGACCCTAACACCCCGATCGTGACGCCCGCCACCGCCGGCGCCCTGCTGACCCTGGCGCATCCGGCGCTTGAACGCTCGCGCGCCAACCGCGCCCTGGCCAAGGCGGCCAAGGCCCTTTCCGGCGTCACCTTCCACGATCTGTACGAGACCTATCCGGACTTCTCGATCGACATCGAGACCGAGCAGCAGAAGCTGGTCGACCACGACATCATCGCCTTGCAGTTCCCGCTCTTCTGGTACTCGCCGCCGGCCCTGATGAAGGAGTGGCTGGACCTCGTCTGGCTGCACGGCTTCGCCTACGGGCTGGGCGGCGACGCCTTGGCCGGCAAGCGCCTGTTCGTGGCCTGCACCACCGGCGGACCAGCCCAGGCCTATCACGCCAAGGGCTACAACCGCTTCACCCTGGACGAATTCCTGCGGCCGCTGGAGCAGACGGCCTATCTGTGCGGCATGGTCTGGGAGACGCCGTTCGTGGTGCATGGGGCGGCGATGAAGGACGACGAGCAGCTGAAGGCCGAGGCCCTGCGCTACCAGGCGCGGATGTCGGCCCTGCTGGCCGCCGACCACGCGGCCGAGGGAGCGTAAGCCATGGAACCGTTCCTCAAGCAGACCCTCGTCTATCTGGGCGCGGCCGTCATCTCGGTGCCGATCGCCAAGCGCCTGGGGCTGGGCTCGGTGCTGGGCTACCTGATCGCCGGCGTGCTGATCGGCCCGGCCATGCTGTCGCTGGTGGGCGAGCAGCACGACGTCATGCGTTTCGCCGAGTTCGGCGTCGTCATCCTGCTGTTCCTGATCGGCCTGGAGGTGCGCCCCTCCACCTTGTGGGAGATGCGCAAGACGATCTTCGGCCTGGGCGGCGCCCAGGTGGTGGGCACGGCCCTGGCCGTGGCCGTCGTCGGCTACCTCCTGAGCCTGCCCTGGCAGACGGCCCTGGCCGTGGGCCTGGTTTTGGCCATGTCGTCGACCGCCATCGTGTTGCAGACCCTCGACGAGAAGGGCCTGCGCCAGGGCCCGGTCGGCCGCGCCGCCTTCGGCGTGCTGCTGCTGCAGGACCTGGCGGTGATCCCGATGTTCGCCCTCCTGCCGCTGCTGGCCACGGTGGCGCCCGACGCCCATGCCAGCGACGCCGGCGGCCATGGCGCCAGCCTGATCTCGCACCTGCCGGCCTGGGCGCAGGGCCTGGCCGTGCTGGGCGCGGTGGGCGTGGTCGTGGGCAGCGGCCGGTTCGTCGTGCGGCCGATCTTCCGCTTCATCGCCGAGGCCCGCCTGCGCGAGATCTTCACCGCCGCGGCCCTGCTGATCGTGGTCGGGGTCGCGGGCCTGATGCAGTCGGTGGGCCTGTCGCCGGCGCTCGGCGCCTTCCTGGCCGGCGTGGTGCTGGCCGAGAGCGAGTTCCGCCGCGAGCTGGAGACCGACATCGAGCCGTTCCGCGGCCTCTTGCTCGGCCTCTTCTTCATCACCGTGGGCGCCGGCATCGACCTGACCCTGATCGCCCGCCAGCCGCTGACCCTGATCGCCCTCGTGCTGGGCCTGATGGTCCTGAAGTTCGCGGTGATGTTCGGCATCGCCCGCATCGCCGGCGCGCAGGGCCGCAGCGCCGCCGCCGTGGCCACCGCCCTGGCCCAGGGCGGCGAGTTCGCCTTCGTGCTGCTGAGCTTCACGGTCGGGGCCGGCGTCATCGGCGCGGACCTGGCCGCCCTGCTGACCGCCACGGTCGCCGTCTCGATGGCCCTGACGCCGGTGGCCATGATCCTCTACGAGCGCATCGCCGAGCTGGCGAACGCGGCCATCCCCGACGTCGAGCCGGAGGCCCCGCAGTTCGATGAGGGCGAGCCCGACATCATCATCGCCGGGTTCGGGCGGTTCGGGCAGATCACCGGCCGCCTGTTGCAGGCCAACGGCTTCAAGTCGACGGTTCTGGACAGCGACATCGAGCAGATCGAGCTGCTGCGCCGCTTCGGCCGTCGGGTGCACTATGGCGACGCCACGCGCCTGGATCTGCTGCGCGCCGCCGGCGCCGAGCACGCCCGGATGCTGATCGTCGCCCTGGACGACCGCGAGAAGACCGCCGAGCTGGTGGAGACGGCCCGCCGGGCCTTCCCCAACCTGATCATCCTGGCCCGCGCCTGGGACCGCCGCCACGCCTACGACCTGCTGGCCAACGGCGCCGACGCGGTGGAGCGCGAGACCTTCGAGGCCGCCCTGGCCCTGGGCTCGACAGCCCTTCAGAAGCTGGGCTTCCGGGCCCACAAGGCCTTCCGCGCCACCTCGTTCTTCCGCCGCCACGACCGCAAGACCTTCGAGGATCTCAAGCCGATGTGGGGCCAGGAAGAGGCCTACATCCTGGCCTCGCGCGACGCGGCCCAGACCATGGACCGGCTGCTGGCCGCCGACCTGGCGCGCATGCGTCCGGGCGAGGCCGGCGGGGCCTGGGACACGGCCGCCCGCGACGAGGAGCTGCGGAAGCTGGCCCAGCGCAAGGGGGGCGCGGGCGGAGAAGCCGAACCGGCCGACGCCGACGGCTGGACGGGAACGCCTCCGCAGGGCTAGAGCAGGGAAAAGGGCCGGGTTCGGCGCAAGAAGCACGGGAAAGAAGCGGCATGTATCTGGAGTGCTATCCCACCGAGAGCCGGCCGCCCGAGATCGTGCCGGGGCGCCCGCAGCGGGCCTGGATGGACAACTTCGCCGACCGCCACCCCTATCGCTGCCTGCCGCTGACCATGGCCAACACCACCGGCTGGGAGATCCTGTGCCCGGTCGGCTTCGAGGCCACCTGGAACGGCGGGATCCACCAGAACGACATCACCTTCAAGAGCGACCACCCGCACCCGGGCTTCGACGACTTCGTCAAGTCGCACTTCTCGCGCGGGACGATCACCTTCCACACCGGCTATCTGTTCCGCACGCCGCCGGACTGGCTGATCTGGACCATGGGCCCGCCCAACCACATCAAGGACGGCATCCAGCCGCTGGCCGGCCTGGTCGAGACCGACTGGCTGCCCTTCCCCTTCACGATGAACTGGGTCTTCACCCGCCCCGGCACTGTGAAGTTCGCCAAGGGCGAGCCGTTCTGCTTCATCACCATGATCCAGGACAAGCCGCTGGAGACGGTGCAGCCGGTGATCCGGCACTTCAACTCCAACCCCGACATGCGCAAGCAATACGACGTCTGGGCCGAGAAGCGCGGCGAGTTCAACGCCCGCATCGCCGCCCGCGACCCGGCCGCCACCAAGGAGGCCTGGCAGCGCTTCTACTTCAAGGGCGAACTGCCCGAGGAGATCGAGGCTCCCGCGCCCAAGAGCCACGTCAACAAGCGCCGCCTGAAGGCCCCGAAGATCGGGTTCTGAGGCCTCTTCCTCTTTCCTCCCGTCAATCCCGCCACAAGGGCGGGAATGACGGGCGCTTGGGATGGCGGTATTGCTTCCCAGCTCAGCTTCCTACCCCCGCCGCAGCAGCCTGCCCGCCAGCCACCGGCGAACCGGCTCGTCATAGAGCTTGAGGCAGGCCCAGGCGATCGCCACCGCCGCCACGAACACCGCGACCCCGACCAGAGCGCCCTGGGCGGCCGGGATCTTCTTGTCCACGACCCAGCCGGTGTAGATGTAGATCAGCGGATAGTGGGTGATATAGAGCGGGTAGGACAGGTCGCCGAAGAAGCGGGCGATGCGCACGCTGGGGCCGTCGACGTCCTTCTCGCCCGCGCCGATGGCGACGATCAGCGGGAACAGCAGGATCACGCAGGCCGCCTCGTACAGGCCGTTGACCCACAGCCGCTCGGGCCCGCCGAAGCGCGGCAGCGACAGGGCCGCGATCAGCAGGACGCTGCACACCGCAAAGCCGTGACGGACCTTGATCCGCTTGCCCAGGCGCATCAGCAGCACGCCGGCGAAGAACGGGAACATCACCCGGGTCAGGCCGATGTGGACGCCGCTGAGGTTCAGCGCCCAACCGCCGATGACGTCGCCGCGCGGGCCCAGCACCAGCAGGCCAATGAGGGCCAGGGCCGACACCGCCACCAGCGCGCCGAGCCAGCGGTTCGAAAGCTTCCGCAGGCCGACGGCGTAGAGGAGGTTGGCGAGGTACTCGTAGAACAGCGACCACTGCGGGCCGTTCAGCGGATAGATCTCGCCCCAGCCGCGGATCTCGGCCGACGGGGCCATCGGGATCATCAGGAAGCCCAGCAGCATCACCCCGATCACCTGCCAGACGGTGACGGTGTCGAGCTTGGGGAACAGCGACCAGTGCTGGAAGGCCAGCAGGGCCGCCCCGATCAGGCCGCCGACGATGATCATCGGCTGCAGGCGCACCAGGCGCCGCTTGTAGAACTGCCACTGGCCCATGACGCTCCAGCGGTCGTCATAGGCGTAGGCGACCACGAAGCCCGACAGCAGGAAGAAGAAGTCCACCGCCAGGTAGCCGTGGTTGATGATCTGCTTGTGCGGGCTGCCGCCGGAATAGGCCTCGAACAGGTGGAAGGCGACAACCATCAGGGCGGCCACGCCCCGCAGGCCGTCGAGGATCACGTAATGGCTCTTGGCGGGCGCTGTGGCGTTGGTCGAGGTCGCGGCGGCGGAAGATGTCATGGGCAAGCTTCGCTGATGATGAGTCACGACGAAGCGTTGTTGGGTTTATCGTTAAACTACAACCCTCTTTAGGAACGCCGTTTCGTGGGCCTTCCAATCTCCAGGACCTGACGACCATGCAGCGCTCCAGGCGCCCCCGCGAACGGGCCAGGGTGACGATCAGGGAGGTGGCGGAAAAGGCCGGCGTCTCGGCCATGACCGTGTCGAACGTCTTCAACGGCACGGGCAAGTTCTCGGCCGGGACCCGGGATCGGGTGATGGCCGCCATCGCCGCGCTGGGCTACGTGCCGAGCTCGGCCGCCCGTCGGCTGGTCGGCGCCGCGCCGGCAAGGGTGGGCCTGCTCTATGCCGGGGTCGACAGCATGTTCATCCACGCCGTGCTGGCCGCCGCCGCCGTGGCCAGCGCCGAGCGCGGGCTGCAACTGATCACCCGCAAGGCCGGCTCGCCGGCCGAAGCCCTGGAGGTCGCCCGTTCGCTGCAGCGCTCGGGCGCCGACGCGCTGCTGCTGCTGCCGCCGTTCGACACGGTGCTGAGCGGCTGCGCCGAGTTCGCGGCGCTAGGCCTTGTCACGGCCTCGATCGCCACCGCCGCGCCCCTGCCGGACATGATCACCGTGCGCATCGACAACCGCGCGGCCTCCTACGCGATCACCGAGCGGCTGGCGGCCAAGGGCCGGCGCCGGATCGCCGTCATCGCCGGCCCACAGGACCATTCCGACAGCGTCGAGCGCCTGGAAGGCTGCCGCGCGGCGCTGGCGGCCCACGGCCTGTCGCTGCCAGATGACCTGGTGGTCGAGGGCCGCTTCACCTTCGAGTCCGGCCTCGCCGCGACCGAGCGGCTGCTGGCGCTGCCCCAGCCGCCCGACGCCATTGTCGCGGCCAATGACGACATGGCCGCCGGCGCCCTGTGGGTGGCCCATCGCCTGGGTCTGGCCCTGCCCCGCGATCTGGCCGTGGCCGGCTTCGACGACACGCTGCTGGCCACGCGCGTCTGGCCGCCCCTGACCACGGTGCGCCAGCCGATCGACCGCATGACCGGCCGGGCCCTGGATCTGCTGCTGGACGCGCTGCGCCGACCGCCCGGCGAGGGTCCGCCGGCCGACGTGCTGGAAGCCTATGACCTGGTGGAGCGCGCCTCGGCCTGAGGCGCGGAAGAACCCTCGGACCTCGCCTCAGAGGTTCAGCAGAAGCCGGCTGGCCCCGTAGGCCGTCGCCAGCCAGAACAGCGCGCTGAACGCGCCGCCGAACAGCATGGCGCGGCGGAACTCGCGGCTGTGCAGAAGGCCGGGCGCGGCCGGAGGCCGCGAACCATGCGTATGGAACACCTTGTGTTTCCTCCGTGGCTCGGCGCCGTGGGGGCTCGCGCCGTTAACCACGGGAAGACGATGTCACGAAACTGACGAAACACAACCTGAGCCGTCGCCTTTTAGGCGGGTTTCAGCCGCTTTTTCGCCCAAGTTCGTGCAGGCACACGGAATATTCGTGCTCAGACGGCCTTCACCGCCGCGGCGATGTCGCCGACCACCTTGCGCACCAGGGCCGGGTCGTCGCCCTCGGCCATGATGCGGATCAGCGGCTCGGTGCCCGAGGCCCGCACGACGATGCGCCCGGCCCCGTTAAGGCGGGCCTCGCCATCGGCGATGGCCTCCTTGACGGCCTTGGCCTCTAGCGGCTTGCCGCCGGCGAAGCGGACGTTCTCCAGGAGCTGCGGCACGGGTTCGAACTGGCGGGCCAGGGCGCTCATCGGCCTGCCGCTCTCGACCATCACCGACAGCACCTGCAGGGCGGCGATCAGGCCGTCGCCCGTGGTCGAGAAGTCCGACAGGATCAGGTGGCCCGACTGCTCGCCGCCAACGTTGAAGCCGCCCTCGCGCATGCGCTGCATGACGTAGCGGTCGCCCACCGAAGTGCGCTCCAGCGTCAGGCCCAGCCCGCCGAGCTGGCGCTCGAGGCCCAGGTTCGACATCACGGTGGCCACGACGCCGCCGCCCTTCAGCGCGCCGGCCTTGGCGAAGGCGGCGGCGATGATGGCCATGATCTGGTCGCCGTCGACGACGAGGCCCTTCTCGTCGCAGATCACCAGGCGGTCGGCGTCGCCGTCGAGCGCGATGCCGATGTCGGCGCGATACTCGCGCACCAGCTTGGCCATCGCGTCCGGATGGGTCGAGCCGCATTCCTCGTTGATGTTGGTCCCATCGGGCGTGACGCCCAGGCTGATGACCTCGGCGCCCAGCTCGTAGAGCGCGGTGGGGGCCACCTTGTAGGCCGCGCCGTTGGCGCAATCGATGACGATGCGCAGGCCCGACAGGGACAGGTGACGCGGGAAGGTCGCCTTGACGATCTCGACATAGCGGGCCTGGGCGTCGTCGATGCGCTTGACGCGGCCGAGGTCGCGCGGGGCGGCGAGACCTTCCTGCAGCCCCTCGTCCATCAGGGCCTCGATCTTCAGCTCCTGCTCGTCCGACAGCTTGTAGCCGTCGGGGCCGAACAGCTTGATGCCGTTGTCGGCGAAGTTGTTGTGCGAAGCCGAGATCATGATGCCCAGGTCGGCGCGCATCGAGCGGGTCATCATCGCCACGGCCGGGGTCGGCAGCGGGCCGAACAGGCGCACGTCCATGCCCACGCTGGTCAGGCCCGCCACCAGGGCCGGCTCGATCATGTAGCCCGACAGACGGGTGTCCTTGCCGATCACCACCAGGTGGCGGCGGTCGTCCTGCGAGCGGAACAGCTTGCCGGCCGCCAGGCCGACGCGCAGGGCGACTTCGGCGGTCATCGGGTGCTTGTTGGCCTGGCCGCGGATGCCGTCGGTGCCGAAATAGGCGCGCTTGCTCATGGTGATGGTCTTCGTCGCTGTCGGGTCGCTGTGTGAATCGGAGCGACGCCCATATAGAGCGTCTTGGAAGTCTCGTACGGACCGCGAAACGATCCGAAATGCAGATTTACGTCGCCGGTCCCTGCACGAGTGCTAAAGGCCGCGCTCGAAATATCCCGTGCTGGTAGCAATAGTCCTCCAGGCGCGTTCTACAAAGGATCATGTCCCATGTGCGGCATCATCGGCATCGTCGGTAAGGCCCCCGTCGCCGAGCGTCTGGTCGAGAGCCTCAAGCGGCTCGAATACCGGGGCTACGACTCCGCCGGCGTGGCCGGCGTGGTGGGCGCGCCAGGAAACGGCAAGGTCGAGCGCCGTCGCGCCAAGGGCAAGATCAAGGCCCTGGAAGAGGTGCTGACCGCCGAGCCGCTGGTCGCCACGACCGGCATCGGCCACACCCGCTGGGCCACCCACGGCGCGCCCAACGTCGCCAACGCCCACCCCCATCACGCCGGCCGCGTGACCCTGGTGCACAACGGCATCATCGAGAACTTCGCCGAGCTGAAGGCCGAGCTGGCCGCCGCCGGCCGCACCTTCGAGAGCGACACCGACACCGAGGTGATCGCCCACCTGATCGACGCCGAACTGGCCACGGGCCTTTCGCCCATCGACGCCTTCAAGGCCACCCTCGATCGCCTGACCGGCGCCTACGCCCTGGCGGTGCTGATCGAGGGCGCCGAGAACCTGGTGCTGGGCGCCCGCCGCGGCAGCCCGCTGGTGGTCGGCGAGGGCCAGGGCGAGATGTTCCTGGGCTCGGACGCGCTGGCCGTTGGCCCGTTCACCAACCGGGTGATCTATCTCGACGAGGGCGACTACGTGGCCCTCGACCATGACAGCGCCAGGATCTTCGACGCCTCGGGCGCGGCGGTGACCCGTCCTGTCCGGGTGGTGCCGACCAGCGCCGTGATGATGGAGAAGGGCAACTACCGCCACTTCATGGAAAAGGAGATCCACGACCAGCCCGAGGGGTGCCAGCGCACCATCGCGGCCTATGTGGACGCCCTGACCAGCAAGACCGCCATCCCCGGCGACGTCGATTTCGCCAAGCTGGAACGCATCCAGATCGTCGCCTGCGGCACCTCCTACATCGCCGGCGTCGTCGGCAAGTACCTGATCGAGCAGCTGGCCGACCTGCCGGTGGATGTCGAGATCGCCTCGGAGTTCCGCTACCGCCAGCCGGCCCTACGGCCGGGCGCCCTGGTCGTGGCCATGTCGCAGTCGGGCGAGACCGCCGACACCCTGGCGGCCCTGCGCTACTGCAAGGCCAAGGGCATGAAGAGCGCCGTGGTGGTCAACGCCACGGAGTCGACCATGGCCCGCGAGGTCGACGTGGTCTGGCCGATCCACTGCGGGCCGGAGATCGGCGTGGCCTCGACCAAGGCCTTCACCGCCCAGGTCAGCGTGCTGACCGCCATCGCCGTGGCCGCCGCCAAGGCGCGCGGGACCATCGACGCGGCCGAGGAGCAGCGCCTGGTCAAGGTGCTGCTGGAGGCCCCGCGCCTGATCGCCGAGGCCATCCACCTGGAGGGCGCGATCAAGGAGATCGCCACCGAGGTCGCCAAGGCCCGCGACGTGCTCTACCTGGGCCGCGGCCCGATGTCGGCCCTGGCCCTGGAAGGCGCGCTGAAGCTGAAGGAGATCAGCTACATCCACGCCGAGGGCTACGCCGCCGGCGAGCTGAAGCACGGCCCGATCGCCCTGGTCGACGACCAGACGCCGATCGTGATCCTCGCGCCCTATGACAGCTGGTTCGAGAAGTCGGCCTCGAACATGAGCGAGGTGATGGCGCGCGGCGGCCAGGTGATCTTCATCACCGACACCCAGGGCGTGAAGCACGCCCCCGAGGGCGCCAAGGTGGTGGTCACCGCCCCGGCCAGCGACCCGCTGGTCTCGACCCTGGTGATGTCGGCCCCGATCCAGCTGCTGGCCTACCACGTGGCCGTCATCAAGGGCGCCGACGTCGACCAGCCGCGCAACCTGGCGAAATCGGTGACGGTGGAATGATTGCACCTCTCCCAGGGGGAGAGGTGTTCAGGACGCCAGCCCCGCCAGGATCGACGGCTTCACCTTCAGGTCGGTGTCGCTGAACACCAGGTCCTCGCGGCCGAAATATTCGTGCTGGCGGCCCGCGCACCAGTCGGTGGTGACCATGGTCGGGTGGGTCTTGTCGGGACGGGTGGGGCCGCTGGCGTAGGCGAAGTCGCCAGTCAGCCTGTCGAACGGGAAGCCGCGGTCCTGGTCGGTGCGGGTGAGGATGTTGGCGAGGGTCTTTGCGTCGACCTGCGCCTTCACGATCCTGCCGTCGAAGCGCACCACGGAGTCGTAGGCGTAGCGCGAAAGCTCGCCGGCCGGCAGGCCCATGCCCAGGGTCGTGTGGCCCATGAAGCCGATATCGGCGCCGGCGGCCCTCGCCATCAGGCCGGCGACATGGCGGCCGGTGTCGCCCAGCGACAGGGCCTTGGGGATCCTGGCGACCACCGCCTGCTCTTCCGGCGTCAGCTGGGCGGCCAGCGTCGCCTTGACCCGGCGGGCCAGGGCCTGGTCGGCGGGGCCCCGCGGATCGACCACGACGCGGGAGATGCGGATCGGGTCGACCTTGCGGGCGCGGTCGATGGTCGCCACCGTCAGCGGCTGGCCCCAAGCGCCGGTGTGGACGTAGCGGCTGGTCCCCTGCGCGTGCTCGACGGTCACGTGGTTGTGCCCGCCCAGGAACAGGGTGCGCTCGGGAAGCCCCGCCAGCAGCGGGCGGTCGGCAGGCAGGCCCGCATGGCTCATCACCACCAGCATGCCGTCATCGGGCGGCGAGGCCGGCAGGTTGGCCTGGGCCCACGGCGTCGGCGCGGGAATGGCGAGGTCGGGGCGGATGGCCTTGGGATAGGTGTCGATCGAGTTGGTCGCCCAGCCGATCAGGTGAACCGGGAAGCCCAGGTCGAGCGTGGCGCGCGAAGAGGCCACAGGGCGGCCGGTGCGCTTGTCGACGATGTTGCTGACCACGGTGATGCCCAAGGCGCGGGCGCGGTCGGCGGCCGCGGCGATGTCCTCCACCAGGTCGGCGTCGTGGTTGCCGATGTTGATGACCGTCGGCGCCAGCCTGGCCACCGCCTCGAGGAAAGCCCAGTCCAGCGCGCCGTCGGTGCGCTTGGCCACCACGTTGCCGGCCTCGAACAGGTCGCCGTTCAGCAGGATCAGGCTGGGGGCTGCGTCGCGGCGGACGATGCGGCGCATGGCCTCAAGCAGGGCCGGGGTGATCCCGTAGGCCGAGTGCAGGTCCGACAGCATCAGCACCTTGGCCCGGCCGACAGCGGCGCCGGCGCTGGGACCGAAGGACAGCGTCATGGCCGCGGCCGCGCCGCCCAGCACCATGCGCCGATTGAAACCGTTCATGCCGAGCCTCCGCGAGTATCGGGGCCCTGCCTAGAGGCTGTCGGCCTCGGAGGGAACCGTCGAGACCCAGATCAGCGCGCTTTCCCCTCACTCCCGTCATTCTCGCCCTTGTGGCGAGAAACCCTGGTTCGGCTGATACCGGATGCGCCAGCGGCGTGCTGAGCACGCCGCCCTTCCTGCCCTTGCGGCTGACAGAGGGGTTCCCGCCACAAGGGCGGGAATGACGGGAGGGGTGGGAGTCCCCTCACTTCTCGCTGTCGAGGTGGGCCATCATCGCCGGGGCGTAGCGCTCGCCGGCCGCCGCGCCCTTGGGCACGGCCGCCTCGATGGCCGCGAGATCCTCCGCCGTCAGGACGACGTCGAGGGCGCCCAGGGCCTCGGCCAGGCGGTCGCGGCGGCGGGCGCCGACCAGGGGGACGATGTCGTCGCCGCGCGAGGCGACCCAGGCGATGGCGATCTGGGCGACGCTGACGCCCTTGCCGTCGGCCACCGCCCGCAGGGTCTCGACCAAGGCCAGGTTGCGGTCGAGGTTCTCGCCCTGGAAGCGCGGGGAGTAGACCCGGAAGTCGCGAGCGCCGCGCTGGCCGTCCTTGCTCCAATGGCCGCTGATCAGGCCGCGCGACAGCACGCCGTAGGCCGTCAGGCCGATACCGAGCTCGCGCAGGGTGGGCAGGATGGCGTCCTCGATCCCGCGCGAGAGCAGCGAGTACTCGATCTGCAGGTCGCAGATCGGGGCGACAGCGGCGGCGCGGCGGATGGTGTCGGCGCCAACTTCCGACAGGCCGATATGGCGGATGTAGCCGGCGTCACGCAGCTCGGCCAGGGCTCCGATCGTGTCCTCGATCGGCACGTCTGGATCCAGGCGCGAGGGGCGATAGACGTCGATGTGGTCGACCCCCAGCCGGCGCAGCGAGTAGGTCACGAAGTTGCGGATCGCCTTGGGCCGGCTGTCGAAGCCGAGGAAGGCGCCGTCGGGGCCGCGCAGGGCGCCGAACTTGACGCTGATCACGGCCTTGTCGCGGTCCTGGCCCCGCAGGGCCTCGCCGATCAGCATCTCGTTGTGGCCCATGCCGTAGAAATCGCCGGTGTCGAGCAGGGTGATCCCGGCCTCCATGGCGGCGTGGATCGTGGCGACCGCCTCGGCGCGGTCGGCGGGGCCATAGAGGTCGTCGGACATGCCCATGCAGCCGAGGCCGAGGGCCGAGACGGAAGGACCAGTGTTTCCGAGCTTGAGCGTGCGCATGCGGGATCTCCTTGGAGGCGCGGCGCGGGGGAGCGGCCGCGGGTGTGGACAAGCCGACTATGACCTTGCGCGACCTGTGCGATAATCCGACCAACGGCGCACGGGCCGTTCGGAATTTCGCACAATGGCCAGTCCCGACCTCGCCGATCTCGACGCCTTCGCCGCCGTGGCCCGGGCCCGCAGCTTTCGCGGCGCGGCGGTGGGGCGCGGGGTCTCGCCCTCGTCGCTGAGCGAGGCGGTGCGGCGGCTGGAGACGGCGCTGGGCGTGCGGCTGCTCAACCGCACCACCCGCAGCGTCACCTCGACAGAGGCCGGCGAGCGGCTGCTGGAGCGCCTGGCCCCGGCCCTCGCCGACGTGGCCGGGGCGCTGGACGCGGTGAACCAGTTCCGCGACAGCCCGACCGGAACCCTGAAGCTGAACGTGCCCATCGTGGTGGCGCGCCTCGTCCTGCCCGACATCGTCGGCCCGTTCCTGAAGGCCAATCCCGGGATCACCCTGGAGATCACCGCCGAGGACAACTTCGTCGACGTGCTGGCCGCCGGGGCCGACGCCGGGGTGCGCTATGGCGAGCGGCTGGAGAAGGACATGATCGCCGTGCCGCTGTCGGGTCCGCAGCGCTACCAGGCGGCCGCTTCGCCGGCGTTCCTGGCCCGGCACGGAACGCCCCGCCATCCGCGCGACCTGTTGTCGCTGCCGTGCATCCGACACCGGTTCTCCAGCGGCGCGATCATCGTCATGGAGTTCGAGAAGGACGGCGAGATCGTGCGCATCGCCCCCGACGGGCCGCTGATCTCCTCGTCGATGGAGCTGGAGTTGCGAGCCGCCGAGGAGGGCCTGGGCGTGATCGCCAGCTTCGAGGGTTTCCTTGCGGCGTCGGTGGCCGCGGGCCGGCTCGTGCCGATCCTGGAGGACTGGAACCCGCCCTTCGAGGGGCCCTTCCTCTACTATCCCAGCCGCCGCCACATGCCCGCGCCGCTGCGGGCCTTCATCGATTTCATCCGGGCCCGGCGGCTGGAAAGCTGAACCTTCCCCGGAAATCTCAATTTTCAGCGCGTTTGCCGCCTGTTCACCGTCGCCTGCCATGCTCGACGCGAAAGAACGAGGGGCCACCGCCGATGATCGTCCGCAGCCGCACCGCCGCCCGCCTGGGCGGGGCGCTCGTCCGCGCCGCTGCCCGCCTGCGCGGGTTCCGGTCAGACCGGCGCGGCGCCCTCGCCGTCTGGGTGGCCGTGGCCCTTATCCCGCTGTGCCTGCTGGTGTTCGGCGTCTTCGACCTCAGCCGCATGAGCGTCGAGCGCCGGCGCCTGCAGGACTCCCTTGACGCGGCCACCCTGATCGCGGCCCGCTCGACCGCCACCGACACCGCCACCCTGACCACGCTCGGCAAGGCCGCCCTGACCGCCGAACTGGGCCAGGCCGCGACCACCTCCAGCTTCGTGGGTTCGACCAACGGCAAGCAGGTGACCGGCACCGCCAGCTTCACCTTCGACCCGATCATCCTGGGCCTGATCGGCAAGGACAAGCTGACGGTCGGCGCCCAGTCGGTGGTCGTCCGCGCCGCCAACAACCTCGAGATCGCCCTGGTGCTCGACATCACCGGCTCGATGGCCGGCACGCGCATCAGCGACCTGAAGACGGCCGCCACCGACCTGGTGGACATCGTCGTGCAGGACATCCAGGAGCCCTACTATTCCAAGGTCGCCATCGTGCCCTATTCGATGGGGGTCAATGTCGACACCTATGCCGACGCGGTGCGCGGCGCGATCCCGAGCTCACCCCTGGCCACGGCGGCCTGGAACACCGGCGTGACCAAGACGGTGTCGAGCTTCACCGGCAACACGACCTCGCCCGTGGTCACCACCTCGAGCGCGCACGGCCTGGCGGTCAACGACTACGCCATGGTGTTCGGCTCCAACCAGAGCAGCATGAACGGCAAGGTGCTGAGGGTGACCTCGGTCGCCTCGACCACCAAGTTCACGGGCGCCAACCAGTCGGGCACGTCGGTCACCGCCGGTTCCAGCGGCTCGGTCTACAAGTGCCTGAACTCGAGCTGCACGTTCGTCTTCACCAGCAAGGCCAGCCACGTCTTCCAGACCGGCGACCAGCTGAAGCTGACCGGGATCACGGGCGTGACGACGCTCAACAGCGCCGTCCCGACCATCACGGCGGTCTCGGGCCTGGCCATGACCACCAACCTCTCGCCCACCGCCAGCACGAACTACGTCACCACCACCGCCGGCGCCAACGGCACGGCGACCTGCCAGAGCACTTCGCGCAGCGACATCAGCTGCGCCAACCTGAACTTCACCAACGCCAGCGGCAGCGCCAAGACCCAGGCGATCAGCACCTGCGTCACCGAGCGCACCGGAACCTACGCCTATACCGACGACGCCCCGACCACCGCCCTGGTCGGCCGCAACTACCCGGTCTCGAGCAACCCCTGCCCGGCGCCGAAGATCACCCCGCTGACCTCCGACCGCACGGTGCTCAAGAACCAGATCTCGACGCTGGACGACGGCGGCTCGACCGCCGGCCAGATCGGGCTGGCCTGGGGCTGGTACATGGTGTCGCCGAACTTCGCCTACCTGTGGCCCAGCGCCAGCCAGAAGCCGGCCGCCTATGGCACGGCCGAGACCATGAAGATCGTCGTGATGATGACCGACGGCGCCTTCAACACCCCCTATTGCAAGGGCGTGATCGCCGCCAACGCCGGCTCGGGTTCGGGCTCGGCCTCCGATCACATCAACTGCAACGCCACCAACGGCGACGCCACGGCCCAGGCCAAGGAACTGTGCACCAAGATCAAGGCCAAGAACGTGATCGTCTTCACGGTCGGCTTCGACGTCGACTCCACCGCCAAGTCGATGCTGACGACCTGCGCCACCAAGACCAGCCAGGCCTACTTCCCGGCCACCGGCGGCGAGCTGAAGACCGCCTTCAAGTCGATCGCCCAGGAGATCTCGGCCCTGCGCATCGCCAAGTAGCGGCCCCTGCCGGAGCGAGCATGAAAAAGGCCCCGTCCTCATGGACGGGGCCTTCGTCGTTTCGGAGCCGGCGCTCGCCGATCAGGCCAGCTTGATCTCGCGCAGGCGCTGCTGGAGGAACTCGTCGGCGGTGATCGATTCCGGATAGCGGTCCGGGTTCTGCTCGGTCACGCAGTTGGGCAGGGTCTTGATCTCATAGTCCGACGCGAAGTGCAGGAAGAACGGCGTCGAGTAGCGCGGCAGGTGGCGGCGCTCGGGCGGCGGGTTCTGCACGCGGTGGATGGTCGAGGGCAGGACGTGGTTGGTCAGGCGCTCGAGCATGTCGCCGATGTTGATGACGATGCAGCCCGGGGGCGGGTTGATCGGCAGCCACTCGCCGTTGCGGTCGAGCAGTTCCAGGCCGCCCTCTTCCGCGCCGAGCAGCAGGGTGATGGTGTTGATGTCGCCGTGGGCGCCGGCCCGCACGCCGGTGGCGTCCTGCGGGATCGGCGGATAGTGCAGCAGGCGCAGCACCGAGTTGCCGTTCTCGACGGTCGGCTTGAAGAACTCGCGGTCGAGCTTCAGGTAGGTGGCGATGGCCTCCAGCACCTTGCCGCCCATGCTGTCGAGCGCGCTGTAGAGCCAGCTTACGTCATGCTTGAAGGCCGGGATCTCGGCCGGCCAGACGTTGTCGGCCATGGTGGCGCGGAAGCGGTGGCCGGGCGGCAGGTCGCGGCCCATGTGCCAGAATTCCTTCAGGTCGTAGTGCGTGGCGCCCTTGGCGGTCTCGACCCCGAACGGAATGTAGCCGCGCGCGCCGCCCTTGACCCCGGCGTACTGCTTCTTGATGTCGACCGGCAGCGCGAAGAAGGCCTTGGTGTCGGAAATGGCCGCGTCGATACGATCCTGCGGCAGATCGTACTCCGACAGCACAGCGAAGCCATAGCGCTCGAACGAAGCGCCCAGCTCCTGGGCGAAGCGCGCGAAGTCCTTGCTGTAGAGGGTGAACGAGATGGGCTCGATGGCGGATGCGGACACGGTTGGCCTTCGAAGTTAGTAAGACGGGCCTTACTACACCCAACAGGCGGCGGAACGAAGGCCGTTCATTCCCCGCTCATCTGGTTTGTCGGAACTTGACCATAAACAGGCGCGTTTGCCCGGCTTAAGTGTAGCATCGGCATGAACAACGACAGGATCGACGCCATGACGACCCACAAGAACGCGTTCCGCGCCGCCGCCCTCGGGGCCCTGCTGATCGGCGCGGGCGCGATGACGGCCTGCACCACCACCGATCCCTACACGGGCATGCCGGTGCGCAACAACACCGGCACCGGCGCCCTGGCCGGCGCGGCCGGCGGCGCCCTGCTGGGCTACCTGACCAACACCAACAAGGGCGAGCAGGGCCGCAAGAACGCCCTGATCGGCGCGGGCATCGGGGCCCTGGCCGGCGGCGCCGTCGGCAACTACATGGACCGCCAGCAGGCCGACTTCCGCCGCAGCCTGGAAGGCTCGGGCGTGATGATCCGCCGCAACGGCGACCAGATCGTGCTGGTCATGCCCAGCGACGTGACCTTCGCCGTCGACAAGTCGGACGTGCAGCCGCAGTTCACCCGCGTGCTCGACGACGTGGCCCGCACGCTGAACGCCTATCCGCAGACCACCATCGACGTCGTCGGCCACGCCGACAGCACCGGCCCGGACGACTACAACCAGGCCCTGTCGGAACGTCGCGCCGGCTCGGTGGCGGGCTACCTCACCGGCCCCGGCCGCGTGCTGCCCGACCGCGTGTTCGTGGCCGGCCAGGGCGAGCGCCAGCCGATCGCCTCCAACGACACCGCCGAGGGCCGCGCCCAGAACCGCCGGGTCGAGATCATCCTGCGCCCGCTGACCCAGTAGTCGGCCGGCAGGATCGCCGTTGAAGGGGCGGGGCGGCTTGACCAGCGGCCCCGCCCTTCGCTTTACAGGGGCCCATGAAGACCCGCGCCGACCTCATCGCCTTCTTCGACGCCCACGACGTCGACCACGCCACCCTCGACCACCCGCCGGTGTTCCGCGTCGAGGAGGGACTGGAGATCAAGAAGGCCCTGCCCGGCGGCCACACCAAGAACCTGTTCCTCAAGGACGCCAAGGGCCAGCTGTGGCTGATCTCGGCGCTCGGCGAGACGGCGATCGACCTGAAGAAGCTGCACCACGTGATCGGCTCGGGCCGGCTGTCGTTCGGCCCCGAGACGATGATGGTCGAGACGCTGGGCGTCACCCCCGGCTCGGTCACCGCCTTCGGCCTGATCAACGACCAGGACCGCAAGATCCGCTTCGTGCTCGACAGGGCCCTGGCGGAGGCCGATCCGGTGAACTTCCACCCGCTGAAGAACGACGCCACCACGGCCGTCAGCCAGGCCGGCTTCCGCCGGTTCCTGGCCGCCCTGGGCGTCGAGCCGATGATCGTGGACTTCGAGGCGATGGCCGTCGTCGGCTAGCGCGCTTTTCTAGCGCTGCGGCCCGACCCGGAACCGCAGGCACGCCCCGCGGGCGCGCACGCTCGGCTCACCCGTGCAGTCGACATCGACGCTGGCCGGACGCAGCGCCGTCAGCTTGCGGCCCGCCGGGGTCGTCAGGCAGTCGGCCAGGGTCTTGGCCATCTTCTCAAGCTCCACGGTGTGCGTCGCCCGGGCGTAGCCGTCCCACAGGACGGTGCGCGCCTCGTCGGGCGTCGAGGGCGAGCCGGCCAGGACGGCGTACATGTAGGCCTGTCCGTCGACCTCGTCGGCGGGCCAGAAGAACACCGCCTCGTGGCTGTCGGCCGGCGGGGTGGAGCCGATGAAGGCGTAGAGGGGCTCGCACGCCACCGGCTTCTCCGCCGCCGACGCCTGCCCGGCCAGGCAGAACGCCGCCGCCCCGAGCAGGCTCAAGGACAGGCGAAGTGGAAGACGACGGGCCATGTGGATCCTGGTGGGACGCCCCTTGCGGGCGGCGCGCACCATCGCCGCCAAACGCCTTCGGGGCAAGAAGGCGCAGCCGCCGATTGCGAACCGGCTCGCCAAGGACCATCTTGCGGCGCTGAGCGTCCGCGCACGAGAGAAGAAGCAGTCATGTCCCTGATCGGTGAAAAGCCGGCCCCCATCCCGGCCGGCGGCAAGAGCGAACACATCAAGGACGGGACCGACGCCAGCTTCATGGCCGACGTCATCGAGGCCTCGAAGACCCAGCCGGTCATCGTCGACTTCTGGGCCACCTGGTGCGGCCCCTGCCGCCAGCTGACCCCGGCGCTGGAAAAGGTGGTCACCGCCGCCAAGGGCGCGGTCAAGCTGGTCAAGATCGACGTCGACAAGAACCCGGGCTTCGCCGGCCAGTTGCGCGTGCAGTCGATCCCGACCGTCTACGCCTTCGTCGACGGCCAGCCGGTGGACGGCTTCCAGGGCGCCCTGCCCGAAAGCCAGATCCAGCAGTTCGTCGACCGCATCTCGGGCCCGCCCGAGGCCGGCGCCGTGGACGAGCTGCTGGCCATGGCCAAGGAGAGCCTGGAACTCGGCGACCTGGGCGGCGCGGCCCAGGCCTTCGCCCAGGTGCTGCAGATGGAGCCCGACAACATCAAGGCCCTCGGCGGCCTCGCCCGCTGCTACCTGGCCGGCGGCGACGCCGATCTCGCCGCCGAGATCGTCGCCCGCGCCCCCGACAACGCCAAGGACCCGGACCTGGAAAGCGTGCGCGCGGCCCTCAAGCTCGCCGAAGCCGCCCCGTCCGAGACCGCCGCCTTCGAACAGCGCCTGGCCGCCAACGCCGACGACCACGAGGCGCGGCTGGAACTGGCCAAGGCCCTGGCCGGGGCCGGCCATCTGGACGCGGCCTGCGACCAGCTGCTGACCATCATCGAGCGGGATCGCAGCTGGAACGACGACGCCGCCCGCAAGCAGCTGCTGACCGTGTTCGAGGCCGCCGGCCCGACCTCGGAAGTGGCCAAGCAGGGTCGCAAGCGCCTGTCGTCGATCCTGTTCAGCTAGGACTTGAAGGACCCGTTCCGCCGGGACAAGCGTTCAGAACACCCAGTCAAGGAGGCCGCCATGCCGGGCGTATACCGGAAGACCCTCGACCTGCCGCTGGTGATCCCCGTGTTCCCACTGGACGGGGCCCTGTTGCTTCCCGGCGGCCAGCTGCCGCTGAACATCTTCGAGCCGCGCTATCTCAACATGCTCGACGACGCCATGTCGGGCGAGCGGATGATCGGCATGGTCCAGACCCGGCCGGGCGGCGATATCACCCGGCCCGCCCTGGCCCCGATCGGCTGCGCGGGCCGGGTGACCAGCTTCGCCGAGACCAGCGACGGCCGCTACCTGATCACCCTGACGGGCGTGGCGCGGTTCCGGGTGGGCGAAGAGCTGCCGGCGCGCACGCCCTATCGCCAGGTGCGGGCCGACTTCACGCCCTTCGACCTCGACCTGCGCGAGGACCAGCAGGAGGCGGTGGGCGACGCAGCCCCGCTGCTCAACGCCCTGCGCCGCTATCTCGACCACCGGGGCCTGGCCATCGACTGGAGCGAGGCCCAGGCCGCGCCGTCCGACGCGCTGATCAACAGCCTGGCCATGGCCCTGCCGTTCGATCCGCTGGAGAAGCAGGCCCTGCTGGAGGCCCGCACCATCGCCGATCGCCGCAGCACCCTGGTGGCGCTGCTGGAGATCGACGCCGCCCAGGACGACGACGAGCCGCCCTCGGTGCAGTAGGGGATCAGGCCGCGGCGCCGGCTCCGGCGGCCTTGGGCTGGGGCGGCCCGAAGCGGTTGTCGCCGGCCGTACCGTCCTGCAGGACGAAGACGATCAGCACCGCGACCCCGCCCGGCGCGAGGTTGAGCAGCAGCCACCAGCCGCTGCGGTCGATGTCGTGCAGGCGGCGGATGGTCACCGACAACGCCGGGATCGCCAGGAACAGGCCGACATAGGGCAGCAGCGAGGCCGGCTTATGGGGCGGCAGGCCCCGCAGGCCGTCGGCCAGCCCCCAGGCCATGCTCCAGACATAGCTGGGCAGAAGCGCCAGGGTCAGGGACAGCAGCAGGAATTGCAGGAACTCCGACCGGTCCGACCGCCCCTTGAAGTCGGCGAACCGGATCAGCGCCTTGAACATCGACATCGCGAGCCCTCCGTTTACCACTACCCATGGTAGCAAAGCGAAGGACGCTGAAAAGCCCCTGGGGGCGAAGGCCGTCGCCTAGGGCTTCACTGCATCCCAGGCGGCCACCTGGTAGCCGTTCTCGGACAGGCACTGCCCCATGGCGGCCTTGTGCCGCTCGTCCAGCGCCGCGCGCACGCCCTTGGAGCCCTTGGCCTTGTCGTAGGGGACCTTGAGCACCAGGCCCGTGGCGCCCGGCTGCAGGTCGCGGGCCGTGGCGCTGGCCGGATGCACCTTGAAGCCGCTGGTCTTGCCCGCGCGCACCTCGTCGCGGCACGAGACGAAGGTGCTGGCGAAGGCCTTCTCGTCGCTGGCCCCCGTGGACAGGCGCGGGCTGTAGGCGTTTTCGCCGCCGCCCGGGGAGCCGCCCAGGGAGCCGCAAGCGGCCAGGGTCAGGGTGCTGGTGGCCACGGCGGCGGCCAGGAAGGTCCGTTCGATGGCGGTCATGTCGCTGTCCGGGATCGTTGTTATCGCTTCTGCGACAACCACGAGCCCGCGCGAGAGGTTCCGGCGGCGGGGCTTTCCCAATCGGCCGGCCGGCTCTAGAACAGCGCCATGACTGCTGCTCCTCCGCCCCCGCCCGTCGACGTCGATCCGCGCCTGCTGGAGGTGCTGGTCTGCCCGGTGACCCGCGCGCCGCTGTTCTACGACCGCGCCCGCGGCGAACTCGTCAGCCACACGGCCAAGCTGGCCTATCCGATCCGCGACGGCGTGCCGATCATGCTGCCGGAAGAGGCCCGCAGCCTGGCGGACGGGGAGTAAGAACGAAACCTCTCCTTATAGGAGAGGTGAGCCCCTAAGCAGCTTCGGCAGGTCGCCCACGCCGCCGCCGGCCTCGTGCATGAAGAACCGGCGCGCCGGGGCGATGCGGTTGACCGCCGCCATGCCGATCCCACGCGCGGCCCGCAGCAGCGGATTGTCGTTCGAGAACAGGCGCACGAAACCGTCGAAGGCCAGGGCGTTGGTGACGTTGTCGAACCGGCGCCAGCGGGCGTAGCGCTCCAGCGTCGCCTCCGCGCCGATGTCCTCGCCGTTGCGGATCGCCTCGACCACCACCTCGGCCAGGGCCGCGGCGTCCTTGAGGCCAAGGTTCAGGCCCTGCCCCGCGATCGGGTGCACGCCGTGGGCGGCGTCGCCGATCAAGGCCAGGCGCGGCGCGGTGAGCCGCTCGGCCAGCGACAGCGACAGCGGATAGACGAACACCGGCCCGGCCATCTCGACCTCGCCCAGGAAATCGCCGAACCGGCGCATCAGGTGGGCGTGGAAGGCTTCGGGGCTGGCGTGGCGCAGGGCCTCGCCGCGCGCGGTGCTCTCGGTCCAGACCAGGCTCGCGCGGTTTTCGGTCAACGGCAGGATGGCGAACGGGCCGCTGGGCAGGAAATACTCGTGCGCCACCCCCTCGTGCGGGTGCTGCATCCTCACCGTGGCGACGACGCCGCTCTGGCCATAGCCCCAGCCGATGTCGCCGATGCCGGCGGCCTTGCGCAGGGCGGAGTTGCGGCCCTCGGCGCTGACCGCCAGCGGCGCGCTCAGCACCCGGCCGTCGGTCAGGGTGACACGGGCGCCCGAGGCGTCGACCTCAAGCCCCGCCGCGCCGGCCGGGGCGATGACCTCCAGGCCCTTGTCCAGCGCCGTCTTCGACAGCGCCGCGCGGATCTGGCGGTTCTCGATCAGGTAGCCCAGGGGCTCGCCTTCCGAACGGTCGGCGATCTCGCCGCTGTCGAAGCGCAGGAAGAAGGGCGACGGCTTGCCCGAGGCCGCGCCCGGCGCCTTGCCGTCGGTGACCAGGATCTGCTCGATGCGCTGGGCGTGCGGGGCCAGGGCCTCGCCCGCGCCGATCGCCCGCCACTGGCGGAACGACGAATAGGCGATCGCCGAGGAGCGGCCGTCGAAGGTCGGCGCCAGCTGGGCGTCGAAGGGCTGCGGATCGACCAGCAGCGGCTTGACGCCGCCGGAAGCGAGGGCGAGCGCCAGGGTGGTTCCGGCCATGCCGGCCCCGGCGATGATGACGTCGGCGTCGTGCTTGCGCATGGCGTGGGTATGCGCCCGGCGCGGGCTCGCTGTCCAGTTGGACGAAGCGTCCGGGGTCCCCATCTTCTCCCGTCATTCCCGCCCTTGTGGCGGGAACCTCTCTGTCGGCCGCAAGAGCGGGTGGGGCGGATCGCCGGCGATCCGCTGGCGCCTCACGCGTCAGCTGAACCAGGGGTTCCCGCCACAAGGGCGGGAATGACGGGAGTTAAAATGGACGCCGCGCCGTCCAGCCGCCACCTTTGCAAGATTTTCCCACGAAACGCGGCCATTCGCCGCCGACTTTGAAAAACCATGCCCTTGCCTACCCGCGTTACCAGGCGTAACGGGACGGCGCATTTCCCCTTGTCGGGGCTGAAAGATTGGAGACTGCGATGGGTTACCGGGTCGCCGTGGTCGGCGCCACGGGCAACGTGGGCCGCGAGATGTTCAACATCCTCGAGGAAGTGAAATTCCCCGTGGAGAAGATGCACGCCATCGCCTCGCGCAAATCCATCGGCACCGAGGTCTCGTTCGGCAGCCAGATCATCAAGTGCGAGGACCTGGAGCAGTTCGACTTCTCGAAGGTCGACATCGTGCTGATGAGCGCCGGCGGCTCGATCTCGGCCGCCTGGGGCGAGAAGATCGGCGCGGCCGGTCCGATCGTCATCGACAACTCCAGCCACTTCCGGATGGACCCGGACGTGCCGCTGGTGGTGCCGGAAGTGAACCCGGACGCCGTCAACTCCATCCCCAAGAACATCATCGCCAACCCCAACTGCTCGACCGCCCAGCTGGTGGTGGCGCTGAAGCCGCTGCACGACGAAGTGCCGATCAAGCGCGTGGTGGTGTCGACCTACCAGTCGGTTTCCGGCGCGGGCAAGGAAGGCATGGACGAGTTGTGGGACCAGACCAAGGGCGTCTTCGTCCTGGGCGCGCCCGAGCCGAAGAAGTTCACCAAGCAGATCGCCTTCAACGTCATCCCCCACATCGACGTCTTCATGGACGACGGCTTCACCAAGGAAGAGTGGAAGATGACCGTCGAGACCCAGAAGATCCTGGATCCGGCCATCCAGCTGGTCGCCACCTGCGTGCGCGTGCCGGTGATGGTGGGCCACTCGGAGTCGATCAACATCGAGTTCACCGGCCCGCTGGACGAGGACGACGCCCGCGAGATCCTGCGCGACGCCGAAGGGATCGTCGTGGTCGATAAGCGCGAGAACGGCGGCTACATCACGCCGAAGGAAGCCCAGGGCGAATTCCCGGTCTACGTGTCGCGCATCCGCAAGGACCCGACCGTCGAGCACGGCATCGCCCTCTGGTGCGTCGCCGACAACCTGCGAAAGGGCGCGGCCCTGAACGCCGTGCAGATCGCCCAGTTGCTGCACGACAAGGGCCTGATCAAGCAGAAGACCCTGGCCTAAGACGACTTCCCCCGTCGTCCTTCCGCCAGCGG
The DNA here is from genome assembly GCF_036889365.1 of Caulobacter sp. CCNWLW153. Taxonomy (NCBI): domain Bacteria; kingdom Pseudomonadati; phylum Pseudomonadota; class Alphaproteobacteria; order Caulobacterales; family Caulobacteraceae; genus Caulobacter; species Caulobacter sp. CCNWLW153. The sequence goes on from NZ_JBAKFV010000010.1 coordinate 37,933, forward strand.
AGGGACGACGGGAGCCGCCTTTCGGCGACACTTCGCACCCTTCCGCAAAGCGCGGGCCCGCAAGATGTGGGCGGACGCCGGGATCCCCATCTGTCAGATCCCTCCGCGAAAGGTGCGGTCCATGACTTCCAGTACTGTTGGCAGCGCGAACGGCGACGCGCGTTCGGCCTATCTCGCCGGCGTCGGCTGCTATCTGCTCTGGGGCTTCCTGCCCCTCTATTTCCACACGCTGTCGATCATGGGCGTCACCTCGTTCGAGATGATCGCGCACCGGACGCTGTGGTCGGTGATCTGGGCCGGGGGCCTCGTTCTGCTGGCCAGGCAGGGCGGCCAGGTGGCGCAGGTGCTGCGCCAGCCCAGGACGCTGGGCATCCTGCTGCTGTCGACCCTGGCCATCTTCGGCAACTGGACGATCTACGTGGTGGCGGTGAACGCCGGCCGGGTGATCGAGGCCAGCCTCGGCTACTACATCAACCCGCTGATGAACATGGCGGCCGGCGCCCTGCTGTTCCGCGAGCGGATGAGCACCGAGGGCAAGGTCGCCATCGGCCTGGCCGCGATCGGCGTGGCCATCCAGACCATCGCCCTGGGCCACCTGCCGCTGGTGTCGCTGGGCCTGGCGCTCAGCTTCTGCATCTATGCGATCCTCAAGAAGCAGGTGAAAGCCGACGCCCAGACGGGCCTGTTCATCGAGTGCGCCTACCTGGCGATCCCGGGATTGCTCTATGTCTGGCACTTGCAGGCCTCGGGGGCCGGACACTTCACCCAGGACGCCCGGACGGCGATCCTGCTGCTGGCCGCCGGCCCGGCCACGGTCGTGCCGCTGGCCCTGTTCGCCTGGTCGGCCCGCCGCCTGCCGCTGAGCGCCATGGGCTTCCTGCAGTTCATCGCCCCGACGTTGCAGTTCCTGCTCGGCGTGTTCCTGGGCGAGGCCTTCACGCCGCTGCGAGCGCTGTCGTTCGTGTTCATCTGGCTGGGCGTGGCCGCCTTCGCCTACGGCGCCTGGAAGCGCACGCGCACGGCGCCGGCCGCGGCCTGAACCGTCGCGGCCGACAGACGTTGGTCAATTTGTCGCACCGCCGCCGGCCCTTAAGCCGGCGGCAAGACGCGCTGCGTCAGGTATGGCGACAGACTTAATGCTGGGGGAACCATGTCCACGGAAACCATCACCACGCCCGATCTGGCCGCCGTGCTCGAGGCCCTGTCGGTCGAGATGTCATTGGCCGCCGAGGCCTGCGGCCACCTGGACAGCGCCCTGGGCAAGATCCTCGAGAACACCCCGCCGGAATCGCGCCTGGCCGTGATGCAGGAGCTGCACACGGTCGACCACCTGGCCCAGCACATCACCGCCATCACCGACTTCACCAGCAAGCTGGTGCAGGCCGCCCCGGACGGCGTGCCGCTGCCGGTGCAGGAGGCGCTGAGCACCATCACCCTGGGCGCGGTGGCCGAGCGGCTGCGGGGGCGGCTGGGGCTGTAAAGCCCTTCCCCATAAACTCCCGTCATTCCCGCCCTCGTGGCGGGAACCCCTCTATCAGCCGCAAGGGCGGAAGGGGCGGCGTGCCGAGCACGCCGCTTGAGCCTCACGTGCGAGCGGAACTAGAGGTTCCCGCCACAAGGGCGGGAATGACGGGCGGATAGGGCGAGGCCTACAAGCTCGCGTACGCCGCCCTGATCAAGCTCACAGCACGCGGGTCGCCGATCAGCTCGTTGCCCTGGCGGTTCATCACGTACGAGCCCGAGACGCCGGTCTTCGGATCGGCGAAGGCGCAACTGCCGCCCCAGCCCGAGTGGCCGAAGGCGTCGGCCGTCGGGCCATAGAAGAAGTTGGGCGTGTTGCGCATGAAGCCCGCGCCCCAGCTGATCTGGTAGGGCAGCACGAGGTCCTGGCCGGCGATGCGCTCGGCGCGGGCCTTCTCCATGGTCTGCGGCGACAGGATCTTCACGCCGTCCAGCGTGCCGCCGCTGGCCAGGGCGCCCATCAGGCGCGCCAGCGAATGGGCTGTGGCGTGGCCGTTGGCCGAGGGGATCTCGGCCCTGCGCCATTCGCCGGTGCCGCGGCCGCCGGGCGCGGCCCACTTGGTCATGAAGGCGGCCTTCACCGCATCGTTGATCTCGCCGAACTTCGGGAAGGCGGTCGGCCGCATCAGGTCGGCGCAGCGGTGATGTTCGCTGTCGGGCAGGCCGATCCAGATGTCGAGGCCCAGCGGCTGGGCCAGGTCTTCGCGCAGCGCCGTGCCCATGGTGCGGCCGTCGACACGGCGGAAGATCTCGCCGGCCGTGAAGCCGAAGGTCACCGGGTGATAGCCGCTGGCCGAACCGATCGGCCACAGCGGAGCCATCGCGGCCAGCTTCGCGGTCGTCGCCTGCCAGTCGAACCAGATGGCCGGATCGACCTCGTCGAGGAAGCCGGACAATCCATCCTGGTGCGACATCACCTGGCCGACCGTGACGTCCTGCTTGCCGGCCTGCGCGAACTCCGGCCAGACCGAGGCGACGGTCTGGTCGTAGGAGAGCTTGCCCTGGTCGACGAGCCGCGCGACCAGCAGGGCGGCGATCGCCTTGGTGGTCGAGAACAGCGGCGTCAGGGTGTCGGGCCCGAAGGCGACCTGATGCTTGCGGTCCGCATAGCCGGCCATCAGGTCGACCACCACCTCGCCGTCGACGGCCAGGGTGAAGCGCGCGCCAAGCTCCCCGCCGCCTGGCGAAGCCGGATCGAAATTGGCCTCGAAGGCGTCGTAGACCTGGGCGAACGGGGCGGGGCAGACGCCGGTGATGTCGAGGCTCATGAAGTTTCGTCTAGCCCGGCGGGCCGGGGTTTGTCATCCGAAGGACAGTGCAACGCGTAACCGGAGCCCGCCGATGAAGCCCGACGTCCTGCAACTGAAGGCCCTGTCCCCGCAGCTCGAGGCCGGCCTGGAAGCGGCCTATACGGTCCACCGGCCCTATCGCGCCGCCGATCCGGACGCCCTGATCGGCGAGGTGGCGGGCAAGGTGCGGGCCGTGGTCACCGGCGGCGACCTGGGCGTGCCCGCCGAGCTGTGGGATCGCCTTTCGGCCCTGGAGATCGTCGCCGTGCACGGCGTGGGCCTCGACAAGGTCGACCTCGACATCGCCGCCGCGCGGGGCGTGATCGTGACCACCACGCCCGGCGTGCTGACGCAGGACGTCGCCGAGCTGGCCATCGGGCTGTGGCTGTCGCTATCCCGCCGGATGGTCAGCGCCGACCGCTACGTGCGCGAAGGCCGCTGGCCCAGGGGCGAACGCCTGCCCCTGGCGCGGCGGGCCACGGGGCGGACGGTGGGGATCCTGGGCCTTGGCCAGATCGGCCGGGCCATCGCCGACATGGCGGCGCCGTTCGCGGGCCAGATCGCCTATCACAGCCGCCGGCCGGTCGAGGCCGCCCCGTACGCCTACCACGCCAGCCCGCTGGACCTGGCCAGGGCGGTCGACGTGCTGTTCCTGGTCACGCCCGGCGACGCCGGTCCGCTGGTCGACGCGGCGGTGCTGGAGGCGCTGGGTCCGGACGGCCTGCTGGTCAACGTCGCGCGCGGCTCGGTGGTCGACGAGGCGGCCCTGGTGGCCGCGCTGGCGGACGGGACGATCGCCGGCGCGGGCCTCGACGTCTTCGAGGACGAGCCGAACGCGCCGGCCGCCCTGCTGGCGATGGACAACGTGGTGCTGCAACCGCACCGCGGCAGTGCGACGGAGGAGGCCCGCTCGGCGATGGCGGCGCTGGTGCTGGAGAATTTGGAGCGGCATTTCGGGAGGTGAGCCGCGCCCTCTCAAAAACTTCCCGTCATTCCCGCCCTTGTGGCGGGAATGACGGGAGGTAGGGGCTTACGCCAGCCGCTCGATCCGCACGGTCGGCGAGGTCTGCTTGATGCGGGCGGCCATGGCCACGATCGGCAGTTCGGGCGCGTTCCAGATGTTGGCGGCGGTGACGGTCTCGGCCACGCCGCCGACGGCGCGGGCCAGGCCGTAGGACAGGGTCTGGCCTTCCAGGATCGAGGCGGCGAACAGGGCGGTCAGCAGGTCGCCGGTGCCGCTGGGCGAGCGCTCGGCCTTGGCGTGGGCGGCCAGCCAGGCCTCCTTGCGGTCGGCATAGACCACGCCGATCTCGTTTCCGCGCTGCACCGACGAGACGATCACCGGCTTGTTCAGCAGGCGGGCGGCGCGCACGGCCCCGACCGGATCGCGCACCTCGGCCCCGGTCAGGCGCTGCAGCTCCCAGGCGTTGGGGGCGACGATGTCGGCGCGCGGGATCAGGTCGGCGGCAATGGCGTCGGCCACCTCGGCCGGCACGTAGAGGCCCTTGCCGGCGTCGCCCATGGTCGGGTCGACGATGATGGTCGGCTTGCGGCCCGAGGCGCCGTCGCGCGGCGCGGCGCGCACGGCGTCAATGGCCCGGGCGGCGGCGCGCACCTGGGCGGCGCTGGCGAAATAGCCGGTAATGACGATGTCGGTCAGGCCGAACAGGCCGTTGGCCTCCAGCCCGTCGAGCATGCCCTCGACCACCTCGATCGGCACCGGCGCGCCGCCGGGAACGCCCCAGCCGGGATGGCGGCCGAACAGCACGGTCGGCACGACCATGGTGTCGATGCGAAACTGGGTCAGGGCCGCGGCCTGGGCGGTGGCGCCCACCTGGCTGCCGGCGACATGGCTGGAAATGAGGAGCGCGAGCGGCATGGCCAAAGCGATTAGCCGAGCCGACAGAACTTGAACAGGGCGTCACGACGGCAAAACCGAGACCGCTCGTCCCCTGGTCGAAACCGGCACGAAAAAGCCCGCTCCGAAGAGCGGGCTTTCCTTGGATCGCCTGTCGGCCGACCGCTTAGTAGCGGTAGTGGTCCGGCTTGAACGGACCGGCTTCCGGCACGCCGATGTAGTCGGCCTGTTCCTTGTTCAGCTTCGACAGCTTCGCGCCGAGCTTTTCGAGGTGCAGGAAGGCGACCTTCTCGTCGAGGTGCTTGGGCAGGGTGTAGACCTCGTTCTTGTACGCGGCCTTGTTGGTCCACAGCTCGATCTGGGCCAGGGTCTGGTTGGTGAAGCTGGCCGACATCACGAACGAGGGGTGGCCCGTGGCGTTGCCCAGGTTCACCAGACGGCCTTCCGACAGCAGGATGATCTTCTTGCCGTCCGGGAATTCCACGTGGTGGACCTGCGGCTTGATCTCGTCCCACTTGAAGTTCTTCAGGCCGGCGACCTGAATTTCCGAGTCGAAGTGGCCGATGTTGCAGACGATGGCGTTGTTCTTCATCCGGCGCATGTGGTCGACGGTGATGACGTCCTTGTTGCCGGTCGCCGTCACGTAGATGTCGGCCTTGTCGGCGACGTCGTCGAGGGTCTGGACCTCGTAGCCTTCCATCGCCGCCTGCAGGGCGCAGATCGGGTCAATCTCGGTGACGATCACGCGGGCGCCGCCCTGGCGCAGCGAGGCGGCCGAGCCCTTGCCCACGTCGCCGTAGCCGCAGACCACCGCGACCTTGCCCGACAGCATGACGTCGGTGCCGCGACGGATGGCGTCGACCAGCGATTCACGGCAGCCGTACAGGTTGTCGAACTTCGATTTCGTGACGCTGTCGTTGACGTTGATGGCCGGGAACGGCAGGTCGCCCTTCTGAGCCATCTGGTACAGGCGGTGCACGCCCGTGGTGGTCTCTTCCGAGACGCCGCCGATGGCGTCGCGGATGGCGGTGTAGAAGCCCGGCTTTTCGGCCAGGTAGCGCTTCATGACGGTGAAGAGCGCTTCTTCTTCCTCGTTCTGCGGGTTGTTGAGGATCGACGGATCCTTCTCGGCCTTCGGGCCCAGCACGCACAGCAGGGTGGCGTCGCCGCCGTCGTCGAGGATCAGGTTCGGGTAGCCGCCGTCGTGCCACTCGAAGATCTTGTGGGCGTATTCCCAGTACTCGACCAGGTTCTCGCCCTTGAAGGCGAAGACCGGGATGCCGGCGGCGGCGATGGCGGCCGCGGCGTGGTCCTGGGTCGAGAAGATGTTGCACGAGGCCCAGCGGACCTCGGCGCCCAGGGCCGTCAGGGTCTCGATCAGCACGCCGGTCTGGATCGTCATGTGCAGGCTGCCGGCGATGCGGGCGCCCTTGAGGACCTGCGCGGGGCCGTATTCGGCGCGCGTGGCCATCAGGCCCGGCATTTCGGTCTCGGCGATGGCGAGTTCCTTGCGGCCGAAATCGGCGAGCGAGATGTCCTTGACGATGTAGTCGGCCACGGGCGGCTCCTGGATCGGGGGAATGTCTTGACCGCTGTATAGCGCGGGCGGCGGACAGTGGCAAATTGACATAAAGATTTCCTTATGTCCGCGAGCCCATGAAACGGGCAGACGCCAATACGCGTGACGGGAGAACTGGCGTGACCCTTGCGGACCAGGGCGGCTCTAGTGCCAATGTGGGATGTGGGGGATTATCGATATGCGTTCGCCGAGCCGGCCTTTCTTCAAGGCCTATGAAGTCGTGGCCATCGTGGCCTTCGTGATCGTGGCCGCCGTCGTCGGCAGCCTGAAGCTGGTCTACTGAAACCAGCCGGACGGACCGTCCAGGGAACGGAACGCCGTTCGCCGCGCGTTGTAGACGGATGCCGGAAGGTTCCGTTTCGACACCGCCGCCGCCGACCAGCCCCGGGCGCAAGCCCGGCGCCCTCTGGCGCGCCCTGCCGCGATCGGCCCGCTGGGGCATCGGCGGCGCCCTGCTGATCCTGGCGGCGATCGTCGCCTTCTTCGTCTGGTTCGACTGGAACATGCTGCGCGGGCCGGTCGGCCGCTTCGCCTCGGCCCAGCTGAAGCGCGAGGTGCGGATCGACGGCGACCTGCGCGTCCATCCCTGGTCGTTCTCGCCCAAGGCCGAGGCCTACGGCCTGTTCCTGGGGCAGCCGGACTGGGCGCCCAAGACCGGTCCCCAGGCCGGCCACATGGCCCGCGTCGACCGAGTGGCGGTGCAGATCAAGCTGCTGCCGCTGCTGAAGGGCGACGTCATCCTGCCGCTGGTGGCGGTCGACCGTCCCGACGTGCGGCTGCTGCGCGAGGCCTCCGGCCGCGCCAACTGGACCTTCGGCGATCCGAACAAGAAGCGCACCAAGCCGCTGAAGCTGCCAGCCATCCAGCACTTCGTGATCAACGAGGGCGCCCTGCGGGTCGAGGATCGCCAGCGCGACGTGCTGTTCACCGGCACGGTCAGCTCCAACGAGCACGCCAGCGGCGACGGCAAGGGCCGCTTCGTGCTGGAGGGCAAGGGCACGTACAACCGCTCGCCGTTCCTGGCGCGGGTGACGGGCGGCCCGCTGCTGAACATCTCGCCCAACCGCCCCTACCCGTTCGACGCCGAGGTCAGCGCCGGCGCGACGCGGGTGTCGGCCGAGGGCTCGATCACCAAGCCGTTCGATCTGGGCCGGTTCGAAAGCAACCTGACCGTGGCCGGCAGCGACCTCAACCGCCTCTATGGCCTCACCGGCCTCACCCTGCCCAACACCCCGCCCTACAAGATCAGCGGCCACCTGACCCGCAAGGGCGGCCGGTTCGACTTCCAGAAGTTCTCGGGCCGTATCGGCGACAGCGACGTCAACGGCGACCTCTTCGTGCTGGTCGACCGCGAGCGGCCCTACCTGGAGGCCGACCTGCGCTCCAAGCGCCTGGACTTCGACGACCTGGGCAGCCTGGTCGGCGCCGCCCCCGCCACGGGTCGCGGCGAGACAGCCTCGGCCGGCCAGAAGGTCGAGGCCGGCCAGCGCGAGGCCACCGGCCGCATCCTGCCCGACGCCACCTTGCAGACCGATCGCGTGCGGGCCATGGACGCCAAGGTCACCTACCGCGCGCTGGCGGTGAACGCCCCCAACCTGCCGCTGCAGAAGGTCCGGCTGGACCTGACCCTGGACAAGGGCGTGCTGAACATGGACCCCATCGCCTTCACCTTCTCGCGCGGCGACCTGGCCGGCAAGGTGCGGCTGGACGCGCGCCCCAACACGCCCGTCACCGACCTCGATCTGCGCCTGACCAACGCCAAGCTGGAGGACTTCATTCCGCTGAAGACCGCCGGCAAGCCGGCCATCGAGGGCGGCATCGTCGCGCGGGCCAAGCTGCGCGGGGTCGGCAATTCGGTGCATCGCGCCGCGGCCTCGTCGAACGGCACCGTGACCCTGGTCGCGCCCAAGGGCCAGGTGCGCCAGGCCTTCGCCGAACTCCTGGGCGTCAACGCCTCCAAGGGCCTGCTGATGCTGCTGTCGAAGGACGCCAAGGAGACCAGCCTGCGCTGCGCCGTGGCCAGCTTCGACGTGAAGGACGGCGTCATGCGGGCCGACAAGATCATCGCCGACACCGGCGTGGTCGTCGCCAAGGGCGAGGGCACGATCAACCTGAAGACCGAGCGCCTGGACCTGCGCATCGAGGGCGACAGCAAGAAGCCGCGCCTGGTGCGCCTGTTCATTCCCATCGAGATCAAGGGTCCGCTGGGCAAGCCCGACATCGATCTCCAGCCCGGCGGCGCCATCGCCCAGGGCGGCGTGGCCGCGGCGCTGGGCTCGCTGCTCAGCCCCCTGGCGGCCATTCTGCCGTTCGTCACCCCCGGCCTGGAGAAGGACGCCGACTGCGCGTCCCTGGTGGCCGAGGCCCGCGGCGACGGCGTGGCGGTGCGCACCACCCAGACGACACAGGCCAAGCCGAAGAAGGGCGAGTAGCCCGGCCGTTCACCAGAACGGCTTGAGGTCCTTCATCTCCGATAGCGCGGCCTTGGCCTCGCGCATCAGCTTGCCGGTGGCCTCGGGCGCGGCCGAGAGCGCTCCGGCGGCGTAGGCGGCCTGGGGGTCGCCGTCGGCCAGGGCGGCGTCGCGGGCCAGGCTCGCGCCCAGCGTCTGGTCGTTCAGGCCGCCCAGCGTATCCTGCAGGTCGCGGGCGGCGGCTGACCACCGCTCCAGCCGCTTGGGATGGTCGGGAAACAGCGGGGCCAGGGCGTCGATGGCGTAGCGCAGACCCTTGCCGCGGATCCGCAGGCGGTGGCGGTCCTCGGCGTCGAGCGCCTCCAGGTGTTCGCCGCGCTTGAGCACGTCCTTCGACAGCGCCCTGAGCCGGTCGGCCGCGAAGGCCTTGGCGGGGGTTCCGCGCGCCTCGACGCGCTCGGGATCGGCCAGCCAGTCGCCGGCCTCCAGCCAAGCGGCGATATCCAGCGCCAACGGGCCGAAGCGGGCCGGCGCGGCGGCGTCCAGGGCGCGGGCGTAGGCCGCCTGTTGGGCCTCGACCAGGGCCTTGCCCAGCGCGGCCAGCCCCTCGACCGGCTGCGGATCGGCCTCGACGGCCGGACGCCAGGTCCCGGCGATATAGACATCGAGGTCGCGGGCCGGCCCCAGGGCGTCGGCCATGACCTTCAGCGCGTCCAAGGCTGGCGTCGCCGCCAGCTTGCCGGTGACGGGACGGAAGAGCTTGAGCAGCGCCCGCAGGCGGCGGGCGGCGACGCGCAGCTCGTGCAGCGCCTCGGGACCGGGCAGGTCGACCAGGGCCTCGGCGGCGACGCACAGCCGACCCAGCGCGGTGTTGCCCAGGGCCTGGAAGGCCTCGGCGGCGGTCATGCCGCGGGTCAGGACGGCGGCTTCGCGGCGGGCGCCGGGCGCCTCGCCCAGGGCCAGGGCGTAGCCGCGCTCGGCCTTGCTGACCAGCGACAGGCGCAGCGGCGCGTGGGCCATCAGGTCGCGGGCCAGGTCGAACAGGGCGGCCGGCTCGCCGGTCTTCAGTTCGAGCTCCAGTTCGTTGACGACGGTGCGGTCGGTCCCGGCCTGCAGCTCGCCGCGATCCAGGGCCGCCTCGATCACCGCGCCGGCGTGCTCGACGAGGCGCAGGGTGCGTTCGACCTTGGCGGCGAAGACCGGGGCCAGGACATCGCCGTTGACGATGCGCCCGGCCGGGGTCTGGTCCAGCAGGTCACGGTCGGGACCGGGACCCGAAACGGGCGCCTCCCACTCGCCGCGGGCGAAGACGCCGCCGGCCGAGGCCGATTTCAAGGTCTGCTTGCGGCCGCCGTCGCCGTCGCGCACCCGCAGGCCGAAGCCCGCCCGGCGCAGGGCGTGGTCGGCGGTGTCGTAATAGGTGGCGTCGAGCCGACGCACCACGCCGTCAGCGCCCAGCCGGGCCAGGATCGCGTCGGAAGCCTCCGGGGCGATCAGGAACTTCAGTTCGATTTCGCGGTCCATGATCCGACTATAACCACCCTGCAGGCGTTTGGCTTCCGCAACGCAACATCGTGCGGATGCGCGGGCCGTCTTGCCATTCTGATCGCCCAAGTTCAAACCTGCGCGCCATGACGCCGATCAACATCTCCGCACAGCCCCGCCACGACTGGACCCTCGATCAGGTCGAGGCGCTGTTCGCCCTGCCGTTCATGGAGCTGGTGTTCGAGGCCGCGCGCGTGCACCGCGCCTGGTTCGACCCCTCCGAGATGCAGCTGTCGCAGCTGCTGTCGGTCAAGACCGGCGGCTGCGCCGAGAACTGCGGCTACTGCAGCCAGAGCGCCCACTTCAAGACCGGCCTGAAGGCCGAGAAGCTGATGGAGCCGGCCGTGGTGATCGCCAAGGCCAAGGCCGCCCGCGACGGCGGCGCCCAGCGCTTCTGCATGGGCGCGGCCTGGCGCGAGCTGAAGGACCGCGACCTGCCCAAGCTGGCCGAGATGATCGGCGGGGTGAAGGCGCTGGGCCTGGAGACCTGCGCCACCCTGGGCATGCTGACCGCCGAACAGGCCAAGCAGCTGAAGGACGCCGGCCTCGACTACTACAACCACAACCTCGACACCGGCCCCGACTACTACAAGGACGTCGTGACGACCCGCACCTACCAGGAGCGCCTCGACACCCTGGCCTATGTGCGCGACGCGGGCATGAGCACCTGCTGCGGCGGTATCGTCGGCATGGGCGAGACCCGCCGCGACCGCGCCGGCCTGCTGCACCAGCTGGCCACCCTGCCCGCCCACCCCGACAGCCTGCCGATCAACGGCCTAGTGCCGATCAGCGGCACGCCGCTGGGCGACCAGATCCTGGCGGAAGGCGAAAAGGCGATCGACTCCATCGAGTTCGTCCGCACCATCGCGGTCGCCCGCATCGTCTGCCCCAAGGCCATGGTCCGCCTGTCGGCCGGCCGCGAAGGCATGAACCGCGAGCTGCAGGCCCTGTGCTTCCTGGCCGGCGCCAACTCGATCTTCGTCGGCGGCAAGCTGCTGACCACCCCGCTGCCCGACATGGACGACGACAGCCGCCTGTTCCACGACCTCGACCTCAAGCCGATGGTCATGGTGAAGGCCGAGGTGGCGGCTCCGGAGGCTGTGCCGGCCGAATAGGCTCGCGCCTCTCTTATTCCGTAAAATCCCCGCGAAAGCGGGGACCCAGGTGTTTTATCGTCGAGCGCCGCGGGTTGCAGAAAAAGCCTGGGTCCCCGCTTTCGCGGGGATTGGGCGGGATAGGGTTACGAACGAGCTCCAACCCGTTTCTGGACGAAATTTAATGAAGGCGGGCCCGGCGCTCGCTTGTCCCGGATGCCCCGCAACCTATGGTGCGGGGCATCTTCGCTTTTACGCGAAAACCTATTCGGGGCTCTTCATGAAGCTGTTCGCCTCCGCCGCCGTCGCGGCGTTGCTCCTCGCCAACCCGGTGCTCGCGCAAGCCGCGCCCAAGCCGTCCGCCAAGGTCACGGGCCAGCTGGCCCAGCTGCCCAGCGTCGACATTCCCTATACGAAGTTCACCCTGGCCAACGGCCTGACCGTGATCGTCCACGAGGACCACAAGGCCCCGATCGTGGCGGTCAACGTCTGGTACCATGTCGGTTCGAAGAACGAGCCCAAGGGCCGCACGGGCTTCGCCCACCTGTTCGAACACCTGATGTTCAACGGCTCGGAGAACTTCAACGACGACTGGTTCAAGGCGCTGGAGAAGCTGGGCGCCACCGACATGAACGGCACCACCAACGAGGACCGCACCAACTACTTCCAGAACGTGCCGACCGCGGCCCTGGACCAGGTTCTGTGGCTCGAGAGCGACCGCATGGGCCACCTCGTCGGCGCCATCGACAAGGCCAAGCTCGACGAGCAGCGCGGCGTCGTCCAGAACGAGAAGCGCCAGGGTCAGAACCAGCCCTACGGTCAGGTCTGGGACGTCGTCACCGCCAGCACCTACGACGCCGACCACCCCTACGGCCACACGGTCATCGGCGAGATGGAAGACCTGGACGCCGCCTCGCTGGACGACGTGAAGGACTGGTTCAAGAAGTACTACGGCCCGGCCAACGCCGTGCTGGTGCTGGCCGGCGACATCACCCCGGCCGAGGCCAAGGCCAAGGCCGAGAAGTACTTCGGCGACATCCCCTCGGGCCCGCCGGTCATGCGCCAGAAGGCCTGGGTGGCCAAGCGCACCGGCAGCCAGCGCGCCGAGATGCAGGACCGCGTGCCGCAGTCGCGCATCTACAAGGTGTGGAACATCCCGCAGTACGGCACGGCCGAGTCCGACTACCTGGCCCTGCTGGGCGACGTGCTGGTCTCCGACAAGACCTCGCGCCTCTACCAGCGCCTCGTCTACACCGACCAGATCGCCACCAATGTGGGCGCCGGCGTCTCCGACAGCGAGATCGGCAGCCAGTTCGTCGTCACCCTGACCGTCAAGCCGGGCGGCGACGTCGCGGCGGTGGAAAAGGCCTTCGACGAGGAATTCCAGCGCCTGCTGCGTGACGGGCCCACGCCCGAGGAAGTGGCCAAGGTCCGCACCCTGACCCTGTCGAACTTCGTGCGCGGGGTCGAGCGGATCGGCGGCTTCGGCGGCAAGTCCGACATCCTGGCCGAGAGCCAAGTCTATCTGGGCTCGCCCGACGCCTACAAGACCAGCCTGGAGCGCGTCCGCGGCGCCACGGCGGCCCAGTTGCAGGCGGCCGGCAAGGCCTGGCTGACCGACGGCGACTTCACCCTGACGGTGACGCCGTTCCCGACCTACACCACCACGGCCGGCGCCGACCGCAAGACGATGCCCGAGGCCGGCCCGACCAAGGCCCCGGCCTTCGTCAAGCTCGAGCGCGCCACCCTGTCGAACGGGATCAAGGTGATCCTGGCCGAGCGCCACGAGACCCCGCAGGTCCGCCTGGGCATGCTGTTCGACGCCGGCGTCGCCGCCAGCGCCGGCGACAAGGCCGGCCTGACCAGCATCACCACCAGCATGCTGACCGAAGGCACCAAGAACCGCGACGGCCTGACCATCAGCCGCGAACTGGCCCAGCTGGGCGCCGGGATCAATTCGGGCAGCGGCCAGGACTTCACCCAGGTGACCCTGAACACCCTGACCACGACGCTGGACCCGGCCCTGGCCATCTATGCCGACGTGCTGAAGAACCCGGCCTTCAAGCCCGAGGACCTCGACCGCCTGAAGAAGCAGGCCATCGCCGGGGTGCAGCAGGCCAAGCAGAACCCGCAGGCCATGTCGAGCCGCATCCTGCCGGTGCTGACCTACGGTCCGGGCTCGCCCTACGGCCAGCTGACCACCGAGGCCTCGCTGGCCTCGATCAGCCGCGACGACCTGGTGCGCTTCCAGACCACCTGGCTTCAGCCCAAGGACGCCACCCTGGTGGTGGTGGGCGACACCACCATGCAGGCCCTGCTGCCCAAGCTGGAAGCCCAGCTGGGCGGCTGGACGGGCGCGCAGAGCAAGACCAAGGCCCCGGTCCAGGCCCCGCCGAGCAAGGGCGCGGTCTATCTGATCGACAAGCCTGGCGCCCAGCAGTCGGTGATCGCCGCCGGCAACCTGCTGCCGCCGCGCGACCCGAACGACCAGGCCGCGATCGACGCGTTCAACACCCTGTTCGGCGGCGACTTCGTCTCGCGCCTGAACATGAACCTGCGCGAGGACAAGCACTGGTCGTACGGCGCCTTCTCGGGCGTGCGCGACGCCCGCGGCTCGCGCCTGTTCCTGATCCGCGCGCCGGTGCAAACCGACAAGACCGCCGAGTCCTTCACCGAGGCCCGCAAGGAGCTGACCGACATCATCGGTCCGCGCCCTGTCACCCCGGCCGAACTGGCCAAGGCCCAGAACAGCCTGACCCTGTCGATGCCCGGCAACTGGGAGACCGGCGACGCCGTGGCCGACTCCATCGGCGAACTGGTCAACTACGGCCTGCCCGACAGCTATTTCGACGAGTACCCGGCCGACGTGCGGGCGGTGAGCGTCGAAAGCGCCACCGCCGCCGCCAAGAAGGCGATCAAGCCGGACGAACTGGTCTGGGTGATCGTCGGCGACCGCGCCGTGATCGAGCCGAAGCTCAAGGCCCTGAAGCTCGACATCAAGGTGATCGACGCCGACGGCAAGCCGGCCCAGTAGGGGCCGGTCGAAACGACAGACGCGAAGGGCGGTCCTCACGGGCCGCCCTTTTCGTTTGGCTAGAGGCGCGGGCGCCGCGATAAGCCGCCAGACAGTCCGACCAGGAGACGTGCCGTGCAGCAGCCGACCGAGATCATCGTCCTCAGCGACGGCCCGGCCAACGTCATCGAGGGCGCCTGGCCCGACCGCACGATCGACGTGGTCGCCCGCGCCGAGCTGCACGCCTTCCGCGTCGAGGCGCCCAAGGGCCGGGTCCTGGTCTGCGCCGGCGGCGGCTATCTGCGGCTGATGCACGACCGCGAGGGCGTCGAGGCGGCGCTTTGGCTGAACGGCCTGGGCTACGACGCCTATGTGCTGGCCCATCGCCTGCCGGGCGCGGCGAGCCCGGACGGGGTCTGGCCCTTCGACATCGCCCTGACCGACGGCCTCGCGGCGCTGGCCAAGATCCCGACCGACCTGCCGCGCTTCGTGCTGGGCCTGTCGTCGGGCGGGCACCTGGCCGGAACCCTGGCCTGCCAGCCGGGCGCGGACCTCTCCGGCGCGCTGATCGCCTACGCCCCGATCAACGCCAACCACCGCGACTACAAGGCCCCGGCCGGCAAGCCCGACTATCCGCCCGTGGAAAAGCAGGCCTTCTACGACGCCTGGCCGATCGGCGTCGCGGCGCAGCCGCATGGCGTTCCGGCCTGCCCGGTGTTCCTGGCCTACGCCCTGCTGGACGAGGTCGTGCCGGTCGAGCACGCGCTGAACTTCATCACGACCGCCCGCGACCTGAAACTGGATCTCGACGCCCACGTCTTCGGCCAGGCCCCGCACGGCTTCGCCCTGCGCGAACTGGCCGGCACGCAGGGGTCGTGGCCGGAGCTGGCGGCGCGGTGGATGGCGGCGAAGGCGGGGTAGAGGCTCGCGCGCCCCAACTCTCGTCATTCCCGCCACAAGGGCGGGAATGACGAGATAACTAGGACAGGTTCGGAGGCGCCCCTGACCTGAGCCGCCCTACCGCTCCTCGTCGAAGCGATTGCCGACCAGTTCGACCAGGGCGTCGACGGCGGCTTCGGCCTCGGGGCCCTCGGCGGCGATGTCGATCGTGGAGCCGATGCCGGCGGCCAGCATCATCAGGCCCATGATCGAGCGGGCGTCGACGCTTGAGCCCTCGCGGGCGACCTTGACCTCGGCGTCGAAGCCGGAGGCCAGCTTGACGAACTTGGCCGAGGCCCGGGCGTGCAGCCCGCGCTCGTTGATGATCTCGACCGTGGCCGTCGCCGTTCGACTCATTTCTCTCCCGCCAGCACGTAGGAGGCCACGGAGATGTATTTGCGTCCAGCCTCCTGGGCGTGGGCGACGCAGGCGTCCAGGTCGTCGCGGGTGCGCACGCTGGCCAGCTTGATCAGCATCGGCAGGTTCAGGCCGGCGATGACCTCGGCCTTGGTCTGCTCCATGACCGAGATGGCCAGGTTGCTGGGCGTGCCGCCGAACATGTCGGTCAGCAGGATGACCCCGGCGCCGTCGTCGACGGCGGCGCAGGCCTTCAGGATGTCCGACCGGCGACGCTCCATGTCGTCTTCCGGCCCGATGCAGATGGCCTTCACCGCGGTCTGCGGCCCCACCACATGCTCCATGGCGGAAACGAATTCCTCCGCCAAACGCCCGTGCGTGACGATCACGAGCCCGATCATGCCTGGTCTCTCAAACGGGATCCCCTTCGCCCGATACGGCAGGGAGGCGCCGCGCGGGTCGCCTTGATACGCTTGTTAGGGGGCGACTCCAAGATGCTCCAGCATCCTGGCGATCTTCGCGGGCGCGGCGGGCTCGAGCGGCCACAGCTCGAAAGCCGGCAAATCCAACCCCAGAAGGCGTTCCATGCGGGTCTGGGGCAGGCGTTCGATCCGCGCCGGATCGTCGACGCAGCGCGCCAGGAGGGTGATTTCGGCGAACGGCAGGGCCGGTTCGGGGACGATCCCGAAGCCGCGAACCTCGATCAGGCCCTTCAGCGGATCAGGCGCACGGCCATAGAGCCGCCCCTCCGACACGAAGGTCACCACCCGGTCGTCGGCCACCAGCCGAAAGCCCGCCTCCAGCGCCCGCAGGGCCAGGTCGCTCTTGCCGGAGCCGGAAGCGCCCTCGATCAGCACGCCGCGCCAAAGCCCGCCAACGCGCCTGGCCACCAGGCCCGCGTGGCGGATCACTCGCGGCCTCCGTGGTGGTGGTGGCCGTCGCGGCCATGATGGCCGTGGGCGTGGCCGTCGCGGTGCTCGGGCAGCTCGACCACGAACCGGGCCCCGATCACCTGGCCGGCCTCGTCCTGGCGGTTCTCGGCGTGGATCCGGCCGCCGTGCGCCTCGACGATCTGGCGGGCGATCGACAGCCCCAGCCCCGAATTGCCGCCGAACGCCCGGCCCTTGGGCCGCGAGGTATAGAAGCGCTCGAAGATGGTCTCAAGATTGTCGGGCGGAATGCCGGGACCGTCGTCGTCGATCGTGACGACCAGCCGGCCGTTCTGGCGGACCAGCCCGATGCGCACCTCGCCGTCGCCGGCGCTGAACGAGCGGGCGTTGTCGATCAGGTTGCGGAACACCTGGCCGACCGGGATCTCGCGGGCCATCACCCGCGACGCCCCCGTCGGCGTGCCGGTCAGGCGCACGCGGACGCTGAACGGCGGCTCCTCGCCCCGCACCTGGGCCTCGTAGATGCTCACCGCCTCGGTCAGCAGGCGGGAAAGATCGATCGGCTTGGGCAATTCGCGCGACAGCTCGGCGTCGAGCCGCGAGGCGTTGGAGATGTCGGTCACCAGCCGGTCCAGGCGCCCGACATCCTGCTGCAGGATGCCCAGCAGGCGTTGTCGGGCCTTGGCCTCGGTGACCAGGTCGAGGGTCTCGATGGCCGAGCGGATCGAGGTCAGCGGGTTCTTGATCTCGTGGGCCACGTCGGCGGCGAAGCGCTCGATGGCCCCCATCCGCTCGGACAGGGCCTCGGTCATCTCTTCGAGGGAGCGCGACAGGTCGCCGATCTCGTCGTTGCGGCGCGAGATGTCGGGCAGGCTGATGGCGCGCGCCCCTTCCAGGCGCACGTGGTCGGCGGCCCGGGCCATGCGCAGCACCGGCTGGGCCACCAGGCGGTGCAGCAGCACGGACGACACCAGCACCGCGCCCACCGCCACCAGCACGAACGGCAGCAGGGCCTTGCGCTCGGCGCCGATGATCTCGTCGACGTCGCCGGCCTCGACGGTCAGCACGCCCAGCACGGCGCGGACGTGCTGGATCGGGATCGACACCGACACCACCCGCTCGCCGTTCTCGGCCAGGCGCACCTGCTTGACGGTCTCGCCCATGCGGGCGCGCTCGATCTCCTGCTCGAACTCGGCCTTGGCCCGCTCGAG
The DNA here is from genome assembly GCF_036889365.1 of Caulobacter sp. CCNWLW153. Lineage (NCBI taxonomy): Bacteria > Pseudomonadati > Pseudomonadota > Alphaproteobacteria > Caulobacterales > Caulobacteraceae > Caulobacter > Caulobacter sp. CCNWLW153. The sequence goes on from NZ_JBAKFV010000010.1 coordinate 55,640, forward strand.
GGCGCGCGGCTTGGCGTCCTTGTCTTGCAACGAAAGTTTGAAACCGTTGTCCCCCGACTTGCGGGCCGGCGGCAGCACCTTCCACTCGACCCGGTCCTCGACCAGGTAGGAATCGGCCAGCAACCGGCCCTCGCCGTCATAGAGGCGGGCGCGCTGGGAATGGCCGCTGAAGAACGACTGCAGGATGTCGTTGGCCGCCGCCACGTCGAGCGCCGGCTCGGGCTCGCCCACGGTGGCGGCCCGTTCGATGATGTTGGCGATCAGCTCGCCCTGGGTGCTGAGGCTGTCGATGCGGGCGTTGATCAGGCCGCTGCGCAGCTCGTTGAGCACCAGGGCCCCGACCACCAGGATGGCCAGGGCCAGCAGGTTCAGGCCGATGATCAGCCGCCCCAGCCGCGAGGCGCGCGGCCAGGTCAGCCGCCGCCGGTCGCGCGGCTCGGCCTCGGGCCCGACCTCAGGCTTCGCGGTAGCGGTAGCCGACGCCATACAGGGTTTCGATGGAATCGAACTCGGGGTCCACCTGGCGGAACTTCTTGCGCATCCGCTTGATGTGGCTGTCGATCGTGCGGTCGTCGACATAGACCTGATCGTCGTAGGCGGCGTCCATCAGGTTGTCGCGGCTCTTCACGAAGCCGGGACGCTGGGCCAGCGATTGCAGCAGCAGGAACTCGGTGACCGTCAGGCGCACCGGCTTGCCGTCCCACAGGCTGTCGTGGCGGGCCGGGTCGAGCGTCAGCTTGCCGCGCTTCATGACCTTGGAGCCCGCCGCGCCGGCCGGGCCGGGCGCGGCCGGGTCCTCCTCGTCGGGACGGGCCCGGCGCAGGACGGCCTTCACGCGTTCCAGCAGCAGACGCTGGCTGAACGGCTTGTGCATGTAGTCGTCGGCCCCGAGGTTGAAGCCGAGGATCTCGTCGATCTCGTCGTCCTTCGAGGTCAGCATGATGACCGGCGTCTCGGACGACTGGCGCAGGCGGCGCAGCACTTCCATGCCGTCCATGCGGGGCATCTTGACGTCGAGGATCACGAGGTCCGGCGGATTGCTCTCCACCGCCTCGAGACCCGAGACGCCGTCGTAATAGGCCTTCACCGTGTGGCCATGGCTCTCCAGGGCCAGGGAGACCGAAGCGACGATGTTCTCGTCGTCGTCGATGAGCGTGATCTCGGCCAAGCCGTCTAGTCCTCCGAATACCTTCCAGGTGATCCTATCGACCACCGCGCTCCGCTACAACGCGCGGAGCGGCCAAGCTTTCCATCTGGCCTTTTCAAACTCTATTGCGGCCGGGGCGTGGCGGGCTTGGACACAGTTGCGGCAGCGGCGCCGAACGATGGTCTTCGCCTTTCAACCTCGCCTTAAGGTCTCGCAAGTCATAGTCACGATCCAGGAGCCCCATAAAGCCCATGAGCGACCAGGTCCATTACGAGCTATTCGTGCGCCGCAAGGTCGGCGCGCAATGGACTCTGGACATGGCCACCGAGATCCGCAGCCACGCCCTGGCCCAGGCCGAGGAAGTGCTGAACTCGGGGCGCGCGGTCGCCGTGCGGGTCTCGAAGGAGACCCTGGATCCCGAGACCCGCGAATACCGCTCCATCTCGATCTTCACCAAGGGCATGGTCGACGGCGGCAAGCCGAAGAAGCCGGTCGAGGAGATGGAGCCGCTGTGCGTGCAGCCGGCCGACCTCTACACCGCCCATGCCCGCGACCGCATCGGCCGCCTGCTGGAAAGCTGGCTGCAGCGCCACAAGGCCACGCCGTTCGAGCTGCTGCACCGTCCCGACCTGGTCGAGAAGCTGGAAGCCTCCGGCACCGACCTGCAGCACGCCCTGCAGAAGATCGCCATTCCCGAGGCCGAGGCCCGGGGCATGTCGGTCCATGAGCTGATCCGCAACTTCCAGGGCCTGGTCGAGCGCTCGGTCGCCAACCTGATGAAGGCCTTCAAGAAGGGCCAGCTGCCGGACCTCGACAAGGAAGGCTTCGCGAAAGCCGCCGAGCGCCTGGCCGCCGACCCCGACCGCGCCTTCCTGCTGGGGGCCGGCGTCGCCGCCTCGATCGCCCCGGCCAAGGACTGGAGCGAGAAGATCGCCCGCCTGCTCGACCTGGCCGACGCCGCGCCGACCGAGCCCAAGGCCCGCGCCGCCGCCCTGGCCGCCATCGAGACCCCGCTCGCCGAGATCATCGGCTCCAAGGCCGGCATGGCCGACCTGCTCAACACGGCCGACGACCTGGGCGCGACCCTGGCGGCCATGACCCGCCTGGCCGGCGGCTCGCAAGTCGAGATGCTGATCAAGGTCGAGGCCAGCGTCCGCAACTGCATGCCCGAGCTGTCTGGCACCGCCAAGCGCCTGGGCCAATGGCTGTGCGGCGACAACTTCCCGACCGTCCGCGCCTCGATCGCCCGCCGGGTGCTCAAGGAGCTGAACGGCGTGCGCCGCCTCAAGCCGACCGACGCCGAGAGCGAGATCGAGCACCTGCGCGCCCTGGCGATGAGCCTGACGGCCGCCGCCGGCCGCATCCTGCCGGCCGAGGACATCACCGCGGCCTTCACCACCCGCTCCAAGACCCTGCTCAACGGCGACTTCATCGAGGCCCTGCTGGGCCGCGACCGCTCGGCCCGCGAAGAGGTCGTCATGCTGATCCGCCTGGCCGAGAACGTCATGGGCGCGGTCAACAAGCGCCACGCCGCCCGCTGGCTTTCGGCCAACATCCAGGCCATGCGCTTCGAGAAGGAGATGCGCCAGGGTCCCGACACCCCGTCGGTGAAGCTGGCCGCCCTGGCGGCGTTGCAGAAGTCGCTGACCCGGTCGGGCCTGGTGGTCGAGGACTATGGTCCGCTGTGCGCCAAGCTCGGCGACGTCGGCGGCATGGTCGAGGCCGACGCCCGCCTGCTGTCGCTGCTGGTCCGCGCGCCTGCCCCCCTGCCCCAGCGCCTGGCGCTGCTGGCCAAGCTGGCGACGGGCGAGGCCGGTCCCACCGGCCCGGTCGCCGACCGCGCCCGGCTTGAGGCCCTGAAACTGGCCCGCGCGCCCGAAGCCCGCGAACAACTGGCCGCCAGCCCCGAGACCCTCGACCTGCTCAAGGGCCTGGTGCAGCAGCAACAGGCGGCCTGAGGCCCCTTCCAAGCTTGTCCGCGACCTGACGCGTCCCCAAATCCGTGGCCCCAACACGGAGCCCGACATGGCCGTCTTCAGCGTCTTCTATCCCGCCCACGAGGGCGCGAAGTTCGATCACGACTACTACAAGGCGGTCCACATCCCGCTGGCGCAGAAGGCCTTTGGCCCGACCGGCCTCGTCGACACCCGGATCCTGCGCGGCGTGCCCGGTCCCGACGGCTCGCCGCCGCCTTTCGTGGCCATGGTGCACCTGACCTTCCGCGACGCCGCGGCCTTGCAGGCCTCGCTGGGCGGCCCCGAGGCCCCGGCCGTCCAGGCCGACGTCGCCAACTTCACCGACATCACGCCGGTGATCCAGATCAGCGTCGAGCCGTAAGGCGCCTGCAAGCTTGACCGGCGGGCGCGGGCGGCCGATCTGTCGCTCTCGCCCACCGCCGCCCGGAACCCATCATGGCCTTCATCAGCATCGTCTATCCGGCCCGCGACGGCGCCCGCTTCGACCACGACTATTACGCCCAGACCCACATCCGCATGGTGCGCGAGGCCTTGGCGCAGACCGGCCTGCTCGACGCCCGGGTCTATCGCGGGGTGTCGACCCTGGACGGCGGCCCGGCGCCGTTCGTGGCGATGGCGCACCTGACCTTCCGCGACGAGGCCGCCATGCGCGCCTGCCTGGAAAGCCCCGCCGCGCCCGGCCTGCACGCCGACGTGGCCAACTTCACCGACATCGCGCCAGTGATCGAGATCTACGCGGCGGGGTAGCCCTCAAGAACCTCTCCCTATGGGAGAGGCTTTATAGAGAGAGCGCCTTCGCCAGCGCCTCGACCACCCGCTCCGGATCCTCGTCGGACATCCCCGGATAGAGCGGCAGCGTCAGGCAGCGGTCATACCAGGCGTCGGCGCCGGGCAGGTCGGCCAGGCCATACCGGTTCACGTAGTAGGGCTGGCGGTGCACCGGGATGTAGTGGACCTGCGTGCCCACCCCTTGCGCCTTGAGGCTTTCAACCACGGCCGCGCGGCTGGTCATCGCCGCATCGAAGTCGATCAGCACGGTCAAGAGGTGCAGGGCCGGGTCGGACCAGCTCGGGCTGGCGGCCAGCCTGACCAGCGGCGACAGCAACGCCTGGTAGCGCGCCGTCAGCGCCCGCCGGCGCTCGACGAAGCGGTCGAGCTTGGCCAGCTGCGAGATCCCCAGGGCGCACAGAACGTCGGGGATGCGGTAGTTGAAGCCCAGCTCCGGCATCTCGTAGACCCAGGGCTCGGCGCCGGCCGGACGCACCATGCCATGGCCGCGCAAGGATCGGGCCTTGGCCGCCAGGGCCGCGTCGTTGGTGGTCAGCATGCCGCCCTCGCCGGTGGCGAGCGTCTTGACCGGGTGGAACGAGAAGCTGGCGAAACTCGAATAGGCGCAGTCGCCGACCGGATGGGCCTCGTTGCCGAAGGTGGCCACCGAGCCCAGGGCGTGCGGCGCGTCCTCGACCAGCACCGCGCCGGCGGCGCTGGCCATGGCCTTCAGCGCCGGCAGGTCGCAGACATCGCCGCGCAGGTGCACCGGCAGCACGGCCCGCACGCGACGGTCGCCGACGCGGGACAGGGCCTCGGCCAGGGTGTCGGGGGTCATCAGGCCGCTGTCGGGATCGACGTCGGCGAACACCACCTCGGCCCCGGCGTAGCGGGCGCAGTTGGCGGTGGCCAGGAAGGTCACCGACGGGGCGATGCAGACGTCGCCTGCGCCGACGCCCAGCGCCATCATCGCCAGGTGCAGGGTCGCCGTGCCGTTGGAGACGGCGATGGCGTGCTCGGCCCCGACCTTGGCCTTGAAGGCCGCCTCGAAGGCCTCGACGGTCGGGCCTGTGGTCAGGAAATCGGCGCGCAAAGCTTCGGCGACAGCCGCGATGTCGTCGTCCTCGATCGTCTGCCGACCGTAGGGGAGGAAGCCGCTCATCGCGCGGCCTTCTCCTCCAGCATGGCCAGCAGGCCTTCTGGCGAGAGCCAGTCGTGATTGTTGTCGCTGCTGTAGGAGAAGTCTTCCGCCACCCGCTTGGCGCCGTCGGCTTCGGAATAGGGCTCGCGGCCAAACTCGGCGAAGTTGGGCTCGATGGCGAAGCGGTCGTCGAACTCCACCGTCGAGCGGGCGTCGTCGGCGCTGATCATGATCTCGTGCAGCTTCTCGCCCGGCCGGATGCCGATCACCTTGACGCCCGCGCTCGGCGACATGGCCTTCACCAGGTCCGGCATGGCCATGGACGGGATCTTGGGCACGAAGATCTCGCCGCCGCGCATCAGGTTCAGCGACGACAGCACGAAGTCGACGCCCTCGTTCAGCGTGATCCAGAAGCGGGTCATGCGCGGATCGGTGATCGGCAGCTCGGTCGCGCCCTGGTCCAGCAGGCGGCGATAGAGCGGCACGACGCTGCCGCGCGAGCCCACCACGTTGCCGTAGCGCACGACGCAGAACCGGGTGCCGATGTCGCCCGACAGGTTGTTGGCCGCCACGAAGGTCTTGTCCGACGCCAGCTTCGTCGCGCCGTAGAGGTTGGTCGGGTTGCAGGCCTTGTCGGTCGACAGGGCCACCACCTGCTTGACGTGGTTGTTGAGGCTGGCCCACACAACGTTCTCGGCGCCCAGCACGTTGGTGTGGATGCACTCCGACGGATTGTATTCGGCCGCCGGCACCTGCTTCAGCGCCGCGGCGTGGATGACGATGTCGACCCCGCGCAGGGCCAGGGTCAGGCGCTCGCGGTCGCGCACGTCGCCGAGGAAGAAGCGCAGCTTGGCGAAGTCGGCCTCGTCGAACTGCTCGCGCAGCTCCAGCTGCATGTCGCTCTGCTTCAGTTCGTCGCGCGAATAGATGATGACCTTGCGCGGGCTCGACCGCTTCAGCACCGTCTCGATGAACCGGCGTCCGAACGAGCCAGTGCCGCCGGTGACCAGGATCACCTTGCCGTCAAGGTCGAGGGATTGCGGTGAAAAGCGTCCCAAGATCAGCCTCCTCGCACCCGCCGCGCGCGCATCTGACGCACGGGGAATCTAGGTTAACGCGTTTGTGCGGCGCCAGACGTAAAGAGGACGTCAACCACGACGGGTTATGCGGAAGGCCATGCGCCGCACCCTCGCCCTCCTCGCCGCCGTCCTGACGCTCGCCGGTCTTTGCGCCTCGCCCGCCCAGGCCAGCGGCGGCGAAGCCAAGAAGGAGGCGCCGCCGACCTATTTCGCCCTGCCGACCATCACCGCCACGGCCATCCGCCGCGACGGCCGCAAGGGCGTGATGACCCTGGAGACCGGCATCGAGGCCAAGGACCCCAAGGTCATGGAGCACGCCCAGGCCTCGACCCCGCGCCTGCGCGCGGCCTTCGCCCAGGTGCTGATGACCTACGCCTCGGGCCTGCGCCGGGGCACGCCGCCCGACCTCGACTACATCGGTTCGGAAATGCAGAAGGCCGCCGACCGGGTGCTGGGCAAGAAGGGCGCGCGCGTCCTGCTCGGCTCGGCGATGGTGAACTAGCCCGCCGACTTGCCCTTGCGCCGCGCGCGGAAGAAGCCGCGCAGCAGGTCGGCGCTTTCCTGCGCCATCACCCCGCCCGTCGTCTCCGGCCGCCAGTGGCAGGTGGGCTGGGCGAAGAACTTCGGGCCGTGGACCACCGCCCCGCCCTTGGGATCGTCGGCCCCCCAGACCACCCGGCCGATGCGGGCATGGCTGATCGCGCCGGCGCACATGGCGCAGGGCTCCAGCGTCACCACCAGGGTCAGGTCCGTCAGCCGGTAGTTTTCCAGCTTCGCCGCCGCCAGCCGCATGGCCGCGATCTCGGCGTGGGCCGTGGGATCGTGCGCCGCGATCGGGCCGTTGCCGGCGCGCGCGATCACCTCGCCCGTCTTCGGATCCAGGATCACCGCCCCGACCGGCGTCTCGCCCCGCTCGGCGGCCGCGCGGGCCTCGTCGAGGGCCAGGGCCATGGCGTCTTCGTCGGTGATGGCGGGGCCTCCGGCTGCGAGGCTTGATCCTATGGCGGTTCGGCGCCATCACCACAAGCAGCCCATCGTGATGATGCGCCCCTCCCATCGAAGGACCAAAGGCATGACCGACAAGTACCAGCCCGCCCTGCACGACGCCGTCGAGCATGATCCGGACGCCGAGGGCGGCGAACGCGTCGCCAAGGCCCTGGCCCGCGCGGGCGTGGCCTCGCGGCGCGAGGTCGAGCGGCTGATCGAGGCCGGCAAGGTCGTGCTGAACGGCCAGGTGCTGACCACCCCGGCCGTGCGGGTGTTTCCCGGCGACCTGCTGGTCGTCGACGGCAAGCTGGTCGAGGACCGCCAGCCGACCCGCCTGTTCCGCTATCACAAGCCCACCGGCCTGGTGACCACCCACAACGATCCGGGCGGCCGCCCCACCGTTTTCGGCGCCCTGCCCAACGGCCTGCCGCGGGTGATTTCGGTCGGCCGCCTCGACCTCAATTCCGAGGGCCTGCTGCTGCTGACCAACGACGGCGAGCTGTCGCGCGCCCTGGAGATGCCGCAGAACGCCTGGACCCGCCGCTATCGCGCCCGCGCCTTCGGCCACGCCACCCAGGAGACGCTGGACAGGCTGAAGGACGGCACGACCATCGAGGGCGTCCGCTACGGCCCGATCGAGGCCCGCCTCGACAAGGCCCAGGACAAGGCCGGCGGCGGCCGCAACGTCTGGATCACGGTCACCCTGTCGGAAGGCAAGAACCGCGAGGTCCGCAAGGTGCTGGAGTCGGTCGGCCTGAAGGTCAACCGCCTGATCCGCCTGTCCTACGGCCCGTTCGCGCTGGGCACGCTGCAGGCCGGCCAGGTCGAGGAGGTCGGCCCCCGGGTGATCCGCGAGCTGCTGACCGGCGTCATCGCCGACGAGAACATGCCCCAGGGCGACAAGCCGCAGTTCGTCGGCGTCGCCGATCCGCTGTACGCGCCGGGCGTGGCCAAGGACGGCGAGCGCCTGCGCGGCGGCGAGGTCCAGCGGCGCGCGCCGTCGGGCCGCGCGCCGCAGATCGCCACGCCCAAGGTCGAGGAGCCCAAGAAGGTCTACAAGGCCGGCTGGGCCAAGGCCAAGATCCGCACCGACGGCCACAAGTCCAAGACGCACAAGCCCAAGTCGATCGACACCAAGTTCGTCACCGAGGCCCCCGGGCGCGGCAAGGGCCCCGCCAAGCCGGGCGCGAAGGGCGCGGCGACCAAGGGCGCGGCCGGCAAGCCGGGCGCCCGCCCCGCCGGCAAGAGCGCCCCGCAAGGCGCCACGCGCGGCAACGTCGCCCCGGCGCGTTCGGCCAAGCCCGCGAGCCAGCGCCCGACCGGCGGCAAGCCCGCCCCGCGCGGCCCGAAGCGGTAGCGAAAACCGCCTTCCTGGGCCCTCGCCACGAGGGCGAGGGAGGCAATCTGGTTGCGGCTTCCGCCCTAGCGCCGATCGGCCAGCCGCTCGGCCAGGGTGCGGGTGCGGCGCACGACGGTGACCAGGGTTCCGACCGCGATCACGGCCAGGCCTACGGCCAGCACCTCGCCCCGTCCGCGCCACAGCGGCTCGAAGGCGGCGATCGCGCAGGTCGCCGTCAGGGCGGCCATGCGGTGCGGCTTGGCCATGGGGCCCGAGAAGTCGGCGGGGAAGCCCAGGCCTCGGCCGAGCTCGCGGACATAGGCCGTCAGCATGGCAAGGGCCGCGCAGATCCAGCCCAGGGCCGGGCCGCCGGAAAAGCCCGCGCTCATCGCGCCGTAGCCGGCCCCGACCAGAAACAGAACGTCGGCGACACGGTCGGGCAGCTCGTTCCAGATCGGACCGTAAGGGCTGGCGCGGCCATGCTCCACCGCCACCATGCCGTCGAGCAGGTTGCAGGCCAGGCGCAGCTGCACGCAGGTCGCCCCCAGCACCAGGCACAGCGAGCGCCAACCGTCCTCGACCCCGCCGCTGGCCGCCAGCAAGGCGCCGCCCAGCACCGCGAAGGCCAAGCCCAGGCCCGAGATCACATCGGCGCTGACGCCCTTGCCGGCGATGGCGGCCGCCAGGCGCCCGGCCCAGGCCGCGCCCCGCGTCTTCAGCGGCCGGCGATTGGTCAGGTCGGGAGCCGCTGTCTCTGGAGCGGCGGTCTCGGGAGCATCGGTCATGGCGCGGTCTTCCTCCGGTCGGCGACCAGGCGGGCGTTGTAGGCGATGGCGTAGAGCGTCGACATCGTCCAGGGAAAGGCGATCGTCGCCAGAAGTTCCGGCGTGCCGATCAGCCGGTGGACGATGGTCAGGGTCGCCAGGATGGCGCTGGCGGTGATCGCCGGCGGCAGGGCCAGGGCGACGAGGCCCGAGAACCGTCCATCCAGCCGCTCCAGTGTCTTCTTCAACAGCGCCGTCAGCCCGGCCGACAGCAGCCCTTGGGCGATCGCCGCTCCCCACACCAGGCCATGGGCGTGGTTGGCCCACAGGGTCCAGCCGCCCATCAGCAGGAAGCCGAAGGCGGCGTGGACCAGGCTGGAACGCAGCAGGCGCGACATCGACGAAAACTCCCCGGCTCGTAACCGCCGGCAACTAGGCTATACCGGGAGTAGTGCGAACGGGAGCGTCCATGGATTTCGTCGGCGATCTGACCGGACACGCAGGCCGCTTCCTGGCCGCCCAGCCCAGACCCCTGCTGGCGGGCCTTGCCGGCGTGGTGGTCCTGCTGGGCGTGGCCAGCGCCATCGCCGCCGTGCTGCCGCGCCTGAAACCGGGCAAGTCGTACGAGGAGTTGCGGCTGCGCATCGTCTCGTGGTGGGGGATGGTGGCGCTGCTGGCCGGGGCGCTGCTGCTGGGCTGGCAGGCGACTACCGCCGTCTTCGCCTTGATCTCGTTCCTGGCCCTGCGCGAGTTCCTGTCGCTGGCCGTGCGGCGGCGCGAGGACCGGCCGGCGATCCTGGCGGCCTATGGCTGCCTGCTGGCCGCCTACGGCTTCATCTTCGCCGACCGCTACATGTTCTACCTGGTGTTCATCCCGGTGTGGGTTTTCCTGGGCCTGCCCGCCCTGATGGCCCTGATCGGCCAGACCAAGGGCTATCTGGCCAGCGCCGCGACCTTCCACTGGGGCCTGGTCACCTGCGTCTACAACCTGGGTTTCGTCGCCTTCCTGATGCGCGTGCCGCCGAGCGAGAACCTGCCGGCCGGCGCGGCGGGGCTGGTGTTCTTCCTGCTGCTGGCCACCGAGTTCAACGACGTCGCCCAGTATGTCTGGGGCAAGCTCTTCGGCCGTCGCAAGATCCTGCCCAGCGTCAGCCCCAACAAGACCTGGGAAGGGTTTCTGGGCGGCTGGATCACCACCGCCGCCCTGATCTGGTTCGTCGGTCCGGTGTTCACGCCGCTGTCGGGCCATGGCCTGGCCATCGTCGCCTTCGTGCTGCCGGCGGCGGGCTTCGCCGGGGACGTGACCATGAGCGCCATCAAGCGCGACATCGGCGTCAAGGACACCTCGCACGCCATCCCCGGTCACGGCGGGGTGCTGGACCGCGCCGACAGCCTGACCTTCACCGCCCCGCTCTACTTCCACCTCATGGCGCTGTTCGCGCTGGGCCGGTTCTGATCTAGTCGTCCCGTGCGCCTGCTCCGCTTCCTCCTGCTCGTCCTGGTCGCCCGGCCGCTGGCCCTGTTCATGACCGGGGCCGACGTCTCCGGCCGCGAGCGCCTGCCGCTGAAGGGCCCGGCGATCATCGCCGCCAACCACGCCAGCCATGTCGACACCCTCTTGATGCTGTCGATCTTCCCGTCGCGGGCGGTGTCGAAGCTGCGGCCGGCCGCGGCGGCCGACTATTTCCTGCGCGACCCGGTGATCGGTTGGTTCTCGCGCCACGTGATCGGGATCGTGCCGGTGGCCCGCAGCAAGGCCGGCCGCCGGGCCGCATCGGGCGAGAGCGAGGACGTGCTGGCCCCCGCCCGCGCCGCCCTGGCGGCGGGCGAGATCGTCCTGGTCTTCCCCGAAGGCACGCGCGGCGACGGCGCCAGCGACGCCATGGGCCAGCTGAAGGGCGGGGTCGCCCGCCTGGCCGAGGCTTTTCCCGACGCCCCGGTGATCCCGGTCTGGATCCAGGGCGCGGGCCGGGTGCTGCCCAAGGGCGCCAGCGTGCCGGTGCCGCTGAACTGCGCGGTGCTGGTGGGCGAGCCGGTGGCCTGGACCGGCCGGCGGGGCCCGTTCATGGACGCCCTGCGCGAGGCCATGCTGGCCCTGAAGGAACAGGCGCCGCCGCTGCGCTGGTCGGACGAGCCTTGATCGCTCTCTAGGCCGTCGCCACTCCGGCCCAGCGCGACAAGCGCGGGGTGCGGGCCACCAGCTCGGCCAGGCCGACATAGATGCCCAGCATCACCACGCAGATCGGCAGCACCTCCCAGCGGAAGGGGTGCGGCGGCTCGGGCGCCAGGCTCATGGGCTGCAGGAACAGCACGATGACGATGTTGTTGGCGGCGTGGGCGCCGACCGCGAACTCGACCCCGCCCAGCCGCAGGGTGGCCCAGGCCAGGCCGATCCCCAGCACCGCCCGCACCAGGAAGGCGTCGGGGTTGGGGTCGAAGTGGATGGTCGAAAAGGCCGCGCCATTGATCAGCAGGATCAGCCACACCCGATGGGTGAAGGCGCCCGTCAGCTTGAGCAGCCAGCCGCGGAACACCAGTTCCTCGGCCGCCGCGGCCAGCAGCAGCAGGCCGACGGCCCCGGCGGCGTGGACGAGCCGGCCGTCGAGCGTGGAAGTCAGGGTCAGGATCGGCATGGGCGGCGCGTGCGGGTCCAGGCGCGCGCTGGCCGCCAGCAGCGGTCCGACGGTCACGGCGAACAGGGCAAGGCCCAGCAGGGTCAGGCGCCAGCGATAGACCGGCGCGCTGGTCAGGTAGCTGCGCAAGCGGCGCTCGTGCAGCAGGGCCGCGACGCCGGCGAAGGCCACGGCCATGCCGCCGTTGGTGGCCGTCAGCAGGCACAGCACGAACAGCAGGGTGATCAGGTCGAGGGCGGCGGCTTTCGGGTTGGTCAGGGACTTGAACAACGCCACGGCCTGGTCGAAGCCGCCGTCCAGCAGGCCGGTGAACAGGGCCATGACGAAGACGCCGCCAATCACCGCCGCCAGTATCGCCGCCACGAACCCGACAGGCAGGCTCAGCAGGACGCGCCCGATGCGCCGGTCAGCCGGCGTCAGGTCGTCCAGAAACGCCGAACGTCTCACGTCCTCGAACACGACCGCCCAATCCCACACAGCACCCGCCTCCTCGCTAATCGGCCGCGAGGCGAAGGAAAAGAGGTTTCGAGCAAAGTCCGCCCACGACTTGCCGTCTCGCGGCAATGACGGCACACATCGGCGGTTGTCGATGGGGGTTTCATGAGCAAGACCGAGCACGCGGCGGACGATCGCCACCTGCACCGCCTGGTGCTGTTTTCCGACGCGGTCTTCGCGATCGCCATCACCCTGCTGGCCATCGAGATCCACCCGCCCGAGCACTGGCATGGCGTGGCCGACCTGTTTGGCCAGATGGGCCACAAGCTGTGGGCCTATGCCGTGAGCTTCGCCGTGATCGGCGTCTACTGGATCAGCCACCGGCGGATCTTCGCCCGCCTGCGCGCCGCCAACGGCGTGCTCGACGTGCTGAACCTGGCGGCGCTGGGCCTGATCGGCATGCTGCCCCTGGCTACAGAGCTCCTGTGGGAGCACGCCTCGGGCGAGGCCACCCTCGTCTATGTCGGCCTGGTGGCGGCGATCGGCGTCGCCCTGTCGGCGGTCTGGGGCTATGCGGCCTTCGCCGGCGAGCTGGCCGGCCCGGTCCATCGCGGCGAGGCGCTGTTCACCCTGGCCCGCACGGCGATCGCGCCCGGCCTGATGTGCGGCCTGATCCTGTTCAGCCTGAACCATGTCTGGGGCCTGATCCCGCTGGCCGCCGCCATCGCCGCCTTCGTGGCCGGCGGCCGCTTCATGCGCCGCCGGGCCGCCGGCGCCGCCGAGACCACCGAGGAGGCCGCGGCCTGATGCGCATCGTCTCGGGCCAGTATCGCGGCAAGGCCATCGCCACCCCGCCGGGCGACGCCACCCGCCCCACCTCCGACCGCGCCCGCCAGGCCGTGTTCAACATTCTCGAGCACGCCGCCTGGGCGCCGGAGCTGCATGGCGCGCGGGTGATCGACGTGTTCGCCGGATCCGGGGCCCTGGGTCTCGAGGCGATCTCGCGCGGCGCCGTCAACTGCCTGTTCGTCGAGGCCAACGAGGCCGCGCGCGGGGCGATCCGCCAGAACATCGACGCCTTCGGCCTGTTCGGCCAGACCCGTGTGCACCGCCGCGACGCCACCGACCTGGGACCCCGCCCGGCCAGCGCCGGCGCGGCCTTCGACATCGCCTTCCTGGATCCGCCCTACGCCAAGGGCCTGGGCGAGAAGGCCCTGGCCGAACTGGTCGCCGGCGGCTGGCTGGCCCCGAACGCGATCGTGGTGTTCGAGCGCGGCGTCGGCGAACCCGACCCGGTGCTGGACGCCTTCGAAACCCTGGACGCCCGCGACTATGGCGCGGCCCGGGTGCTGTTCCTGCGACTGCTGTAGCGCGCCACAATCTACCCGCTCGTCATTCCCGCCCTTGTGGCGGGAACCTCTCTGTCAGCCGCAAGGGCGGACGGGGCGGACTGCAAAGCAGTCCGCTTGCGCTTCACGTGCGAGCGGAACCAGGGGTTCCCGCCACAAGGGCGGGAATGACGGGAGAAGTAGAGAGCCCTACGGCTGCTTGCCCGGCCAGACCAGGAAGCCGTACTCGTCGCGGCCGGCCGAGGTCCAGGTCGCATAGCCGTAGCCGCCCTGGGACGGCGGCGGATAGGCGGCGTAGTCGTTGCTGTCGTAGCGGCTTTCGCGGCTGTACTCGTAGCCCTCTTCCTGGCGCGAATAGCCCTGGGCATAGCCGCTTTGGGCGTAGCCGCCGTGGGCATAGGCCGGCGGCGCGTAGCCCGGGCCGTCGTCGTGACGGCGGCTGTAGCGGTCGGGGGCGTAGTCCGGCTGCGGCGGGGGCGGCGGGAGATAGGCCTGAGGCGGCGGCGCGCCACGGTCATCGATCCGCAGCGGCGGGCGGCCATAGCTCCAGCGGTCGAAGTCGCTCCAGCCGCGCTCGCCGTCGTCGCACTCCACCCGCTCCCAGCGATAGGCGCCGCCGGGACCGGTGACACGGCGGTTGACGCATTCGCCAGGCCGGGTGTCTGGCGGCAGGATCTCGGGATCGACCGGCAGGTTCGAGCGGTCGGGCGGGCCGCCGGCCAGGCCGTAGCGATCCGCGGCGAGAACCGGCGAGGCCAGGGCGATCCCGGCGGTGAAAGCGATGAGAACGATGTGGCGCATGGGGGATACTCCAGGCGGCCAGTAGACCAGAGCCCGGCGAGCCGCGCGCGCTTATTCGCCATGAAGGCGAGCTTAACCATTGTTCGACGTGGCTTTTCCCCGGCCGTATCCTCGCCTAGAGTGATTTCAAACAATTGTTCGTGACGGGCAGGCGCATGGCGATCGAGGCGGTGATCTGGGATTTCGGCGGGGTGTTCACCACCTCGCCCTTCGAGGCCTTCCGCCGCTACGAGGCGCGCAATGACCTGCCGACCGACTTCATCCGCGGCGTCAACGCCGTCGATCCCGACACCAACGCCTGGGCGCGGTTCGAGCGGGCCGAGATCGACGCGGCGGCCTTCGACGCCCTGTTCCTGGAGGAATCCGCGCGCCTGGGCCACGCCGTGCCGGGGCGCGACGTGCTGCCGCTGCTGTCGGGCGAGATCCGCCCCCGGATGGTGGCGGCGCTGAAGGCCTGCAAGGCGCGTTTCAAGGTCGGCTGCATCACCAACAACGTACCGGGCGCGGGGCACGGCGCGGGCATGGCGTCTTCCGCGGAGAAGGCCGCCGCCGTGACCGAGATCCTGGGCCAGTTCGACGCCCTGATCGAAAGCTCCAAGGCCGGGGTGCGCAAGCCCGACCCGCGCATCTACGCGATGATGTGCGACCTGCTGGGCGTCGCGCCGGGATCTTGCGTCTACCTCGACGACCTGGGGGTCAACTGCAAGCCGGCGGCCGCCATGGGCATGGTCGCCATCAAGGTCTCCGGCGAAGACCAGGCGCTGGCGGAGCTTGCGGCCGCCACCGGATTGTCGTTCTGAAGAAGCTGCCGTTTCCAGGAGCCTTCCGCATGACCGCCCCCGCCAAGATCGGCGCCCCCGCCGCCCTCGCCCAGCTCCAAGGCTGGAGCGCCGCCGAGGGCAAGGACGCCATCGAGAAGACCTTTCGCTTCGCCGACTTCAACGCCGCCTTCGGCTTCATGACCCGCGTGGCCATCGAGGCCGACAAGCGCGACCACCATCCGGAGTGGTTCAACGTCTACAACCGCGTCGAGGTGACCCTGACCACCCACGACTGCGATGGGGTCAGCGAACGCGACGTGCAGTTGGCGACGTTCATGGATGAGATCGCGGGGTAGGCGGCGCGCGCGCCACGTCCCCAACTCCCGTCATTCCCGCCCTTGTGGCGGGAACCCCTCTGTCAGCCGCAGGTGCTGGTGGGGCGGATCGCCGGCGATCCGCTGGCGCTTCACGTGTCAGCGGAACCAGGGGTTCCCGCCACAAGGGCGGGAATGACGGGACAATAGAGCGAAGCTCTCGACGGCGAACACCCCTTCCCCTCCCCGCGCATCCAGTTCAAACTAATGTTTGAATTACAGGGAGGACGCCGAATGGCGCAGACCACGGGCCGGGTCGCCGGCAAGAAGGCCTTCATCACCGGCGCGGCCCAGGGCCTGGGCGCGGCGGCGGCGCGCAAGCTGGCCTCGGAAGGCGCCAAGGTCGCCCTGGCCGACATCAATGTCGACGGCGCGAAAGCCGTGGCCGCCGAGATCAACGCCGCCCACGGCGCCGGCACGGCCTTCGCCTACGCCCTCGACGTCACCCAGGAAGACCAGTGGATCGCGGCCCTGGAGGCCGCGGCGGCCGACCTGGGCGGGATCTCGGTGCTGGTCAACAACGCCGGCGTCGCCGGCGACAAGCCGCTGGAGCAAATGGAGTTCGACCTCTGGAAGAGGATCATGTCGATCAATGTCGACAGCGTCTTCCTGGGGGCCAAGCACGCCCTGACCCACATGCGCGCCCACCAGCCGGGCTCGATCGTCAACATCAGCTCGATCGCCGGCCTGATCGCCAACCACAATTCGCCGGCCTACAACGCCTCCAAGGCCGGGGTCTGGCTGCTGTCCAAGAACATCGCGCTCTACTGCGCCAAGCTCGGGCTCGACATCCGCTCGAACTCGATCCACCCGACCTTCATCGACACCCCGATCCTCGACCCGCTGAGCCAGCGCCTGGGCAAGGACGAGGCCCACGCCAAGCTCGGCCGGCAGATCCCGCTGGGCCACATCGGCGAGCCCGACGACATCGCCAATGCGGTGCTCTACCTGGCCAGCGACGAGAGCAAGTTCATGACCGGCGCCGAGCTGAAGCTCGACGGCGGGATCTCGGCGATGTGATCCCTCCTCCCTTCTCCCCTTGCGGGAGAAGGTGTCGGCGAAAGCCGACGGATGAGGGGTCCCTCTCCCCTTGCGGGAGAGGGTGGCCCCCGCGAAAGCGGGGGTCGGGTGAGGGGTCTCTCAGAAGTCAAACGCCGCGACAGCCGATCCGCTGTCGCGGCGTTTTTCGTTCGTGCGACCCCTCATCCGTCGACTGCGTCGACACCTTCTCCCGCAAGGGGAGAAGGAGATGCTGACGCCGCCCGCGACGCAGGCCACCATCCCCCGCCGAATCCCGGGGGATCCATGGCCGCTGACAAAGACCGCATCATCCTGCTCGACGCCCTGCGGGGGCTGGGCGTGCTGGGCATACTGCTGTGCAATGCGCCGGGCTTCGCCTTTCCTATGGCGCTCAGCGACAGCGTCCGCGCCTGGCCATTCGGGACGGGTCCCGAGACGATGTCGGTGTGGCTGGTCACCCAGTGGCTGTTCCAGCGCAAGTTCGTCACCCTGTTCTCGATGCTGTTCGGGATCTCGATGTTCCTGGTCGGCGGCGAGAAGGGGCCCGTTTCGCAAGGCGGGGCGGGGAAGGGCGGGGTGCTGTATCGGCGCCTGGGCTGGCTTCTGGTGTTCGGGATCGTCCACGGCTTCGCCATCTGGTGGGGCGACGTGCTGCTGAGCTACGCCCTGGCCGGCTTCGCCGTGGCCCAGGCCCGCTCGTGGCCGGCCCGCAAGCTGCTGTCCTGGGGGATCGGCCTGTGGATCGCCTTCAGCCTGCTGATCATCGGCGGGCTTTCGGCGCTGGCCTTCTCGCCCCCCGCCGACCTCGCCGTCGAGACCGCGCGCGAGGCCGCCCAGGGCGCGGCCGCCATCTCCGCCTATCGCGGCGACTTCATGCAGTCGCTGGCCATCAACGCCGGCGAGCGGCTGGAGAACCTGCCCTACGAGCCGATCATCTTCCTGCTGACGACCGCGCTGATGATGATCGGCCTGGGCGCCTACAAGAAGGGCGTGTTCACCGGTCAGGCCTCTGGGCGGACCTATGGCGTGCTGATCGCCGTCGGGCTCGCGGCCCTGGCCCTGGTTGGCTGGCCGCATTTCGCCTTCGTGCTGAACGGCATGCAGGAGCGCGACCTGCGCCTGGCCGAGGGCCTGCAGACGGTCACCGCGCCGCTGACCACCCTGGCCTATGTCGGGCTGATGGCGCTGGCGGCGCGCTCGACGGGTTTCTGGCGCAAGATTCCCGCCGTCCTGGCGCCGGTCGGCCAGATGGCCTTCACCAACTACATCGCCCAGTCGCTGGTGATGACCGCCATCTTCTACGGCGGCCGGGGCCTTGGCCTCTATGCCCGCCTCGACCGCCCGGCCCTGGCCCTGATCGTCGTCGCGCTCTGGATCGCCCAGGTGCTGTGGTCGCGCTGGTGGCTCGCGCGCTTTTCCATGGGCCCGCTGGAGTGGATCTGGCGGCGGCTGTATCGCGGGCCGACGCGGTTGCGGCGCGCTGCTTCCTGAATGCCCGTCATTCCCGCCCTTGCGGCGGGAATGACGGGCGGACGGGGGCGGAGGATCTCTTCCCCGAATAACCACGTGCGTCATAAGGTTGTCGCGGGCCGCCGCTAACGCCACCGCAAGACGTCGCGGGCGTCCAGTCGGGGAGTGCGTTGCATGAAGATCGATCGTCGCGGGCTTCTGGCCCTGCTCGGCTCCGGCGCGGCCACGCCGGTCGCGGCCGCCGCGTCCAAGACCTTCGACGGCGAGGTTCGCTTCGCCCACGGCCTGGCCTCGGGCGATCCGCTGGCCGACCGGGTGATCCTGTGGACCCGCGTCACCGCCGACAAGGCGACCGCCCCCGTCGCCCTGCGCTGGGAGGTCGCGACCGACGAAGGCTTCAAGGCCATCGTCGCCCAGGGCCAGGTCCAGACCGACGCCGGCCGCGACTGGACGGTCAAGGTCGACGCCGCGGGCCTGAAGCCGGGCACGGACTATCACTTCCGCTTCCGTCCGCTGAAGGCCGGCAAGCCGGTCGGCGAGGGGATCACCGGCCGCACCCGCACCCTGCCGCAGGGTTCGGTGAAGGACGTGGTCCTGGCCGTGGCCTCGTGCTCGCTCTATCCGAACGGCTACTTCAACGCCTATGACGCCATCGCCAGGCTGCCGCGCGTCGACGCGGTGCTGCACCTGGGCGACTACATCTACGAGTACGGCGGCGGGCCCAAGGACTACGGCATGAGTTCGCCGGTCGCCGCCCAGCGCCAGCCGGATCCGCCGCACGAGATCGTCAGCCTGTCGGACTACCGCCGCCGCCACGCGATCTACAAGACCGACCCGATGCTGCAGGCCGCCCATGCCCGCGCGCCGTGGATCGTCGTCTGGGACGACCACGAGACCGCCAACGACAGCTGGGTCGGCGGGGCCGAGAACCACGATCCGGGCTCTCTTGGAGTGAATGGGGGCGAAGGCGACTGGGCCGCGCGCAAGGCCGCCGCGCTGAAGGCCTATTACGAGTGGATGCCGATCCGCGAGCCCTCGGCCGGCTCCCTGCCGGAAGCCGCCTGGCGCCGCTTCCAGTTCGGCGACATCGCCACCCTCCTGATGGTCGAGACCCGCCTCACCGCCCGCACCGAACAGTTGGACTACGCCAAGGACCTTGCCTTCACCGCCGACGGCAAGCCGCAGGTCGAGGCCTTCGTGGCCAAGTGGAAGGACCCCGCCCGCCGGATGATGGGCGAGGGCCAGGAGCAGTGGCTGGCTCGCGAGGTCGACGCCTCGGTCAAGGCCGGCACGGCCTGGCAGGTGCTGGGCAACCAGGTGGTCATGGCCCGCGTCGCCGCCCCCAACCTCAAGGCCACGATGGGCGCGGAGAAGTTCGACGCCATGGTCGCGGCCCTGCCCGACTACGCCAGGGGCCGGGTGGCCAAGAGCGTGGCCATGTCGGCCTTCGACATCCCGTCCAACCTCGACGCCTGGGACGGCTATCCGGTCGACCGCCAGCGGGTCTACGACATCTTCAAGGCCAGCAAGGCCGCCCCGATCGTGCTGGCCGGCGACAGCCACATGTTCTGGGCCAACGAGCTGTGGGACGACGCTGGATCCACCCGCGTGGCGGCCGAGTTCGGCGCCACCTCGATCACCTCGCCCGGCTATGGCGACCTGATGCCCGGCGCCCCGATCGGCGAGGCCTTCGTCCAGCGCAATCGCGAGGTGAAGTACGCCCACCCCAGCGCCAAGGGCTTCGTCCTGCTGACCCTGGAAAAGGGCCGCGCGACCGGCGAGCTGGTGGCGGTGTCGACCATCCTGTCGACCGACTACACGACCAGCGTGCTGAAGACCTTCGTGGTCACCCCGGCGGATGGCGGCGGGGTCAAGGCGCTATCCGAAATCCCTCTCTCATAGAGAGAGGGAGGGGCCCGCGCCGAAGGCGTGGGAGGGTGAGAGGTTACAGCCTGCCAGACCCACGCGCGGCGATCATGTCGCCCGTCGTTATCCAGGGTCGGCGCCGACTCTCTCATTGCGGGCTCCTGAGCCTTCCAGCCCTTGGCCATCGCAACGGAAGGGATCGAGTTTTTTGGCAAGGGTGAAACCTCTCACCCTCCCACCGCTTCGCGGCGGGCCCCTCCCTCTCTCTAAGAGAGAGGGTTTGTATCAGCGCCGCTCCAGCGCCAGCCGCAGGCCAAACGCGATGAACACGCCGCCGCTGATGCGGTCGAGCCAGCGCACCACGGCCGCCTCGCGCAGCAGGCCGGCCAGCGGCGCGGTGGCGGCGATGAGCAGGCCGGACCAGGCCAGGCCCAGCAGCACGTGGATCCCGGCCAGCATCGTGCCGAACACTGCGGGACTCGCGCCAGCGGGCGTGAACTGCGGCAGGAACGAGATGTAGAACACCCCGACCTTGGGATTGAGCAGGTTGGTGAACAGCCCCCGCCGGAACGAGTCGCCCAGGCCGCCGCCGGTGGGCGACACCGCGCCCGGCTCGAAGCGGTCGCGGGGCTTCCACAGCATCTTGACGCCCATCCAGACCAGATAGGCCGCGCCGGCCCACTTCAGGGCGGTGTAGGCCAGCTCCGAGGCGGTCAGCAGCGCCCCGGCCCCGAAGGCCGCGGCCATGCCCCAGACCAGGCAGCCCATCCCGATGCCCATGGCCGCCGCCGCCGCCCGGCGCGGGCCTTCGGTGGCGGCGCTGCGCAGGACCAGCGCGGTGTCGAGGCCCGGCGTGATGGTCAGAAGGCTGGCGGCCAGGGTGAAGGCCAGCAGGGCCTCAGGCGTGGTCATGGACGTGCTCTTCTTCCCGCTCGACCAGCTGGCCGTTCTCCCAGACCCGATAGAAGCACGAGCGGAAGCCCACGTGGCAGGCCCCGCCGTCGCCCTGCGGCCGCACCTTGATGACCACGGCGTCCTGGTCGCAGTCGATGCGCACCTGCGTGACGATCTGCAGCTGGCCGCTGGTCTCGCCCTTCTTCCACAGGCCGTTTCGCGAGCGGCTGAAATAGTGGGCCACGCCCGTGTCCAGCGTCAGCTTCAGGGCCTCGTCGTTCATCCAGGCCAGCATCAGGATCTCGCCGGTGTCGGCATGCTGGGCCACCGCCGCCACCAGGCCGTTGGCGTCGAAGCGCGGGGCCAGGGCGACGCCCCGTTCCAGGGCCTGCTTGTCGGGGGCGGCGGGGAAGATCTGGCTGGTCATCAAAGACATATGGCGCAAAGGGGGCAGTTCAGGCTAGCCTCCGCGCACCGGCGGGGGACGGGAACGACAGGGACGATGGACCTCAAGTCCAGGATCAAGGATGGCGTGGCGGCGCTGGACCGCCGGGCGCGTCCGTGGGCGCAGCGCTCGAAGGCCAACAGCTGGGCCTACGAGTTCCTGCTGTTCGGCCTCAAGCAGGCCTGGGCCTGCCTGTTCGGCGGCCTGATGCTGGTGCTGCTGGTCGGCACCTATCTGTTCTGGCCGCATGACGCGGCCCTGGCCCGCTACGACTTCCTAGTCATCGCCTCGGTCGCCATCCAGGCCCTGCTGCTGCTGCTCAAGCTGGAGCGCTGGGACGAGGCGGCGGTGATCGCCATCTTCCATCTGGTCGGCACGGCCATGGAGATCTTCAAGACCGCCCATGGCTCGTGGATCTATCCCGAGGCCAGCGTGCTGCGGATCGGCGACGTGCCGCTGTTCACCGGCTTCATGTACGCCTGCGTGGGCAGCTATATCGCCCGCATCTGGCGACTGTTCGACATCACCTTCATCCGCTACCCGCCGTTCTGGAGCGCCCACGTCCTGGCGGTGCTGATCTATGTGAACTTCTTCACCCACCACTACGTCACCGACATGCGGCTGGGGCTGTTCGCCCTGTCGGCCCTGCTGTTCGGCCGCACCTGGTTCGTGTTCACGCCCGACCGCGTCCAGCGCCGGATGCCGATGCTGCTGGGCCTGATGCTGGTGGCGCTGTTCATCTGGCTGGCCGAGAACCTGGGCACCGCCGCCGGCGCCTGGATCTATCCCAGCCAGCGCGAGGGCTGGCACATGGTGCCGATCGAGAAGCTGGGCGCCTGGTACCTGCTGATGACCATCAGCTTCGTGCTGGTCAGCCTCGTCCACCGCCCGCTCGACGCCTGCGTCGAACGCCTGCGCGAAGGCATCCGGGCGGCGGCCTGATCGCCGGAGAAACTTCGGCGGGGACGGCCTGGACGTGCTATAAAGGGTCATGCGCCGGAGAGCGCTAGACGAGGTCCCGTTCGCGGCGCTCTCGACCTGCTCGGCGATTTGTCGATCCCATCCGTTTCTGTTCATCGCCGCCGGCGTCCGGCGCGAAACCCCCGTTGTCGGGGGCGCGACGACGCCTGCGACGCGCCTGGAGGACGTTCATGTCCCACCCCAAGACGATCGACGAGCGCCCGCCGCGTCTGTCGCGCGACCTGCGCCTGCTGGCGCTCTCGGAGGCCTTGCGCCGCTACGCGGTCAGGCTCCAGCCCGACGTCAACGCGGCCGGCCTGCTGGCGCACCGCGCCCTCGCGGCGGCCTTCGCCAGACCGGTGAGCCCGGGCGGCGAGGCGGCCGGGGCCATGGAGGCTGGGCTGCGGGACCATGTCGACCGCAATCTGGTCGACGACGGGGCCAAGGCGTCCTCGAGGTCGGCGGCGCCCCATGACCGATCGTGATCCTCCCCGTCGCCCGCCCTTCGGCCGTCACGACTACGAGTTGACCTATGGCTGGCGGGACGAGGCGCTGAACGTGACCATCGGCGGCAAGCTGGCGACGCCGCCCGTGATCGGCGACGTCTACACGCTGGGTTCGCCGGGCGGCATCCAGGACTTCACCGTGGTGCATCTCAGTCGCGAGGGCGGCCGTGGCTGGCTGGCCCGCTGCACCGCCACGCCCGACGACGGCCATGGAGGCGAGCGGTGAGCGACGATCTCGACCAACTGCGACGCGAGAACGAATACCTCAGGCGCCGGAACGCCCAGCTGCAGGCCGAGGCCTCGGACCTGGCCAGCGAGGTTCTGCGGCTGCAGCAGCATCTCGGCCGCCTTGCGGTGCGCGCCGCCACGGCGCCCAATCCCCTGTCGGGAGGACAATAGATGGATCTGCCGCCCCAGCACGTCTCCGCCCTGCGCAACCTGGCGCGCAAGAAGCTCGGCCACGATGTCGACTGGATCAACATTTCCGACGCGCGCGCCCTCACCGACCAGGGCCTGGCCGAACGCGGCCGCACCGGCTGGGTGATCACCCGGGCCGGCGAAGCGGCGCTGTCGGAGCACGAGCGGGGTTAGCGCCAGATCCTCTCCCTCTGGGGGAGGTGGCCCAAAGGGCCGGAGGGGGGACGTTTTCAGCCGTCGTGGCGTTGGCCGATTTCGCGGCCACACCCCCTCAGTCGCTTGGCGACAGCTCCCCCAGAGGGGGAGCATCTTTGCGACCTTACTTCCTCACCAGGTCCATGAACCGCTGCTGCAGGACCTTGTCGGTCTTGAACACGCCGCGGAACTGGGTGGTGATGGTCGAGACGTCGTGGTGGTGCACGCCGCGGGTCGACATGCACTGGTGCTCGGCGTCGATCAGCACCGCCACGCCGGCCGCCGAGAGGTGATCCTCGATGGCGTCGGCGACCTGCATGGTCATGGTTTCCTGCGTCTGCAGGCGCTTGGCGAAGATCTCGACCAGGCGCGCCAGCTTCGACAGGCCCACGACCTTGCCGGTGGGCATGTAGGCCACCCAGGCCTTGCCCAGGAACGGCGCCATGTGGTGCTCGCAGTGGCTCTGCACGTCGATGCCGCGCAGCATGACCATGTCGTCATAGCCCTGCACGTCCTCGAAGGTGCGCGACAGCTCCTTGGCCGGATCGCCGTGATAGCCGGCGAACCACTCGCCATAGGCGTCGACCACGCGCTGGGGCGTGTCGAGCAGGCCTTCGCGGTCGGGGTTGTCGCCCGCCCAGGCCAGCAGCGTGCGCACGGCGGCCATGGCTTCGTCGCGGGTGGGGCGCTGGGCGGGTTCAAGATCAAGACCGGTGTCGTCAGAGCCGATCAGGGTTCGCTCGCGGGTCAGGGCGTCCATGTTTTCGCGGGGTTTCTTTCCACGGGCTGAGTTGCGCCAGGACGCCTGTCGTCCTGGAATTACGCGTGCCACCCGTTAAAGGGCGCGCCCTTCACGTCGTTAAAGACGTGGTTCGAAGGCGCGCACCTCGCTATATGGGTCCGGTTTTTCGTTCCGACAACACCCTTCCGCTGCGTCAAGGCGACCGACTTTTCATGACCATCAGGCTCTACGACACCATGGCGCGCGAGAAGCGCGACTTCGTTCCCGCTGATCGCGACCGGGTGACGATGTATGTCTGTGGACCGACGGTCTACGGCTACGCCCACATCGGCAACTTCCGTCCGGTGGTGGCCTTCGACGTGCTGTTCCGCCTGCTGCGCCACGAGTTCGGCGACGAGGCGGTGGTCTATGCGCGCAACGTCACCGACGTCGACGACAAGATCAACAAGAAGGCCGCCGACGAGGGCGTCGAGATCAAGGTCATCACCGACCGCTATCTCGAAGCCTATCACCAGGACGCCGATGCGCTGGGAGCCCTGCGCCCGACGCTGGAGCCCAAGGCCACCGACCACATCGGCGCCATCGTCGAGATGATCGGCAAGCTGGTCGACAATGGTTCGGCCTACGCCGCCGACGGCCACGTGCTGTTCGACACCCAGAGCTTCCCCGACTACGGCCAGCTTTCCGGCCGGCCTCTGGACGAGATGATCGCCGGCGCCCGCGTCGAGGTCGCGCCCTACAAGCGCCACCCGGCCGACTTCGTGCTTTGGAAGCCCTCCAAGGAGAACGAGCCGGAGTGGGAAAGCCCCTGGGGCGCGGGCCGTCCCGGCTGGCACATCGAGTGCTCGGCGATGATCGACAAGCAGCTGGGCCTGCCGATCGACATCCACGCCGGCGGCATCGACCTGCAGTTCCCCCACCATGAGAACGAGGTGGCGCAGGGCCGTTGCGCCCACGGGCTGCCGACCTACGCCCGCTACTGGATGCACAACGGCTTCCTCGACATGGCCGGCGAGAAGATGTCCAAGAGCCTGGGCAACGTCATCATCCCGCACGAGCTGGTGAAGACCGTGCCGGGCGAAGTGGTGCGCTGGGCCCTGCTGAGCGCCCACTATCGCCAGCCGCTGGACTGGACGCCCGAGCTGCTGGACCAGAGCCGCAAGTCGCTGGACCGCCTGTACGGCGCCCTGCGCCGCGCCAAGGACGTTACCCCCGACCAGGCCGTCGAGGCCCCGCAGGAGGTGATGGACGCCCTCTGCGACGACCTCAACACCCCGGCCGCCGTCGCCCGCCTGTTCGAGGTCTCCAGCGCCATCGAGAAGGCCGTGACCGCCGGCGACCTGACCGAGGTGGCGATCCACAAGTCGCGCCTGCTTGAGGCCGGCGCCCTGATGGGCTTCCTGCAGGCCGATCCCGACAGCTGGTTCGAAGGCGACGCCTCCGACGAGCTCAAGGCCCAGGTCGAGGACCTCCTGGCCCGCCGCGTCGCCGCCCGCGCCGCCAAGGACTGGACCGCCGCCGACGCCATCCGCGGCGAACTCGACGCCCTGGGCGTGGTGGTCATGGACAGCCCGACCGGCGCCACCTGGCGGATGAAGGACTGAGCCTCGAGATGCTCCCCCTGAAGGGGGAGCTGTCGGCGCAAGCCGACTGAGGGGGGAAGTAAGCGCGGAACCTCCCCCTCTGGGGGAGGCGATCGCGCAGCGATCGGTGGGGGGCGTGTTCTCGAACCCGCCGACGCTGCGGCAGCTGAAAACGTCCCCCCTCCGGCCCTCTGGGCCACCTCCCCCAAAGGGGGAGGATCTCGATTACCGCGCCGTAGATCCCCCGTTCTCCGGATCGGGCGGCAGGCCCGTCTTCGGATCGCGCGGAACCGGCGCGAAGCCCTCGGCGATGAACAGGTCGGTGCGGCGGTTGCGCTTGGCGTCCAGGCGCACGCGGACGATCTCGTCGCCCGAGTGGGCCTTGAAGTCCTGCTCGATCTTCGACCGGTAGACCCCCTCCAGGCTGGCGACCAGCGCCCGGCGACCGTACTCGGCGGTCAGCGGGGCCTCGGTCTCGGCCTGGTTCTGCGGATGGGCCTCGTGCACCCAGATGCGCAGCGGCGGGGCGCCGAACGTGCCCCAGTAGTCGCGGCCGTAATAGGCCGCCACGTTGAACAGGAAGCGGTCGTCGACGGCCACGGCGCTCACGCCGACACCGGCCTGCTCCTCGCGGGCCCGGTCGATGATCGCCTGCACCGTCTGGTCCCAGCCGCGCACCCGCTTGAAGCTGTTGGACAGGCCGATGTTGTCGGCCAGGCGCGGGTTGGTCAGGCAGGCCAGGAACAGGCCCGCGAACGCGCCCTGCACGGCCAGGCCCGCGATCAGCCACTTGCGCGCGCCCCAGCGCATCATCCAGCCGGCCGCCAGCACCGAGCCGGCGACATAGGCGGCGGCGGCCCAGTTGGCGTTGGCGCGGCTGACGAAGGCCTGGCCGGCCACGGTCAGCAGCGGCGGCAAAGCAAAGCACAGCAGCAGCACGTCGGCGGGTTGCAGCTTGCGGCGCGCCGCCAGCACGATCCCGCCGCCCAGCAGCACGCCGAAGGGCAGGGGGCCGAACACCCCGAACTGCGAGCCGATGAACTCGACCAGCTCACGCGGGTTGAACAGCGAGTGCGAGCCCCAGTTGGCGTTGGCGGCGGTGTGCTCGACCGTGGCGAACTTGTGGGCGGCGTTCCAGATCACGTTCGGCGCGAAGACGGCGATCAGTACGCCGAAGAAGGCCAGCGCCATCGGCCAGGTCCACACCTTGCGGGCCTCGCGCGACAGCGCCAGGTGCGCGCCGATGCTGGCTAGCACGTAGACCGCCGCGTACTTCGACAGGAAGGCCAGCCCCAGCGCCGCGCCCAGGCCGGCGGCGACCAGCAGGCGCTTGCGACCAGCCTCCGCGGCCGGCAGCGAGACATAGGCCCAGATCGTCAGGGCCAGGAAGAACAGCAGGGGCGCGTCGGTGCCGATCACCGCCGACGACAGGGCCACGCCGGGCATCAGCGCGTAGACGGCCGCGGCCGCCAGACCGGTCCAGCCGCCGTAGAGCCGGCGGGCGATGCGATGGAGGACGAGGGCCGTGGCGCCGTGCAGCAGCGGCGCGCCGACCCGCAGCCAGGCCTCGGCGTCGCCGCCGATCTGGGTGGTCAGCCAGATCACCCACGCCACCATCGGCGGCTTGGAATAGTAGCCGAAGTCGAGGGTGCGCGACCAAAGCCAGTATTGGGCTTCGTCCGGGTACAGCTCCAGCGGCGTCGAAAAAATCGCCAGAACCCGGACGATCGTCAAAAGCCCGACCGCGATCACGGTCAGGCGCCAGGCGCGGGCTTCGGAATCCAAGGCGGGCAAGGCGGTAGCGGTCATGCCCTCTCCTTAGCCAAGTAAGTGAAATCTGACCAATCGTTCCGCAAACGACCGTCGTTGTGGCAGTTTCTGGGCGATCGTGGCGTTTCCGTCACCAAACCTTCGAAATGTTTCGCTAAACCCCCGGAACGATGCGGATTGATGCTCACCTTTAGGGCTCGCGTCAAAGAATGAGGGGATCCTTCGATATGAACACGAAAAAAATCGCCTGCCTGGCGTCGACCGCGCTGGTCGGCAGCCTGCTGGCGGCGACCGCCGCTTTCGCCCAGTCGACCGGTTCGTCGGAAGTCGACCAGGTCGTCGTCACCGCCGCCCGCGCTCGGGCCATCGCCGGCCAGGTCCAAGAAACCCTGCCGAAGTCGCGCGCCACGATCGACGGCGCGTACCTGCAGAACCAGGCCACCGGCCAGAACATCTTCCAGTCGCTGAACCAGCTTCCGGGCGTCAGCTTCACCAACAACGACCCGTACGGCTCGTCGGGCGGCAACCTGCGCCTGCGCGGCTTCGACGGTAACCGCGTCTCGGTGACCTTCGACGGCGTTCCGCTGAACGACACCGGCAACTACGCCGTGTACCCGAACCAGATGCTGGACCCCGAGCTGATCAGCCGCGCCAGCGTCAACCTGGGCGCCACCGACGTCGACAGCCCGACCGCTTCGGCCACCGGCGGCACCATCAACTACACCACCCGTCTTCCGGGCACCGAAGCCGGCGGCATCGCCACCGCTTCGTTCGGCTCGAACAACTATCACCGCGGCTTCCTGATGCTGGAAAGCGGCGAAGTCGGCCCGCTCGGCACCCGCGTGTTCGTCGCCGGCAGCTACCAGAAGTACGACAAGTTCAAGGGGCCGGGCGAACTCGAAAAGAAGCAGTTCAACGCCCGTATCTACCAGCCGATCGGCGACAACGGCGACTTCGTCAGCCTGGCCGCCAACTACAACATCAACCGCAACAACAACATCCGCGCCCTGACGCTGTCGGACTTCCGTAACTTCGGCAAGGACTACGACTTCGACGCGACCTGCCCGGCCGCCAGCGCCGGCAACTGCGCCAACTTCTACGGCCGCCAGGTCAACCCGTCGAACACCGGCAGCATCCGCGGCGCCGGCCTGTTCCACGTCGCCGAGAACCTGCGCCTGACCGTCGACCCGTCGTTCTCCTACACCCTGGCCGACGGCGGCTCGCAGCTGGGCACGATCAGCGAAACCGACGGTCGCGTCCGCGGCACGCGCTTCGGCTCGATCACCGGCTTCGACCTGAACGGCAACGGCACCACCACCGACACCGTCGCCTTCTTCGCGCCGTCGGTCACCAACACCCGCCGCTACAGCCTGACCACCTCGCTGATCTGGGACATCAACCCCCAGAACCGCATCCGCGTGGCCTACACCGGCGACTACGGCCGTCACCGTCAGACGGGTGAATTCACCTACCTGAACCCGGATGGCACCACGACCAACGTGTTCGGCGGCAAGGAAGGCCACGGCAAGACCGTCGCCACGGCCGACGGCAGCTTCCTGCGCAACCGCGACCGTTTCTCGATCGCCCAGCTGAACCAGGTCGCGGCCGAATACGTCGGCAAGTTCTACGACAACCGCCTGGTCGTGAACGCCGGCCTCCGCGCCCCGTTCTTCAAGCGTGAACTGAACCAGTTCTGCTACACGACCAACGCCTCGACCCTCCCGGGCGTCGTCACCGGCTTCAACGTGATCTGCACCACGCAGACCCCGAACGCCGCCGCCGCCGACGGTTCGGTCACCTTCGGCACCTCGGCCACGAAGTACATCGCGCCGTGGGCCGCCACCGTGAAGTACGACAAGGTCCTGCCGAACGCCGGCCTGACCTTCCAGGTCGCGCCGGGTCACTCGATCTACACCAGCTACGCCGAGGGCTTCTCGTCGCCGCGGACCGACAACCTCTACACCGCGACCCTGGTCAACGGTAAGGGCGCGCCGGCCGACACCCAGCCGGAAACCACCCGCACCTTCGACCTGGGCTACCGCTACGCCTCGGGCCAGCTGCTGGCCACCGTCGCGGCGTGGAGCACGAAGTACAAGAACCGCATCGTGCAGTCGTACGATCCGGACCTGGGCATCAGCATCGACCGCAACGTCGGCGACGTCGACGCCTTCGGCCTGGACACCCAAGCCGCCTGGCGCGTGGCCGACTACCTGACCGTCACGGCCTCGTACTCGTACAACAACAGCGAGATCCAGTCGGACCTCGTCAACGGCGCCGCCGCCGGCAACGTCCTGCCGCTGAAGGGCAAGCAGATCGTCGAAACCCCGACGCACACCTTCGGTGGTCGTCTGGACTGGAACATCACCGAGGCGCTGCACTTCGGCGTCCAGGGCAAGTTCACCGGCGACCGCTTCTCGACCGACGTGAACGACGAAGTCGCTCCGCACTACACCGTGTGGGACCTCGACGTGCGCTACGACCTGCCGTTCGCCGAGCGCACCTACGCTCAGCTGAACATCACCAACCTGTTCGACGAAACCTACTTCGGCTCGATCAGCTCGCGCACCAACGCCCTGCCGGTCACCGGCGTCTCGGGCGTCGGCGCTCCGACCTACTACATCGGCGCTCCGCGCACCGTGCAGCTGACCCTGCGCACGGAGTTCTAAGACCCGCCGCATCCTCGGGTGCGATGGGAAGGGCGGCTCCTCGGAGCCGCCCTTTTTCTTTTGTCGCAGCAATTTGCTAGAAGGCGCGCTTGACCCCCGGGCCATCCGGGGCCATCTGCGCCCCTCGTTTTGACCAGGTTTCGAAAATGACCCTCACCGTTCCCGCCGAGTGGGCTCCGCACCGCGCCATGTGGCTGGGCTTCCCGAGTCATGGCGAGCATTGGAAGGAAGACCTCGAGCAGGCCCAGAAGGAGGTCGCCGACCTCGCCCGGGCGCTGGCTGGTCCCGGCGGCGAGCGCGTGCGCCTGATGGTCGTCGGCGACGAGGCCGAGGCCGCCGCCCATGCCCTCCTGGCCGACACCAGCGTCGAGATCGTCCGCGGCCAGTTCGGCGACATCTGGCTGCGCGACACCGGCCCGATCTTCACCGAGACCGCCCAGGGCGCCTCGGCGGCCGGCTTCAAGTTCAACGGCTGGGGCGGCAAGTACGAGCTGGAGGGCGACGACACCGTCGCCGAGCAGATCGCCGCGGCCTCGGGCGCGCCGCTGGTCCGCAACGACTTCGTGCTCGAAGGCGGCTCGCTCGACCACGACGGCCTGGGTACGGTGCTGACCACCCGTCAGTGCGTGCTGAACGACAACCGCAACCCGGGCATGGACGAGGCCGCCATCACCGCCGCCTTCGCCGCCTCCATGGGTATCAAGAAGGTGCTGTGGCTGGGCGATGGCCTGCTCAACGACCACACCGACGGCCACGTCGACAACCTGGCCCGCTTCGTCGCGCCGGGCGTGGTGGCCTGCCCGATGGCCTTCGGCGCCGACGACCCCAACGCCGAGGTCTATGCCGAGACCGCCCGCCTGCTGGGCGCGATGACCGACAGCCGCGGCTCGCCGCTGCAGGTCGTGCGCATCCCCTCGCCGGGCCGCATCCTCGATGAGGACGGCGAGCCGATCCCGGCCTCGCACATGAACTTCCTGATCGCCAACGAGGCCGTGATCGTCCCGATCTACGCCGAGGAGTCGGGCGCCTTCGCCGTCGAGGTGATCAAGGGCCTGTTCCCCGAGCGCCAGGTCATCGGCCTGCCCTCGACCGCGATCCTCACCGGCGGTGGCTCGTTCCACTGCATCAGCCAGCAAGAACCCGGGGAGTAAGTCGACATGACCCGCACGCTCAGCGTCGCCGCCATCCAGACCTCCTACGGCCTCGACCTCGAGGCCAACATCAAGAAGACGGAAGCCTTCATCCGCGAGGCCGCCGCCGGCGGCGCGCAGGTCATCCTGCCGTCCGAACTGTTCCAGGGTCCGTATTTCTGCGTCACCCAGGAAGAGCGGTGGTTTGCTGAAGCGCATCCGTGGCGCGAGCACCCGGTGGTCAAGGCCATCGCCCCCCTGGCCGGCGAGCTGGGCGTGGTCATCCCGATCTCGATCTTCGAGCGCGAGGGTCCGCACTACTTCAACAGCCTGGTGATGGCCGACGCCGACGGCTCGATGCTGGGCCTCTACCGCAAGAGCCACATTCCCGACGGCCCCGGCTATCAGGAGAAGTATTACTTCCGTCCGGGCGACACCGGCTTCAAGGTCTGGGACACGCGTTTTGGCCGCATCGGCGTCGGCATCTGCTGGGATCAGTGGTACCCCGAGGCCGCCCGCGCCATGGCCCTGATGGGCGCCGAGGCCCTGTTCTACCCCACCGCCATCGGCAGCGAGCCGCATGACCCCACCCTGATCACCACCAAGCCGTGGCAGCGGGCGATGCAGGGCCACGCGGTCAGCAACGTCATCCCGGTGATCGGCGCCAACCGCATCGGCTTCGAGCCGTGGGAGAACTATCCCAACGGCGGCCAGACCTTCTACGGCTCGTCCTTCGTCGCCGACCATCGCGGCGACCTGGTCAGCGAACTGGGAACCAGCGACGAAGGCCTCGTCACCGGGACCTTCGACCTCGACTACCTGACCACCCACCGCGCGGCCTGGGGCTTCTTCCGCGACCGCCGCCCGGACCTCTACACCAGCCTGGCGGGCCCGCGCCCGACGGCGTGAGCGGGGAAGATCGAGATTACTGAAAGGGCGGGGGAGACCCCGCCCTTTTTCGTGGGTGGTATTCTTTGGGGGCTAAGCCGCCTCTTGGTTTTGGAGGGGCCTGACACTCAGAAACGCGAAGGCGCGAGGCTTATCTGGCGTGCCATTGAGCCTGAGAAGCCAGACCCTAACATCGCGCGACCGCAACCACTGTCCGACAACGGGCGCTTGGAGGCGATTAACGTGGCCGATGAGCTCACCATCGGCTTCGATCCGGATAGCGTTTGCATCATGCTCATTGGCTGGGTCGGGGACCAGCTTTAGCTCAACGCCCTCAACAAGGCGCTCTCTACATTCGACATTGTGCCGGTGACCGGCGATCTCGAAGACCAGATCGCGCCGCTCTTGTTCTGGAGCGAGCGGATCGACCAGGGAGAAGCCGTCGCCCGGGAGACGAGCTTCGGTCAGGCCCAGAAGCGCAAAGTCGCTCAGTTTCGAGGTGGGACCCATGCGGAAATGGGCCAGATAGCGTGGGAAATCGGGGCGCGTCCGGGGGGGGATCCGGCGCATGAATGCGTCGAGCACCCCGCTGGTGAAGGCGCCGGGGTGAGCAACGTCGAAAGCCGGATAGCCAAGATAGCCCGCCGACCGCAGGTCCCCGGGCGTGCGGCCGCTGTTCAAGTGGATGAACTCTGAACCATCGAAGTAGCGAAACTGCCCGCCAGAGGGGGATCTGCTGAGTTCGCCGACTGCCCAACGGACGCGGTCCTTCTGCTCGACAGGTGCCTGCCAAGCCAGGATGAGCCGGTCAGGCTCTCCAACATGTTCGATCCAGTGCTCCATCTCAGGCTCCAATCGCCGCAGCGATAGCATCTCGGCGCGCCTTCACTTGGGCGGTGACGAATTCACCGCGGGCCTGCGAGAACGGAATTGGGAAGTCGAACCGTGCCGCCCAATCGATCACGCTATCGATCCGCGAATCTTCTAACTGAATCACGTTCCTCATTGCGCCGCCAGAGGCTCCATAAACGCGATAGTACTGGTCACATAACGCAACGTGTTGTGCGCTCGCATCGTTGCCGGAGAGCCACCCGAAGTGATGGCGCCCTCGCGTGATGAACTCAGTTAGGCGCCCGGGGTTTGCGTAACGGCCTAGGTCACTGTCGCGGACGATGAAGCCAAGGCTCGTGCCGTTATCAAATGCGGGTGCCAGAGCGTACTTCGCTTCGCCCGGCGTCGATTGGTCGACCAAAAAACCCCAATTTTCCGAATGCCGGTCAGTGTTGCCAATCAAGGCATCGAAGGCGATCGTCCGGCTCCACCAGCTTTTCCAGTCCGGCACTTGATGTTTGCGCGTGAGTTGGACGTTGTCGTGGAGGCTTCCACGGCGCTGGTCGACTTGCATGTTTAGGCCCTGAAAGCGCTCTATGGCGTGGACGAAGCGCACAGGCGGCTCCCACTGATAGTCGAAGAAGAATTCGATCAGAACGCCCGGAATATTCAAGAGTGGATCATAGGCGATAACGAGCGGCATCCCGCTCTCCCATGGCGCGCCAAAGGTCGTCGTGGGCGCGCATCATCATCAGCCCGGCGGTTTCGAACTTCGCGCTGAACTCGTCGATTGGAATGCCGAGACGGGTGAACAGCGCCTTCACGTGCTCTTCCGCGACCTCTTCGTCTTCATCGTCCACCCGTTGGGGCGCACCGGAGAAGACCTTCTTCCGACCTGCGAAGCGGAGATCGCGGTCAGAGACGTCGCGAACGACGTACTCGTTCTGGCCGATCTCTTCGAACGGGTCGATGTCCGCCGCCGCCAACTCCTCAAACGTCACGCGACGCAAGATGCTGTCGGGCTTCCAAGCCGGCTCCCGCTTAAGCACGACGCCTGCGTAGATCACATCCTCGGGGGCTTCTCGAAGGTAAGCGTCCTCTTCGAGTTCCGCCTTCAACCACGCATCGATAAGCGACTGCACTTCGGCGCGATCCACGCGCTCAACGTTCTGAAACATGAGGCGCTCCAGATCGCGCCAGAGCCTTTCCGTCAAGTGCAGCGCGCGTGTCGCTCGCTGTCGTGCGGAAGCCGGAGAGGGCGTTCGAAGCGACCGCCACAGTTCCGCTCGCCCAACCAGGGTTCGAAGATGTCGAGGGACGCTGATGCGGAAGTAGTAGATCGAACCACGTCGGACGACGTTGGTGGAGAGAGACATCGTAACAGCCTGTCGTAACAGTGCTGTCCGGATCGATTTTAGGGAGGTCGCAAACCCAAGCCGCTCAAGCGGTTTGGCGGTCCTTGGTGGAGCCGAGGGGAATCGAACCCCTGACCTCCTCATTGCGAACGAGGCGCTCTACCATCTGAGCTACGGCCCCAAGGAAGCGCGGAGATACGGTGGCCGGGAGCGTCCGTCAAGCGGCAGTTGCGAGGCCTCGTGAAAACAGCGCGGCCTTGCCAGGGCGGGCGGGGGCGGGCAAGAAGCGGGGAGCTGGAGCCCGCCTGGTCCCGACGGTTCGTCGAAACCGGACCGGCGGCTTCAAATCCGACATCCGGAGCATGGCGGGCGGCGAAAAGCGCCCATACATTCGTATCGCCACGCTCTAGCCTGGAACCCACATGGCCCCGCTGATCAACTTCGTCTTCTTCATCCTCGGCTCGCTTCTGGAGCTGCTCAAGTGGGCGGTGATCATCAGCGCCATCATCAGCTGGCTGGTGGCGTTCGACGTCATCAACCTGCGCAACCAGGCGGTCTATTCGATCAGCCGCTTCCTCGACGCGGTGACCCGTCCGCTGCTGGCCCCGCTGCGCCGGGTGATCCCGCCGCTGGGCGGCGTCGACATCACCCCGATCGTGCTGATCCTGATCATCGTCGGCGTGCAGAGCTTCCTGCTCGAGCCGCTGCACCGGACCATGCTGAACATCCTCGGCTGAGCCCGCGCGCGTGACGTCCGCCGTCCTGGCCGTGCGCCTGACCCCGCGCGGCGGGCGCGACGCCATCGACGGCTGGGCGGCCGACGCCGACGGCCGGCCCTATCTGAAGGTGCGGGTCAGCGCCCCGCCGGTCGAGGGCGAGGCCAACGCCGCCCTCGTCGCCCTGATGGCCAAGCGCCTGGGCCTGTCGCGCTCGGCCGTGCGCGTGGCCGGCGGCGCGACCGCCCGCCTCAAGCGCCTGGAGATCGAGGGCCTGTCGCCCGAGGATCTCGACCGCCTGCTCGGCGTTCCCGGCTGACCGTTTCCCGGGCGGGGGTGCGACCAA
The DNA here is from genome assembly GCF_036889365.1 of Caulobacter sp. CCNWLW153. Classification (NCBI taxonomy): domain Bacteria; kingdom Pseudomonadati; phylum Pseudomonadota; class Alphaproteobacteria; order Caulobacterales; family Caulobacteraceae; genus Caulobacter; species Caulobacter sp. CCNWLW153. The sequence continues at coordinate 90,994 of NZ_JBAKFV010000010.1, forward strand.
TCGCCCGGCAGCCCCTTACCGTCCTCGCCAAGCCCCGCTTCGGCGTGCCATTGAGAGAATGGCGTTCTTTCACGCCCTTTTAGCGTCTGTCGCCCATAGTGCGGGCAAGAAATTCCAGGTTTCGGGCCAGCGGGGGCCGCGCCATGAGCGCCAGGGCCATTAACGTCAAGGATCGGCAAGCGGCGATCGTGCACGCCGCCGCGGCGCGGCGGGGCAATGTCTACCTGCGCCTGGTCGCCACCTTCTCCATCGCCGCCATCCTGCACGTCTTCATCGGCATGACATGGGTCTGGGCCTGGGCGGCGGTCTACACCGCGGCGCAGCTGTTCGAGCTGTGGCTGTTCCGGAAGCTGAAGGCCGCGCCCGAGCGCTTCCTGACCGGCTGGCGGGCCTGGTCGCTGGCGATCATGCCGGCGGTCACCTCGATCATCTTCGGGGCCCTGGCCCTGCCTCTGTTCGCCTCGCACCAGCGCTTCGCCCCCACCCTGGGCGGCATGCTGCTGGCCGGAGCGCTGCTCAACGTCATCGTCGTCAACGTCAGCCTTCGGTCGGCCACCCTGGCGGCGGCGGCGCCCCATGTCGTCTACCTGCTGATCGCGCCGTTCATCGGCCGGGCGGCCAATCCCGAGGCTCCGCTGGCCAACGCCCTCTGGTTCGGGGTGCTGCTGCTGATCGTCTCGGTCACGGTCGCCGCCCGCACCCTGGAGGCCGCGCTGAGAGCCGAGGAGGCCGCCAAGGCCGAGGCCGAGCGCCGCCGCCACGAGGCGGAAGAAGCCGTGGCCGCCAAGAGCGCCTTCGTGGCCATGATCAGCCACGAGCTGCGCACCCCGATCAGCGCCATCCTGGCCGGCGCGGCGCGCCTGCACAGCGAGGTTCCCGAGGCCAGCGCCAAGACCCACGCCCAGCTGATCGCCGACGCCGGCGGCATGATGCGCACCCTGCTCAACGACCTGCTGGACTTCTCGCGGCTGGAGGCCGGCCGCATGGCCGTCGAGCGCGCGCCCTATGACCTGCGCCAGGCCCTGGCCGACACCCTGCGCCTGTGGCGGCCAGAGGTGCAGAAGAAGGGCCTGCGGCTGCGCATCGAAGGAGCCGCGGGCCTGCCACGCTGGGTGTCGGGCGACGCCCTGCGCCTGCGCCAGGTGCTCAACAACCTCTTGTCCAACGCCATCAAGTTCACCGAGCGCGGCGAGGTCGCCGTCAGCCTGGCCGCCCATCGCCAGGGCGAGGGCTGGACGCTGGAGATCGCCATCGCCGACACCGGCCGGGGCATCGAGCCCGAGGCCATGCCGCGCCTGTTCACCCCCTTCGACCAACTGACCGCCGAGGTCGTGCGCCGGCACGGCGGCTCGGGCCTGGGCCTGGTGATCAGCCGCGAACTGGCCCGGCTGATGGGCGGCGACATCACCGTGGCCAGCGAGGGCCTGGGCAAGGGCGCGACGCTGCGCCTGACCGTGCGGGTCGACGAGGCCCAGGCCCCGCCGGCCCCGGCCAGCGCCGCCTCGATCGCCGGGGCGCGGGTGCTGGTGGTCGACGACCACGTGGTCAACCGCCGCGCGGTCGAGCTCGTCCTGCAGACCTTCGGCGTCACGCCGGTGCTGGCCGAGTCCGGCGAGCGGGCCCTGGAGCTGCTGGGCGCGGGCGGCTTCGACGTGGTGCTGATGGACGTCTACATGCCGGGCCTGGGCGGGCGCGAGACCACCCGCATCCTGCGCGGCGAGGCCGGCCCCAACCGCGAGGTGCCGGTGATCGCGGTGACCGCCTCCTCGACCTCCAAGGACTGGGACGCCTGCCGCGCCGCGGGCATGGACGCCCACGTCGCCAAGCCCATCGACCCGGCCCAGCTGCACGCGGCCCTGGTCGAGGTGCTGTCGAGCCCGCCGGCCCGCACGGCGGCGGCTTAGAGGCCCCTCTCCCCATGGGAGAGGGTCGCCTTCAGCCGCTCCACCAGCGCGGCCTCGTCCTTCATCTGGCATTCCCAGATCGTCTCCACCCGCCAGCCGGCCGTGGTGAGCGCCGCCTCGTTGCGTTCGTCGCGGGCCTTGTTGCGGGCCACCTTGGCCAGCCAGTAGTCGCGGTTGGCCTTGGGCACGCGCGATCCGCGCGCGCAGTCGTGGCCGTGCCAGAAGCAGCCGTGGACGAAGAACAGCAGCTTTCGTCCCGGCATCACCAGGTCGGGCGAGCCGGGCAGGTCCTTCCGGTGCAGGCGATAGCGCGCGCCCAGGCTCGTCAGCAGCCGCCGCAGGGTCTTCTCCGGCGTGGTGCCGGTGCTCTTGACCCTGGCCATCACGGCCGAGCGCTTGGCCGGGTCGAAGACGTCGGTGGTCATGGCCTCGTAACGCGCGGGAAGCGGCCCAGGCGCAGCGTGCCGGTCAGGAGCCGCACGCCAACCTGCTTGAAGCCCGGCAGGCGCGAGGTCGGGGTGAACGCGAAGGTGCGAACCGCCGGCCAGAACCAGCCGCGCGACTGGAACAGCGGCGTCAGCGCCTTGGAGGCCAGCTGGTAGAGGCCGGTATGGCGCCGCCGGTCGGCCTGCCAGCCTTTCAGCGCGGCGGGCGAGGGCGTCGCGGCCAGCCGGTCGGCCAGCTCCACGGCGTCGACCAGGGCCAGGTTCCCGCCCTGGCCCAGCTGCGGGCTGGTGCCATGGGCGGCGTCGCCGATCAGGGCGCAGGCCCCGGCGTCCCAGCGGCCCACAGAGACGTCGCGATAGATCGCCCGGGAAAAGCCGCTCCAGTCGTCGTGGCCGGCGAAGGCCTCGGCGAGCCGCGGCCACAGCGGGGCCAGGCGCCGGTCGCGCCAGGCGGAGAAGTCGCCAGCCAGGAAATCGTCCATGCCGGCTACCGGAACCGACCAGAACACCGCCGTGCAGTTCTCCTCGCCGCCTGGTCCCCGGCCCACGGGCAGGGCGCCGCACATCACCTCGGCCCGGTGATAGACCTGCCGCAGGGCGCCGGCGAAGCGGCCGTCGGGGTCGGCCAGGTTGGTCCACACCGCGCCCCACGGATAGACCGGGGCGCGGGCCCTGGGCCTTAGCGCCGGGCGCAGCGCCGAGGCCGAGCCGTCGGCGACCAGCACGATGTCGAAGGGGCCGAAGGCGCGGCCGGCCGCGTCGTGCAGCACGGGCCGCGCCGTGTTCTCCAGCCGGATGATGCGGGCGCCGGTGACGATCTCCACCCCGGCCGGGGCCAGGGGCGCGTGCAGGGCGTCGAACAGGGCGGCGCGGTGGATGCCCACGCCGTGCGCCCCGGGCCGCCAGTCGCCGTAGTCGAGGGCCATCACCCGGCGGCCCCGGCTGTCGTGGCCGATCAGTTCCTGCACCGGCGCGCCGGCGGCGCGGACGGCGTCTTCCAGCTGAAGCGCACGCAGGGCCGCCAGGCCGGTCGGCTGAAGCAGCAGGCCAGAGCCCACCGGCCGAGCCTGCTCGAACGCCTCCAGCAGCGTCACGGCATGACCGTGGCGGGCGAGCGCGAGGGCGGCGGCCATGCCGCCGACCCCGCAGCCGACGATGCCGACCTTCAAGGTCGGCACGCGGGTCTTACAGCCCCTCGAACAGGGCGGTCGAAAGGTAGCGTTCGGCGAAGCTGGGGATGATCGCCACGATCAGCTTGCCGGCGTATTCGTCGCGCAGGGCCAGGTCGAAGGCGGCGGTCAGGGCCGCGCCCGAGCTGATGCCCACCGGCAGGCCTTCGGTGGACGCCGCGCGGCGGGCCATGGCGAAGGCGTCGTCGTTGCTGACCTGGACGATGTCGTCGATGACGCCGCGATCGAGGATCCCCGGCACGAAGCCCGCGCCGATGCCCTGGATCTTGTGCGGACCCGGCTGGCCGCCCGACAGCACGGCGCTGGCTTCCGGCTCGACGGCCACCATCTTCAGGCTCGGCTTGCGGGCCTTCAGCACCTGGCCGACGCCGCTGATCGTGCCGCCGGTGCCCACGCCCGAGACCACGGCGTCGACGGCGCCGGCGGTGTCGTTCCAGATCTCTTCCGCGGTCGAGACGCGGTGGATCAGCGGGTTGGCGGTGTTTTCGAACTGCTGGGGCATCACCGCGCCGGGGGTGGCGTCGACGATCTCCTGGGCGCGCGCGACGGCGCCGCGCATGCCCTTCTCGGCAGGGGTCAGCTCCAGCTTGGCGCCGAGCAGCAGCAGCATCTTGCGGCGCTCGATCGACATGCTTTCCGGCATCACCAGGGTCAGCTTGTAGCCCTTGGCGGCGGCCACGAAGGCCAGGGCGATGCCGGTGTTGCCGCTGGTCGGCTCGACGATCGAACCGCCGGGCTTCAAGAGGCCCTTGGCCTCGAGGTACTCGATCATGGCCACGCCGATGCGGTCCTTGACCGAGGCCAGCGGGTTGAAGAACTCGAGCTTGGCCACGACCTCGCCCTTGGGCTTCAGCTCGGCCGACAGGCGCGGCAGGCGGATCAGCGGGGTGTCGCCGACGGTGTCGATGATGGAGTCGTAGATCTTGCCCCGGCCGGCGCGCTTGAAGCGTGCGGCGTCGTACAGGCTGGAAGCGTCGTCCATGATGATCTCTCGGGGATGAAAAACAGGCCCTTGGGTGATCTCCACCTTAGAGCCTGCCGAGTTCAGATGGAAACCATCTGAACTCGACTAGCAGGCTCTAGATTAGAAAACCTCTGAGCAAATTGGGCGGTCGCCCAATTTGCTCGGGAGGCCGTGGGGATTTGCCTGTCAGCGACCTATTCGGCCGCCAGGGCCGCAGTTTTCCTGGCAGCCAATGGAGTCAGGAGGTGCTCGGCCAGCCAGCGCACGGCCGGGGCGGCCACGCCGTCGCCGATCACGTGCAGGCCCGCCGTGGCGCTTTTCGGCAGGGCGTAGCCGTCGGGCAGGCCCATCAGCCGGGCGCCTTCGCGCGGGCTGACCAGGCGCGAGCGAACGGCGCCCTTGTCGATCACCAGCAGCGTCTGGCGCGAGGAGCCGCCGCGCGGGGTGCGCAGGCAGCCGGCCAGGCCGTCGAACCTCACCTCGGCCCGCTGTTCGCCGCCGCGCATGCGCCGGAAGACGCCGCCGACCGCCCGCTCACCGCTGGCGATCCGGGCGTCCACCGAGGCGCGGTGGGCCGGGGCCATCAGCTCCAGCAGGGCCTGGGTGGCCTCGTCGCTGCGCCATTCGACGGCGTCGTCTGGCTCCAGCACGGTGGAAAGGTCAGTGTTGCGGGCCGGCGGGGCGGGCAGGGCCCACCACAGCCAGCGATCCTTCAGCGCCTGGGGCAGGCGGGCTGCGGCCTCGCGCACGGCGCGGCTGTGGAAGGGCCCCTGGCCGGTCAGGCCGTCGGCGGCGGCGCGGGTGGCCACCACGAACACGCGCGGCCGCGACTGCGGGGTGAAGTGGGCCGCGTCGATCTCCAGCGCGCCGAACCGGTAGCCCTGGTCGGCCAGGGCCTGGCAAAGGGCGGTGAAGTCCTCGCCGCGATGCGAGGTCAGAAGGCCGACGACGTTCTCGATGACGATCGTGGTCGGGGCGCGGCCCTCGTCCTCCAGCGCCTCGATCAGCCGCCAGAAGCCGAAGAAGGCCGACGAGCGCCCGCCGTGCAGGCCCGCCCGGGCGCCGGCCAGGCTGAAGTCCTGGCAAGGGCTCGAGGCCCAGGCCAGGTCCGCCTGCCCCGGCAGATCGGCCGCCTCCAGCTTGAAGACGTCGCCGGTGTGGAAGTGATCGTCCGCGCCTTCGAAGTTGGCGCGGTAGGTCTGGGCCTTCACCGGGTCGAAATCGTTGGCGAAGGCGCAGGTCCAGCCTTCGCCGAGGCCGATGCGGGCCATGCCGCCGCCGGCGAAGAATTCATAGAAGACGGGGCGGGCGTTGTGATTCATCGTGCTTGGCAGATTAGCTTGAGCCGCCGCTTCGAGGATAGCGCCCGCATGATCCGATCCACCGCCGTCGTCGTCGCCTGCGTGCTGCTGGCCGGATGCGGCGATGGTCCGCTGGGCGCCGCCGAGGGCGCGGCTTCCGCGCCCGCCGACGCTCCGGCCGGTCTCGCCGCCGGTCCCGACTACGCCGGCGACTTCGATCTGGTGGGCACCGAGCCCTTCTGGGCCGGCAAGGTGCGCGGCGAGACGATCACGCTGGACCGCATGGAGGGCGGGGCGGTCGCCATGCCCAATCCCGGCGTGCGCATCGACGGCGAGCAGGGCGTCTGGGACGCCGAACAGCCGGGCGAGGCCGGGGCAGAGGGTCATCGCCTCGTCTTCCGCCTGACGCCGCAGCCGTGCTCGGACGGCATGTCGGACCGCGTGTTCAGCCACGCGGCCGAGGTCTGGCTGGACGGAACCACCTTCAAGGGCTGCGCGGCGCGAACCGAGGACCTGGCGCGGCAGGGGCGGCCTTAAGCGCCCATTCCACCCACGTTCGTCATCCCGGGCGAAGGACCGCTCCGGCCGGGAAGGGGAGAAGGGGCGGCCTCAGCCGCCCTTGATGTCGATGGTCTCGATCTGCGACTGGGTCGCCTCGGCCTTGTGGGAGCGGCCGGGGATCGGCAGCAGCAGGCCGACGGCGATGGCCGCGACGATGGCGAGAGCGATGAGGGCCTTGGCCGCCATGGCGTGTTTCTGGTCCGTTTCGGGTCTGTAAATTCAGCGCCCGTGCCCGACATATGGTTCCGCCCGCGGAGCTTGCAAGGGCGCCGATGAACGGCGGTACGCGGGTCCTTCTCCCCTTGCGGGAGAAGGTGTCGGCGACAGCCGACGGATGAGGGGTCTCTCAGACCTGGACCTGTTCGCCCAGCCGTTCGGCCGTTGCGGCGGCGCCGGTCTTCGACCCCTCACCCGACCCGCTGCGCGGGCCACCCTCTCCCGCAAGGGGAGAGGGCCGCTCACAGCCGCCCGCGCGCCCCGCCCTTCAGGGCGTCGATCTTGCGTTCGGGACGGGGCGCGGTTTCCGCCTCCGGCGTCGGGAGGGACCAGCCGCCGGCCGGCCGCGCGGCGCGCTCGGGCGGCAGGGCCTGGACGATCTTGCGCACCGTGCCGGCCATCTGGCCCAGCAGCCGCACCTTTTCGGACGCCTTGCGGAACGCCTCGCGGTCGAGGCCCTCCTCTATCGCGACCCAAAGCTCATCCATCGCCGCCATCAGCCGCTGCTGGATCTTCGCGCACCAGGCGCGGGAGGTTTCGCTGGTCATGCCTGGAAGCATGGGGCCGGTTTGAGGGTGTCGGATAAGAAACGTGCGTTTTCGTATAGGGCGTTGAATTCGTTGAGAGTGAGGCGGAAATCGGCGGGGATGGACCTTCTCCCTATGGGAGAAGGTGAGACAGGGAGGGCTGTGGATAACTTTGCGCCGTTCCCTACCGCTTGCGCCCGCTCTGCGCCACGTACGGCGTTCCGTCCCGATGGCGGTAGGTCTCCTCGCCAGGATGGATGACGAGATCGAGGTCCGGATAGTCGCAGCCGTCCTCCTGCGGGCGGCGCGAGCCCATCTCCAGCAGCACGGCGGGCTTGTCGGAGCGGTTCTGGATCTGGTGGCCGTTGGGCACGCCCGCCTTGAAGCCCGCGCAGTCGCCGGCCTTGAGGATCGTCTCGCCCCCATTCTCGACCAGCACCACCTCGCCCTCGACCACCCAGACGAACTCGTCCTCCGCCGTGTGCCAGTGGCGCTGGCTGGACCAGGTTCCGGGCTCCAGCCGCATCAGGTTGACCCCGAACTGGGTGAGGCCCGCCGCGTCGCCCAGCTTCCAGCGCTTGCGCGCCCGGCAGGGCTGGTCGAAGGGCGCGGGATAGGCCGTGCCGTGACGTGTGGGCGCCTGGTCGATGTCGATCTTGGGCATGGTCGGCCTTGCCAGAAACTGGGGAAGTATCGTGCTGGATTTGCGTCCCGCCAATGGGAAGCCTAAAGCCTGCAACATGACCAGCCCCGCGCCCGTTTCCGTCAGCATCGACCCGGTCGAGCTCGCCCAGGCCCTGATCCGCCGCCCGTCCGTCACCCCCGCCGACGAGGGCGCGATGGACGTGCTGCAGCGACAGCTGGAAGGCCTGGGTTTCGACTGCCGGCGCATGAAGTTCGGCGAGATCGAGAACCTCTACGCCAAGCGCGGGACCGCCCGGCCCAACCTCTGCTTCGCCGGCCATACCGACGTGGTGCCGGTGGGCGACGACGCGGCCTGGACCGCCGGGCCGTTCGAAGCGCAGATCAAGGACGGTGTGCTCTACGGTCGCGGCGCGGTCGACATGAAGTCGGCCATCGCCGCCTTCGTTTCGGCCGTCGCCCATACCGAGGAGGTCCCCGGCTCGATCAGCTTCCTGATCACCGGCGACGAGGAGGGCGTGGCCGAGGACGGCACGGTCAAGGTCGTCGAGGCCCTGGCCGCCGAGGGCGAGGTCATCGACCACTGCATCGTCGGCGAACCCACCAGCGCCAGCCTGCTGGGCGACATGGTCAAGATCGGCCGGCGCGGCAGCATCAACGCCTGGATCGCCGTCGACGGCCGCCAGGGCCACGTGGCCTATCCGCATCGCGCCGCCAACCCGATCCCGGTGATGATCGACATCCTCTCGCGCCTGCAGAGCCGGGTGCTGGACGAGGGTTATACCGGCTTCCAGCCATCGAACCTGGAGATCACCACGGTCGATGTCGGCAACCCGGCCACCAACGTCATTCCCGCCAGCGCCAAGGCCCGCATCAACATCCGCTTCAACCCGGCCCACAAGGGCAAGGACCTGGCCGCCTGGATCGAGCACGAGTGCCGCGAGGCCGCCGAGGGCTTCTCGGGTCGCGTCGAGGCCCTGTGCAAGATCAGCGGCGAGGCGTTCCTGACCGAGCCGGGCCCCTTCACCGACGTCATCGTCGGCGCCGTGGGCGACGCCACCGGCCGCGTGCCCGAGCTGTCGACCACCGGCGGCACCAGCGACGCCCGCTTCATCCGCGCCCTCTGCCCGGTGGTCGAGTTCGGCCTGGTCGGCTCGACCATGCACCAGGTCGACGAGCGCGTGCCGGTCGAGGAAGTCCGCCAGCTGGCCGGCGCCTACACCGCGCTGATCCGGCGGTATTTCGAGGCGTTTTCGGGCTGACCGCCGTTGGTGGTCTGAGGGAGCGGACGGCCGCGCCATGAACGAGCTCTCCATCGACGAAGTCCTCGCCGAGGTCGCCGTGCTGGTGAAGCCGCACTTCGGCAAGGGCCGCGCGGCCGACTACATCCCCCAGCTGGCCGGCGTGCCGGGGTCGAAGTTCGGCATGGCCGTGCGCACGGTCGACGGCGGCGAGCATGTGATCGGCGACGCCGACGAGGGCTTTTCCGTCCAGAGCATCACCAAGGTGCTGTCGCTGGGCCTGGCGCTCAACCGCATCGGCGACGAGGTCTGGACCCGGGTGGGCAAGGAGCCCTCGGGCACGCCCTTCAATCACCTCTCCCTGCTGGAGGCCGAGGGCGGCTTTCCGCGCAACCCGTTCATCAACGCCGGCGCGCTGGCGGTGACCGACATCCTGCTCGACAAGGTCAAGGACCCCGCCGCCCTGGTGCGCGGCTTCGCCGGTTTCCTCGCCGACGACCCGGTGGAGATCGACGAAGCGGTGGCCGCCTCCGAGCTCGACAACGCCTGGCAGAACCGGGCCATCGCCAACCTGATGCGCGGCAAGGGCACGGTGCGCCACGATCCGGAAGCCGTGGTCGCCGCCTATTGTCGCCAGTGCGCCCTGACCATGAGCTGCCGCCAGCTGGCTCGCGCCTTCCTGCCGCTGGCGGCCGGCGGCTTCTCGCCCGTGGTCGAGGAGACGATCTTCCCGGAACGCCTGACCCGGCGCCTCAACGCCCTGCTCCTGACCTGCGGCATCTATGACAGCGTCGGCAGCTTCGCCTATCGCGTCGGCCTGCCGGCCAAGAGCGGGGTCGGCGGCGGCATCGTCGCCGTCGTGCCCGGCAAGGCGACGGTCGCCGTCTGGTCGCCGGAGCTCGACCGGTTCGGCACCTCGGTGGTGGGGGCCAGTGCGCTGGAGGCGTTCAGCCAACTGACCAACTGCTCAGTGCTGTAGAGCCCCCTCCTATTCTGCCGTCATTCCCGCCACAAGGGCTGGAATGACGGGCGGATCAAGAGCCTTTGACCCAGATCAAGGCGCCCCGTCCCGCACCGACGCACCCTCCATCCGTTCCCCGATGGAGCCCGCCATGCCGATCGCCCAGCTCGCCTATCTCGGTTTCGTCCTCGCCGCCTTCGGCGTGTTCATGCTGGCGCTGGGGGCGGTCTGGATCGCCGAGCGGGTCTCCAAGGACTGACGCCTTTCGAGCGCCCCGGTCCCCTCCAACCCCGGGGCTTTCGTCCGGAGGCCGATGTCGGTCGCCTCCGGTTCCTCGCGGCCTTCGCCGGATGTCGAGCCGGTGGAGGCCGCGGGCCCTAGCCTTCAGTCCTCGTAGCCCACGCCCACCAGGTAGAGGCCGTCGGCCGGGGCCACCGGCCCGCAGGCGCGGCGATCCCTGGCCTCCAGGGCCTTCTTCACGTCGCCCGGCTCCCAGCGGCCCGCGCCCACCTCGACCAGCGTCCCGGTCATCGAGCGCACCTGCCGGTGCAGGAACGACCGCGCCTCGAAGTCGAGGTGGATCTCCTCGCCCACCCGCCGCACGCGGGCCACGTCGAGGGTCTTCATCGGGCTCTGGGCCTGGCAGTGCATGTCGCGGAAGGTGGTGAAGTCGTGCAGGCCGACCAGCGCCTGGGCCGCCGCATGCATGGCCTCGTGGTCGAGGTCCTTCTTCATGTGCCAGACCTTGCCCTTGTCGAGGGCCGGCGGGGCGCGGCGGTTGAGGATCCGGTAGAGGTAGCGCCGCTCGTTGGCCGAAAAGCGCGCGTGCCAGCCCTCGGGCGCGACGGCCGCGTCCAGGATCGACACCGCCTCGCGGGTCAGGTGGGCGTTCAGGGCGTTCATCACCGTCTGGGCCGGCCAGTCGCGCTCGAGGTCGACATGCACCACCTGGCCCGTGGCATGCACGCCGGTGTCGGTGCGGCCGGCCGCGGCGATGCGCAGCTCCTGGCCGGAGAAGGCCTTCACCGCCGCCTCGATCGCCCCCTGCACGCTGGGCAGGGTCGCCTGGGCCTGGAAGCCCGAATAGGGACGGCCGTCGTACTCGACGAGGAGGCGGTAGCGGGGCATCAGGCCAGGACCGTCCCGGCCGCCAGCGGGAAGCCGCGCACGAAGACCTCGGCCTCCTGCACGCCCTTGCCCTCGCGCTGGGCCTTGAGCAGGCGCACCGCGCCGTCGCCGCAGGCGATCAGCAGGGCGTCGTCCAGCACCGTCCCGGCAGCGCCGTCGGCGTCCTCCACCTTCGACAGCAGGGCCTTCACCCGCACCGGACCCTTGTCGGACGGGGCCTCGAACCAGGCGCCGGGGAAGGGCGACAGGCCGCGGATGTGGCGGTCGACCTCGGCGGCGGGCCGCGTCCAGTCGATGCGGGCCTCGGCCGGCTTGATCTTCCTGGCGTAGGTGACGCCATCCTCGCTCTGCGGGGTCTCGACCGCGCCGCCGCGCTCGATGGCGGCCAGGGCCACGGGCAGCAGGCGCGCGCCGACGGCGGCCAGGCGGTCGTGCAGGCTGGCCACGGTGTCCAGCGCGTCGATGCGCACGCTCTCCGACAGCAGCACCGGGCCCTCGTCGAGGCCCTCGCTCATCCGCATCACCTGGACGCCCGTCACGGGATCCCCGGCCATGATCGCCCGCTGGATCGGCGCCGCGCCCCGCCAGCGGGGCAGCAGGCTGGCGTGCAGGTTGAAGCAGCCGAGCTTCGGCGCGTCGAGCACGTCCTTGACCAGGATCTGGCCGAAGGCGACGACGACGGCGGCGTCGAGGTCCAGGGCCTTGAAGGCCTCGATCTCCTCGGCCGTCTTCATCGAGACCGGCGTGCGCACCGGCAACCCCAGGCCTTCGGCGAAGGCGTGGACCGGCGAGGGCTTCAGTTCCTGGCCGCGGCCGCGTGGGGCCGGGGGCTGGGAATAGACACAGGCGATCTCATGGCCGCTGGCGACCAGCTCGGCCAGGCAGGCGACGGCGAAATCGGGAGTTCCGAGAAAGGCGATGCGCATGGCGGGGGTTTAGCGGTCGTAAGCCCCGGGGGAAAGCCGTGCGGGCGCCAGAGTCGGAACCTCGACCTTGGCCGCGCCGTTCTCTGCTCGACCTGTATCAACCAAGATCGTCGCCAAGATCGTCGGAGGAACACCAGATGCGCACCCTCGCCCTGATCGCCGTCTCGGCCCTGGCCCTGTCGGCCGCCGCCTGCTCGGACCAGCACGCCCAGCAGATCAAGGAAGGCGCCAGCGCCGCCGGCCAGGACATCAAGGACGCCGCCAACGAGATCAAGAACGACCCGGATGTCAAGGAAGCCGGCACGGCGCTGAAGGAAAGCAGCAAGGAGACCGCCGCCGAGCTGAAGGCCGCCGCCGGCGACGCCGTCGACGCGGCCAAGGTGGCCGGGGCCAAGGCCGGCGACGCCGCCCAGGAAGCCGGCAAGGACATCACCCGCGAGAGCAAGGAAGCCGGCTCGGCCGCCAAGAAGGAAGTCCACGAGGCCACCCGCTAGGGAGCTCCCTCAGCGGCGCGCGGGCTCGACCCCATAGCGGTTGTCGCCCCGCGTGCCGCGCAGGAAGCCCAGCTCCACCCACGCCCAGATCGACAGGGCCAAGGCCGCCAGGGCCAGCAGCGGCGCGGCCAGGATCAGCACGGAGTCGCCCGCATAGAGCCCGCTGGCCAGGCCGCTGAGCGCATAGGGGCCGACGGCGAAGACGGCCATCCACCAGGCCGTCTTGCCGCGGTCGTGCAGCCGGCGCACCGCCACGCAGACGCCGGCCGCCAGCACCGGCAGGAACAGCAGGCACGGAACCACGCCCAGCCAGCCGCCGGCCTGGGTGGCCAGCACCGTCAGGGTCAGCACCAGGGCGGTGGCCAGGGCCAGCCCCGCCTGCGTGCGCCAGTAGTCCAGCCGCGAGGCGCGGCCGGAGAGGGCGAAGATCGGCTTCAGTCGGTGGAGAAGGTCCCGCATGCGGCGACTAGAGCCTGCATCGGGCGATCAGGAAAGGGCCGCCAGGATCTCGGCCATCGACGGACGCGCCGCGCCGTCGGGCTGGACGCAGGCCGCCTCCAGCGCGCGCAGGGCCGCCGGAGCCTGGCCGTCGACGCGGTCCAGCAGTTCGCCCAGCAGCAGGCCGAAGGCCCGCACGTCCAGCGGCGTCCAGCGGCCTTCCTCGCCGGCCGGCAGGAAGGCCGCCGCGCCGAAGTCGCTGAGCACGGCCGCGCCCGTGTCGCCGTCCCACAGCACGTTGTGGGCGTAGAGGTCGCCGTGCTGCAGGCCCCGCCCGTGCAAGCGCGCCGCGCCGGCGGCCACGTCGCGGGCGATGCGGCGGGCCGCGTCGAGCGGGAAGGCCAGGTCCGGGGCATAGACGTCGCGGCTACAGCTTTGCGCGCTGGGCGGGCCGGCCAGGACGCGCCAGCTCTCCGGCAGCAGCGGCATCAGCAGGCCCTCGGCGCCGTCGGGATGGCCCTCGATCCGGCCCAGGGCTCCCGTCAGGTTCGGATGCTCGCCGGCGGCCAGGCAGGCGGCCATCTCGCGCTCGGGCAGGCCATCGCTGGTCATGGTCCCGCGAAACAGCTTCAAGGCCGCCGGGCGGCCGTTCCAGGCGGTCTCGAAGACGTCGCCCGAGGCGCCGCGCCCCAGCGGGCGACCCAGCGACAGCGTGCTCCAGGCGACGGGCGGCGCGGCGAACCCCGTCGCGGTGTCGAACGGATTGCCGGCCCAGGCCAGCCAGGCCAGCGCCGGCAGGTCGGCCAGCCAGCCGGGCAAGGCCGGCAAGCGGTTGGCGGCGACGCGCAGCAGTTCCAGGTTCGACGCCCCCGCCAGGCTTTCCGGCAGGGCGGCCAGGCGGTTGCCGGCCAGCATCAGTTTCTGAAGCGCAGGGCGTTCGCCCAGGGCGGCCGGCAGGGTCTCGATGCGGTTGTCGGTGAGGGTCAGCCAGCGCAGGGCCGGCGACAGCGCCTCGCCGGGGATCTCTTCGATCCCGCAGCCACGAAAGCCGACCTGGCTCAGGGCTGGCAGGTCGCCCAGAGCCTCCGGCAGCGCGCGAAACGGCGCGCCCGAGGCGAACAGCACCTTCAGCCGCTTCAGGCGGGAAAAGTCATGGGGCAGGGCCGAAATCCGGGTGGCGCCGATGTCCAGCACCTCCAGCGTGTCGGCAAGGGCGAAGACCTCCGGCGGGACCTGCGAAAGGTCCGCGCCGGAAAGGTCCAGCCTGGTCGCGCCGGCCAGGTCGCCGGCGCGCAGGGCGGCCAGTGTCTCGTCAACGGCCGCCCCCATCGCGCGATCAGTCGCGCAGCAGGTCGTTGATCGAGGTCTTCGAGCGGGTCTGGGCGTCGACCGTCTTGACGATCACGGCGCAGTAGAGGCTCGGGCCGCCGTTCTTGTCGGGCAGGCTGCCCGGCACCACGACGCTGTAGGGCGGCACCTTGCCGACGTGGATCTCGCCGGTCTTGCGGTCGACGATCTTGGTCGAGGCCGACAGGTAGACGCCCATCGACAGGACCGAGCCCTCGCCGACGACCACGCCCTCGACGACTTCCGAGCGGGCGCCGATGAAGCAGTTGTCCTCGATGATGGTCGGGTTGGCCTGCAGCGGCTCCAGCACGCCGCCGATGCCGACGCCGCCCGACAGGTGGACGTGCTTGCCGATCTGGGCGCACGAGCCGACCGTCACCCAGGTGTCGACCATGGTGCCCTCGTCGACGAAGGCGCCGATGTTCACGAACGACGGCATCAGGATGACGTTCTTGGCCACGTGCGAGCCGCGGCGGACGATGGCGCCCGGCACGGCGCGGAAGCCGGCGGCCTCGAACTGCGGGGCTTCCCAGCCGTCGAACTTGTTGGGAACCTTGTCCCACCACGGACCGACGCCGCCGCCGAGCGTGCCGGCGCGCATCACGCTGTTGGGGTTCAGGCGGAACGACAGCAGCACGGCCTTCTTCAGCCACTGGTGGGTGGTCCACGCGCCGTCGATCTTTTCCGAGACGCGGGCCTTGCCGCTGTCGAGCAGCAGCAGGGCCTCTTCCACGGCGGTGCGGACCGGGCCGGTGGTGGCCGTCGAGACGCCGTCGCGGGCTTCCCAGGCGGCTTCGATCTCGGTCTGCAGGTCGGCGAGGGTCAAGGCGGTCATTGGTCGGATCCCTTCAGGCGCGCCGAGCTCAGGAACCCGGCGAGGTCGTTGGTGCGGTGATGGACGTGTTCGGAGGTCGACGCGGCCGCGTGGGCGCCGACCAGGACGGTGGTCATGCCCAGCCGCGCGGCGGGGACGAGGTTCTTCTCGCTGTCCTCGAAGAAGGCCGTGGTCGGCGGATCGATGGCGTGCAGCTTGGTGATCTTGTCGAAGGTCGCCAGCGAGGGCTTGGGGATGTAGTCGGCCGTCTCGATGGCGAAGACGTCCTCGAACAGCTCGCGCAGCCCCAGGTGTCCCAGCACCCGCTCGGCGTGGCCCAGCGAGCCGTTGGTGAACACCAGCCGGCGGCCGGGCAGGACGGCGATCGCGTCATGCAGCGCCTGGTCGGGGACAAGGTTCTCCATCGACACGTCGTGCACCTCCTCCAGGAACTGGGCGGGGTCCATGCCGTGATAGGTCATCAGCCCGGCCAGGGTGGTGCCGTGCTCGAGGTAGTATTTCTTCTGCAGCGCCCGGGCCTCTTCGCGGGGCAGGCCCGTGAAGCGCTCGACGAAGTCGGTCATCCGGCCCTCGATCAGGCCCATGAACTGGGTCTCGGCCGGATAGAGGGTGTTGTCGAGGTCGAACAGCCAGGTGTCGACGTGGGTGAGGTCCACCATCAGATCACTTCGAGATCAGCGTGCCCGCGCCGTGCTCGCTGAACAGTTCGACCAGCATGGCGTGCGGGCGGCGCCCGTCGAGGATGACCACGGCTTCGACGCCGCTCTCCACGGCGTGGATGGCGTTCTCGAGCTTGGGGATCATGCCGCCGGTGGCCACGCCGTCGGCGATCAGCTGGCGGGCCTGCTCGATGGTCATCTCGCGGATCAGCTCGCCGTCGGCGTCCAGCACGCCCTTGATGTCGGTCAGCATCAGCATCCGCTTGGCCTTCAGGGCGCCCGCCAGGGCGCCGGCGACCGTGTCGGCGTTGATGTTGAAGGTCTCGCCCTGCTCGGACACGCCGATCGGGGCGATCACCGGGATGTAATCGGTTTCCGAGGTCAGCAGCGCCTGGATCAGATGCGGATCGACCTTGGTCGGCTCGCCCACGAAGCCCAGGTCGACGGCCTGCTCGATGTTGCTGTCCGGATCCTTCTTGGTCCGGGTCACCTTCTCGGCGGTGATCAGGCGGGCGTCCTTGCCCGACAGGCCCACGCCGCGCACGTCGGCCTCGGCGCCGGCGAGCGTGATCCAGTTGGCGATTTCCTTGTTGATGGCCCCCGACAGGACCATCTCGGCCACTTCCATCGTGGCCTCGTCGGTGACGCGCAGGCCGTCGATGAAGGTCGACTTGACGCCGGCCTTGTCGAGCATGCGGCTGATCTGCGGACCGCCGCCGTGAACCACCACGGGGTGCACGCCCAAGAGCTTCAGCAGCACGGCGTCGGCGGCGAACAGCTTGGCCACCTCTTCCTGGCCCATGGCGTGGCCGCCGTACTTGATCACGACCGTCTCGCGGTCGTAGATCTGGATGTAGGGCAGGGCCTCGGCCAGGGTCTTGGCGGTGGCCCAGCCAGCTTCCTCGGCGACGTTGGTCAAAGGCGATGGTCCTGGTGCGCGAAAATAGGCGCGCCTCGATAGCGGACCCCGCCCCCCCTGTCACCCTTTGACTAGGTTCACTCTTTGACGTCGTTCCCGGATCGTCCGCGCCCGTAGCGCCATTTGAGCGCGAGCACCGCGGCCGACATCGCAAGGCAGGCGAGGTTGGACAGCGCCACCGGCCAGGCCTTGATCATCAGGCCGTAGGCCAGCCAGCAGGCAAACCCCGTCACGGTCACCACATAGGTCCGCAGCGACACCGACGAGGCGTCCTTCTCGCGGACGATCTTGACGATCTGCGGGGCGAAGCTGGTGATCGACAACAGGGCCGCGGCGGTCCCGACGAAGACGGCGACCGGGTGGACGTCGGCCATCAGGCCGAGCGCGGCATTTCGGTCAGGCCCCAGAGCTGGGCATAGGCGGGGGCCAGCTCCAGCCCGGCGGGCGGCAGGCCCGGCGCATGGCCCTCTCTCAGGCAGACGGCCAGATAGGCCAGGGCGGTCTTCACGCCATGCTCCGAATAGGGCTTGCCGATCACCCCGCAGGCGCCGGCGAAGTCGTCCGGCAGGCGCTTGACGTTGGCGGTCATGAACAGGGCCACGCAGCCGCAGTCGTCGTGGATCCTGCGCACCACCTCCACGCCCGTGGGGCCGTCGCGCAGGTGGACGTCGACGAGGGCGAGGTCTGGATGCAGCGACCTGGCCAGGTCCACCGCCTCGTCCGCGCTCATGGCGCAGCCCACGGGGTGGTAGCCGGCTTCCTGGACCAGGAACTCCAGCTCGGTGGCCAGGAGGACCTCGTCCTCGACGATCAACACATCCAACGCGCGCCCGGGCATGGGGTCACTGAATTCCTAATGATGCGCGCCGTTGACGGGCAGGTTGACGACGACGCGGGTTCCGGGCTCGGCCGCCGTGGTCTCGGACCGCGCCTTGAGCTGCTGGCAGAGCAGCTGGACGATGGTCAGTCCGAAACCCGATGTCCGGGCCCCTTCAGCCATTCCAACGCCGTCATCGGCGATTTCGATCCGAAACTCGCCATTTGTGCGAGTGATCGATACCGAGACGTGGCCCGCTCGCCCCTCCGGGAAGGCGTGGCGCAGGGCGTTGGAGAACAGCTCGCTGATCACCAGGGCCAGGGGCGCGGCCTTCGAGGCCGGCACGTCCACCCGCTCCAGGTCCAGGCTGACGCGCACGTCGTCGCGGGCCGCGGTCCCGGCCATGTCCGACACCAGGTCGCGCACGAAGGCCGAGACGTCGAAGCGCTCGACGTCCTCGCTCTGGAACAGGCGGCGGTGGACGGTGGCGATGGCGTTCACCCGCTCCAGCATGCCGCGCAGGCTGTGCTTGACCGCCGGCTCCTTCTCGCGTCGGTTCTGCAGCAGCAGCAGGGACGAGATGAGCTGCAGGTTGTTCTTCACCCGGTGGTCGACCTCGTGCAGCAGGGCGGTCTTCTGCTCCAGGGCCAGGGACAGCTCGCGGGTGCGCGCCTCGACGGCGTCCTCCAGGTCGCTGCGGGTCTCGCGCAGGTGCTGCTCGGTCTGCTTCTTCTCGCTGACGTCCAACTGCGAGCCGAAGAAGTAGATGATCTGCCCCAGCTTGTTGCGCACGGGCGAGAGGTACAGCGCGTTCCAGAACGTGCTGCCGTCCTTGCGGTAGTTGAGGATGTCGATGGCGATGTCGTCGCCGTCGGCGATCGCGCCGCGCAGTTCGCCGATGGCGACGGGGCTGGTGTCGGGCCCCTGCAGGAAGCGGCAGTTGCGGCCGATCACCTCGGAACGGGCATAGCCGGTCAGCCGCAGGAAGGCGTCGTTGGCGAAGATGATCGGATTGTCGGCCTGGGTGGCGTCGGTGACGATCATCGCCATGCGGGTGGCGCGGATGGCGGCCGCGAAGGGGTCGTCGATGCCGTGCTCGGCCGCGAGCTGATCGCTCGCCCGCTGAGACTTCAGATAATCCGTCATTCCTGAGCCCGACCCCGGCCTTGTTCTATGGACGCCCCGTCAACGGCTGAACGCCCGGTCCTGGGTCGGGTTCCCGACCAAGCTTCGGCGTGGGAACGCAAAACGCGGCGGCCCCATGGGGACCGCCGCGCCTGCAATGGTCAAGTTTTGAAAGGGCGGGCCCTATTTCGGACGGTAGATGCGGTCGAAGACGCCGCCGTCGGCGAAGTGCGTGGCCTGGGCCTTCTTCCAGCCGCCGAAGGTGTCGTCGATGGTCGACAGCGGGATCTGCTTGAACTTGCCGGCGTACTTCTTGGCCACGGCCGCGTTGCGCGGACGGTAGTGGTGCTTGGCGATCAGTTCCTGGGCCAGCGGGCTGTAGAGGAAGTTGAGGTAGCCGGTCGCCGCCAGGCGGGTCTTGTGGCGGTCGACGTTCTTGTCGACCAGGGCCACCGGCGGTTCGGCCAGGATCGAGCGCGACGGCACGACGATCTCGAACTGGCCCGGCAGTTCCTCCAGCGCCAGGAAGGCCTCGTTCTCCCAGGCCAGCAGCACGTCGCCGATGCCGCGCTGGGTGAAGGTGGTGGTGGCGCCGCGCGCGCCGGTGTCGAGCACCGGCACGTGGTTGAACAGGTCCTTCAGATAGGCCTCGGCCTTGGCCGGATTGCCGCCCGGCTGCTTCAGCGCCCAGGCCCAGGCGGCCAGGTAGTTCCAGCGCGCCCCGCCCGAGGTCTTCGGGTTGGGGGTGATGACGCCCACCCCCGGCTTCACCAGGTCGGCCCAGTCGGCGATCTTCTTGGGGTTGCCCTTGCGGACCAGGAACACGATCGTCGAGGTGTAGGGCGTCGAGTTCTGCGGCAGGCGCGACTGCCAGTTGGCCGGCAGGAGCTTGGCCTTGTCGGCGATCTCGTCGATGTCGTAGGCCAGCGCCAGGGTGACCACGTCGGCCTGCAGGCCGTCGATCACCGAGCGGGCCTGCTTGCCCGAACCGCCGTGGCTCTGGTTGATGGTCAGGGTCTGGCCGACCTTGTCCTTCCAGTATTTGGCGTAGGCGGTGTTGATGTCCTTGTAGAGCTCGCGGGTCGGGTCGTAGCTGACGTTCAGCAGGGTCACCGACCCGGCGGCCTGGGCCTGGCCGGCCAGCAGGGCGGGAGCGCCCAGAGCGGCGGCGCCGGCCGCGCCGAGCAGGCCGCGCCGGGTGGGAGACTTGAAGGCGTTGGTCATGGCGATGTCGCTATGGCTCCGGTGGGGTCGTGCGGGATAACGCGCGAAACTGACCCGAGCCTCATACTCTATTGTCTAGGTAGGTTTCACGCCCAAGAAGACTCTCACGGCCGGTAGATTTGATCGAAGACGCCGCCGTCGGCGAAATGGCGGCCTTGCGCCTTCTTCCAGCCGCCGAACTGGCCGTCGATGGTGGCCAGCGGGATCTTCGGGAACTTGGCGGCGTACTTGGCCGCGGCCTGCGGATTGCGCGGCCGGTAGTGGTGCTTGCCGATCAGGTCCTGGGCCAGCGGGCTGTAGAGGAAGTTCAGGTAGCCTTCGGCGATCAGCTTCGTGCCGCGCCGCTTGACCACGCTGTCGATCACCGCCACCGACGGCTCGGCCAGGATCGAGCGCGACGGATAGACGATCTCCAGCCCGTCGGCGGCGAACTCCTGGCGGGCCAGGTGCGCCTCGTTCTCCCAGGTCAGCAGCACGTCGCCGACGCCCCGCTGGGCGAAGGTGGTCATCGAGCCGCGCGCCCCGCTATCGAGCACCGGCACCTGCTTGTAGAGCTGGCGCACGAACGATTGGGCGGAGGCGTCGCTGCCGCCCGGCTGCTTCAGCGCCCAGGCCCAGGCGGCGAGATACGCCCAGCGCGGGGCGCCGCCGGTCTTGGGGTTGGGGGTGATGATCTGGACGCCGGGCTTTACGATGTCGCCCCAGTCCTTGATCCGCTTGGGATTGCCCTTCCTGACCAGGAACACGATCGTCGAGGTGTAGGGGGCCGAGTTCTGCGGCAGGCGCGACTGCCAGTTGGCGGCGGTCAGGCCACGGGCGGCGATCTGGTCGATGTCGTCGGCGAGCGCCAGGGTGACGACGTCGGCCTGCAGGCCGTCGATCACCGAGCGCGCCTGCTTGCCCGAGCCGCCATGGCTCTGCCTGATCTCCAGCGTCTGGCCGACCCGGCGCTTCCAGTAGGCGGCGAAGGCGGGGTTGATGTCCTGGTAGAGTTCGCGGGTCGGGTCGTAGCTGACGTTCAGCAGGGTGACGACCTTGGGCGCCTTCTGGGCCAGCGCGCTCGCCGGCGCCGCCGCCAGGGCGCCCGCGCCGAGGGCGAGGTCCCGGCGGGAAGGCCGGAAGGAGGCAGGGCGGAGCAGGGTCATCGGGCGTCCTCGTGGAATGCCCCGTAACCTTGGCCGATGCGCGGTCCCGACGCGCGCGAGTGTTTCTGAGGGCGGGATCAGAAGATCCTCCCCCATCCCTTTTATCTCCCGTCATTCCCGCCACAAGGGCGGGAATGACGGGAGGAAAGGAGACGCTCCGTCCCTAGAACGCGAACTGGCTGCGCAGGTTAACCGCCTGGTAGCCCTGGCTGAGCGGGGTCGCGCCGCCGGCGGGGTCCAGCCGGTCGATGTCGACGTCCAGGTAGTCCAGCGAGAACTTGGTCACCGAGTTGGGGAACCAGTTGATCCCGGCGCTCCAGATCGTCTGCTCGCCGCCGCGCACCCGGTCGGCCGCCAGGGCGGCCAGTTCGTGGTGGTTGAGGTCCAGCACCGAATAGCGCGCCGCCAGCTCCCAGGCGCCCCACTGGCCGGTCTTCGGATCGAAGGGGTGGGCGATGGACGGGGCGTCGAAGGCGAAGGTGGCGGCGTTGTAGCGGCGGCTCTCGCCGGTCAGCACCAGGCCGCCCTCGACGTACCAGCCGCCGAACTTCGGGTCGCTGACGCCGGCGGCGGCGTTGCGCCGCTCGAGCGCGATGTCGAACACCTCGCTCTGGATCAGCAGGCTCTTGTGCTGCACGGCCAGTTCCGCGCCCAGGTGGCGCAGGTTCTTCGCATCGAGGGCGCCAGTCGAGACCAGGGTGGTCCCGTCGACGCGCAGTTCGGGCCGCTCGGTCAGGGTCAGGGCGTAGCCGCCGCCGACCGCCGTCTGGGCCGGGGTGGCGATGTAGCCGCCGTTGACGCCCAGGTGCAGCAGCCAGTCCTTGCTCTTGACCGGGGCGAAGGCGGTGCGGCCGACATAGGCCTGCTGCTCGTCGAAGGTCTGGGCGTCGCCGCTCTTGCCGCCGGTGGCGGCGGCCGACAGCAGCCAGTTCTCGCCCGAGGTCTGCACCTGCAGCCCGTAGCGGCGGTCGGCGGCGGCCAGGCCCCGCACCATCTCGGCGATCGCCGCGCGTTCGGGGAACAGCGAGCCGTTCTGCGACGCCGCGTCGCTGAGGCCCACGCTCGGGGCGAAGGCCCCGGCGCGCACCTTGAACGGCGCGTAGTTGTACTGGATGAACAGCTCCTGGAGCATGCCGGGGCCGTCGGCGCCGTTGCCGCCGAAGTCGAGCAGGATCGAGTAGTCGAAGTTCTTGAAGAACCGGCCGTCCACGCCCAGGCGGGCGCGGCGGAAGTTGCTGCCGCTGTTGAGGTCGCGGCCGTTGCCGATCACCGCCGGCAGGCCCTTGTCCTGGAAGTAGTGGGCGGTGTCGAGCTGCATCACCCCATGCAGGGTGGCGGTGAAGGCGCCGTCGGTCGAGGCGATGGTCGGGCGGCCGGCGGCGATGCTGACGGTGGCGGCCGGCAGGGGCGAGGCGGCTTTCGGCGCCGGCGCGACGGCTGCGACCTGCGCTGGGGCCGGTTGGGCGGGCGCCGTCTGGACCGGCGCGGCGACGGTGGTCGCCTTCAGTTCGTTGATCTGCTGTTGCAGCAGCTTCAGCTGCGCTTCCAGGGCCTCGATGCGGGCCTGCTGGTCCCCCGGCGCCTGAGACGCGGGTGTCTGGGCGCTGGCGCTTCCCGCGATCGCCAGCGTCGAGACGCAGGCGATCAGGGCCATGCGCGAGGCAAGGCGGTTGATGGTCACGGTCTTCCCCTCGCGGCGGCTTTGCGGCCACCGTCCTATTGCTCAGGAGAAGATGACTAACGGGCAGGCTCTAAACGGAGTTTTGACGGCCCAAGTCATTGGTTTTCCTGGCCGCTGCGGCCAAGTGTCGCTCCGAGGACGGACGATCGAACGAAAAAGGCCCCGCACGTTGTGCGGGGCCTTGAACTCTACTCCGCCGGGGCGGCGATGATCAGAACATCGTCCGGCCGGTGAGCTTCACGTTGTAGCGCTTCTGGCGCTTGGTGCTTTCCGCGCCGCCTTCGAGGGCGACGTAGGACATCGCCGTGCCGGCCCGCAGGGCGAAGCCCAGGGTCAGGGCGCCGTCGCGGTTGTCGAAGGCTTCCAGCACGTACTTGCCGTTCTTCTTGGTCACGACGGTGTCGGCCAGGCTGCCGGCGATGGTCTTGCGGTAGCCGACGCGCACTTCCGGACGCAGCCACACCTCGCGGCCGAAGTCCGCGCCCATGACCAGGCCCAGGTCGCCCGACAGGTTGCTCCACTTGCGCGAGCCGATCGCGCCGTCCAGCACGTCGCCGCCGCCGACCTCGTCGTGGCTCGACTCGTTGAGGTAGGTGTAGTCCATGCGCGTTTCGGGACGCAGGAAGTAGCGGCCCAGCTTGGCCTCGTAGGCCGCGCCGGCGAAGGCGTTGGCGGTCACCGCGCCCCAGTCGGCCTTGGTCACGCGGTCTTCGTCGGTGACGCCGTCGCCGTTGAGGTCGAGGAACAGCACGCGGTTGCTCTCGAACCAGCCGTAGCCGGCGCCGCCGCCGAGGTTGAAGCGCCAGGGGCCGACCGAACGACGCCAGTAGACGCCGGTCTGCACGATCGAGGCGGTGGTCTGCTCGCCGACCTGGGCGACCGTGTCGTGTTCTTCCAGCGCGGTGTAGGCCAGGGTCACGCCCAGGGCGCCGCCCGCGTCGCCCATGGCTTCATAGCCGGCGACGAAGCCGAAGGCCTGGGTGTCGGTGCCCAGGGTCTCGCCGTCCTCGCGGCGGACCAGGCCGTTGATCTCCTGCACCCAGATGCTGTCGGGGCCGTAGCGGTCGCCCGGATCGGGGCGGATGGCGGTGGCGGCCGAGATCTGCTGGTTGATGTTCTGCAGGGTGGCGAACATGCCTTCGCCCTGGTCGGGCAGCAGCTGGTTGTAGTTGTGGAGGAAGGTGCTCTTGTCGTTGATGCCCAGGAACAGGTTGGCCACGTCCTTGTCGCCGGCCAGCGAGCCGAACAAGGTGTCGTAGGCCGAGGCGCCCGAGCGGGCCAGGCCGATTTCCGAGGCGGTGCGGCGGCGAACGTCCAGATAGACGTCGTTGCCGGCGGCCTTGGCGGTGGCGACGTACATGTAGGGCGCGTTGTCCAGCAGGCCCTGGCCGAAGTTTCCGGCGGTCAGCGAGCCGGCCGAGATCACCTTGTACGAGGTCTCTTCGGTCAGCAGGCTGGTCAGGCGCAGGCCAAGCTGCGCGCCCGAGGTGATGTTGGCCGCGCCCGAGACCACCAGCTGGGTGTGCGTGCCGGCCGTCGGGTCGGCGGTGAACACCAGCTTGCTCTCGGCGCCCAGGTTCAGGTTCGAGATGTTGAGGGTCTGGGCGTTGGTCAGGCCCAGCGAGCCCTTGCCGATGGTGATGTCCAGCTGGCCGTCGCTGTCGCTGATCGCGCCGATCACGGCCGCGCCGCCGTCGATGCGGAAGGTG
The DNA here is from genome assembly GCF_036889365.1 of Caulobacter sp. CCNWLW153. NCBI lineage: Bacteria > Pseudomonadati > Pseudomonadota > Alphaproteobacteria > Caulobacterales > Caulobacteraceae > Caulobacter > Caulobacter sp. CCNWLW153. The sequence continues at coordinate 115,394 of NZ_JBAKFV010000010.1, forward strand.
TCGGCGCCGGCGCCGAACGCGATGTCGCCGATCACGGCGCCGTTCAGCACGTTGAAGGTGTCGGCGCCCGAGCCGAAGCGGATGGCGCCGATGATCGACGGCTCGGCGTTGTCGGGCACGCCGTCGCCGTCGGCGTCGGGCAGGGTCTTGTCGCTGCTGACGATGCCGTTCTGGGTCAGGGTGACGCCGGTGGTGTTGCGGCTGACGTCGATGGCCACGGCCTTGCCGGTGATCGTCTCGTTCGAGGGATCGGTGTCGGCGTCGTCCTTGTCGTCGGCGTCGTCGGTGGGCGAGATCGCCGCGATGATCGAGCCGGTGTTCTCGATCGAGGTCAGGCCGCCCGAATAGTCGATGACGCCGTAGGCCGAGCCCTTCTCGCCGAAGACGTTGGAGTTGATCACGCCGCCGTTGCGCAGGCTGGGGACGTTGGCGCCGGCCTCGATGACGATGCCGCGGGCGTCGAACTCGCCTTCCGAGACGCTGTAGCTGGTGATCGAGCCCTTGTTGTAGATCACCGGCACGTTGGCGCCGGCCGTCACCCGCACGCCGTTGGCGTTGGCCTCGTAGGCCTGCGAGGTCATGGTGGTCTCGAGCAGGGCGCCATTGGCGATGTTGGTCGCCTGGCCCGTGTTGCCGCCCAGCTGGATGGCGGTCGAGGTGATCCCGTCATAGACGCCGTTGGCGACGATCGCGCCGCGGGCGCGCAGGCCGTAGGCGTTGTCGCCCGTGCCGATGACGCCGATGTTGATCGCGCCGGTGTCCGAGCCGATCAGCAGGGCCGGGGCCGAGCCGTAGACGGCCAGGGCGGCGTTGCCTTCGTTGGCGTCCTCGATACCGTCGCCGTCTTCGTCGGTCTTGGTGCTGTCGTTGTCGGCCGGGCGGATGTCGAGCAGGACGCCGCCGGTGACGCTGCCGGCCACGCGGACGGCCGGGCCGCCCTGAAGCAGGTCGTCGGCGTCGAGCTTGTCGCGCACGGTCTTGTCGGCCGGGCGGGCGGTGTAGCGATAGCCGGTGGCCGTGACCGCGCCCTGGATGACGAAGGCGCCGTTGATGTTGTTGTCGATCGCCACGCCGGTCGAGTTCTGGCCGAGGACCGAGACGCTGCCGTTGACGGTGACCTTGCCGGTCACGGGCGCGTTGACGTGGACGCCGTAGCTGTTGTTGCCGGTCACGGCGATCGCGCCGCCGCTGGTCAGGTTGCCGCTCAGCGCGCTGTCCAGCTTGATGCCGGCCGAGTTGTTGCCCTCGATGGTGATCGTGCCGCCGGTGGCCAGGATGTCGCCGGTGAAGGCGCCGGGGCCGGCCAGGCGGATGCCGTAGCGGTTGGAGCCCAGCGCGAAGGCGCCGTCGACGTCGCCGTCCGAGTCGGTGTCGGTCGGGGTGTAGTCCTCGTCCAGCGTGATCGTGCCGGTCTGGGTGACCGTGCCGCTCGTGCCGCCGTTGATCAGGATGCCGGTCGAGTCGTTCACGCCCTGTGTGCTGAGCGTGCCGCCGTTGGCGACCTTATTGTTGCTGTTCAGCGTCACCAGCGCGCCGCTGGCGGTCAGCTTGATCGAGCCGGCCGTGTCGATCTTGACATCGTCGGCCGCGCCGTTCGTCCCGGCCGAGCCGGTGGCGATAGGCGTGGTCCGCGCGGTGTTCACCACCGTCTCGGCCTGCGCGGCCAAGGCCATGGCCATAAGAGGAGCGGCCGCGACCGTCGCGACCAGGACCTTGCGCTGCATACGAACAGACCACCCTAAGGAGAATTCCCTCGATCCCCAGATTGCGTCAGGTTGCGGCGAAATTGCGGTGACTTCCGCAACCGACACGCATCCGGGGGTTCCCCGTCTATCCCATGCTCAACGGCGGCGCCATATCTGGATCGTCGAATCATCGCATCGTCACAAAACTGGCCTAGGAGCCTTGGCCCCCGCCCGGCCTTTGTCGGAAGCCATCGCCCTTTCAAGGAGCCCGGACGCTCGCCATGCCCAGCCTCTCTCCCCTCTCGCCGGTCGCGCCGGAGCGCTGGGGCGGCGGCTTGGCCGGAGCCTGGGTCGGGGCGTGGACCGCCGCGGCCGCCGGGCCGACCGCGCTGGTGGCCATGACCGCCCTGGGCGCGGCCAGGCCGGGCGTGGCCCTGCCGGCGGCGATCCTGCTGGGCGTCGGCGGCGCTATCATGCTGCGGCGCCTGCGCCGACGGCTCGACGACTCGGTGCTCAGCCTGGCGCCCGCCGCCGCCTCGGCCGACCGCGCGCCGCCCTTCGCCGTCATTACCGAGAACCTGCCCGATCCGTTGATGGTCATCGCCGCCGAGGAGGCCGACGACCTGACCGGCCGGCGCTTCGTGTTCGCCAACGCCGCCGCCCGCGAGCGCTTCCGCATCCGGGAGGGGGCCCTGCTGGTCACCGCCGTGCGCAGCCCGCAGGTGCTGGAGGCGGTGGACGAGGCGCTGTTCGGCGGGGTCGAGCGCATGGTCGAGTGGACCGGCGTCGGCTCGCAGGGGCGCGACTGGACCGCCCAGGCCCGGCCGCTGGGCCGTGACGAGGCCGGCTCGCACCTGGCTCTGCTGGTGCTGCGCGACGAGACCGACGTGCGCCGCACCGAACGCACCCGCGCCGACTTCCTGGCCAACGCCAGCCACGAGCTGCGCACGCCGCTGGCCTCGCTGTCGGGCTTCATCGAGACCCTGCGCGGCCACGCCAAGGAGGATCCCGGCGCCCGCGACAAGTTCCTGGCCATCATGCAGGCCCAGGCCGAGCGGATGTCGCGGTTGATCGACGACCTGATGAGCCTGTCGCGCATCGAGCTCAACGAGCACATCGCCCCGGCTGGCCGCGTCGACCTGGCCATGGCCGCCCAGGACGTCATCGACGCCCTGGCCCCGCAGGCCCGCGACAAGCAGGTCGGCTTCGACGCCGTGCTGCCGCCGCGCGGCGCCGCCGTGGTCGAGGGCGACCGCGACCAGATCGTCCAGGTGATCCAGAACCTCGTCGACAACGCCATCAAGTATACGCCCAAGGACGGGACGGTGCGGGTCGAGATCTTCCCCGGCCTGACGCCGGCCACGGCCGTGGCCCCCCGCGACCCGGCCGCCGCCCGCCTGTCGCTGCTGACCCCCGACCATTCCGCCATCGAGGAATTCTACGCCGGGCTGCGGGTCAGCGACCGGGGTCCGGGCATCGCCCGCGAGCACCTGCCGCGCCTGACCGAGCGCTTCTATCGCGTCGAGGGCCAGAAGAGCGGCGAGCGCCAGGGCACGGGCCTTGGCCTGGCCATCGTCAAGCACATCGTCAACCGCCACCGGGGCGGGCTGCACGTGGAATCCGTCCGGGGCGAGGGCGCCACCTTCGGGGTCTATCTGCCGATGGCCAAGACCTTGCAGGGCAAGGATACAAGGGCCTCGGAAGAGCCCGCGCCGGGCGGTGTCGTAAAACTGTCGTAGAAACGTCGCATAAGGTCGTCGCCCGGCCGGCATAGATCGGTTGACGGGCGGGGCGGTGCAACGGGCGCCGTCTTCGCATCCAGCGCAAGACCGCTTCACGCATGCTGACCTGGCTCTCGCTCCTGTTCCTGGCGCTGTTCGCGCTGGCGGCGTTCCTGCTCGGCCGCGGCCGAGCGCTCAAGGCCGCCGGCGGCGCTTCGGTGCGCCTGCACTCGCTGCCCAACTATTACGGCGCCTACGCCGCCCTGTGGGCCGGCGCCCCCGCCGCCCTGCTCCTCCTGCTCGGCGCCGTGTTCGGCGGCCGCATCGAGGAGGCGGTGCTGCAGGCCGAGCGCCCGGCCGCCATCGCCTCGCTGACCCCCGACCGCCAGGACGTGTTCTTCAGCGACGCCCGCGCCATCGCGGCCAAGGAATCGCCGTCGGAAGTCGTCTACGAGGGCGCGCTGAAGACCGCGCTCGACGCCAAGGTCGCCGAGTCCGCCAAGATCACCGCCACGGTGCGCTACAGCACCATCGCCCTGGCCGCCCTGGTGGCCCTGATCGGCGCGCTGCTGGCGCTGCCGCGGGTGGGCCTGGAGTTCCGCGCCCGCAACCGCGTCGAAGGCTGGATCAACGGCCTTCTGATCGCCTGCTCGGTCGCCGCCGTGCTGACCACCCTGGGCATCGTGCTGTCGCTGGTCTGGGAAAGCTGGCGCTTCTTCCAGAGCGTCAATCCGCTGGCCTTCCTGTTCGGCACCGAATGGAGCCCGCAGATCGCCATGCGCGCCGACCAGGTGGCCTCGTCGGGCGCCTTCGGGGCCGTGCCGCTGTTCGCCGGCACCTTCCTGATCATGCTGATCGCCATGCTGGTGGCAGCGCCCGTCGGCCTCTACTCGGCGATCTATCTCTCGGAATACGCCGACCGCCGCGTGCGCTCGGTGGTCAAGCCGCTGCTCGAGGTGCTGGCCGGCGTGCCGACCGTCGTCTACGGCTTCTTCGCCGCCCTGACCGTGGGCCCTCTGTTCCGGGCCTTCTTCAACGCCATCGGCGAGGGCATGGCCGGCGGCCCGCTGGACGGGATCGCCCAGTACCTGATGCAGGTGCAGAACCAGATGGCCCTGGTGGCCGGCGTGGTGATGGGGATCATGCTGATCCCGTTCGTCTCGTCGCTGTCGGACGACATCATCAACGCCGTGCCGCAGAGCCTGCGCGACGGCAGCTACGCCATGGGCGCCACCAAGTCCGAGACGGTCAAGAAGGTCATCCTTCCCGCCGCCCTGCCGGGCATCATGGCCGCCATGCTGCTGGCCGTTTCCCGCGCCGTCGGCGAGACCATGATCGTGACCATGGCCGCGGGCCTGCAGGCCAAGCTGACCGCCAACCCGCTGGACACGGTCACCACCGTCACGGTGCAGATCGTCACCCTGCTGACCGGCGACCAGGAGTTCGACAGCCCCAAGACCCTCTCGGCCTTCGGCCTGGGCCTGACGCTGTTCGTCGTGACCCTGGCGCTCAACATCATCGCCCTGCGCATCGTCCAGAAGTATCGGGAACAATATGACTGACGCCGCCATCAACGCCGGCGCCGCCCCGCGCGAGCAGGGTCCCCGCCCGCAGCTCTCGGCCGCCGAGGCGCGCCTGAAGAAGCGCTACCGCTCGGAGATGTGGTTCAAGGCCCAGGGCATCGCCGCCATCGTCGTGGCGATGATCTTCCTGGTCGTGCTGGTCGGCCGCATCGTCGCCCAGGGCTACACCACCTTCGAGACCCACTCGATCAGCGTGCCGGTCTACCTGAACCCGGACCGCATCGACCGCACCGCGCTGGACGGGGTCAACTACGACTACATCGTCGCCGAGGCGGTGATGAAGAAGCTGAACATCCAGGACGACGACCTGGGCACGACGTCGGGCAAGGTCATGGACCTGGTCTCGCGCGATCTCGGCTTCCAGCTGCTCGACAAGATCAAGGCCGACCCGTCGGTGATCGGCAAGACCATCGAGGTCACCGGTCCGGTCAAGGCCGACGCCGACCTCTACTTCAAGGGCGAGATCAAGCGCTCGACCGCCGAGGAAGACCGCAAGCTCGACAACCAGCAGCTGGCCTGGCTGGACCAGCTGGAGAAGGACGGAACCGTCAAGGGCGGCTTCAACGTCGGCTTCTTCACCAAGTCCGACTCCACCGAGCCCGAACAGGCCGGCGTGCTGGGCGCGGTGGTCGGCTCGGCCCTGATGCTGGTCATCACCGCCCTGATCGCGGTGCCGGTCGGCGTGCTGGCCGCCGTCTACCTGGAAGAGTTCGCGCCCAAGAACCGCTGGACCGACGTCATCGAGGTCAACATCAACAACCTCGCGGCCGTGCCCTCGATCGTCTACGGCCTGCTGGGCTTGGCGCTCTTCATCAACTGGCTGCACGTGCCGCGCAGCTCGCCGCTGGTCGGCGGCCTAGTGCTGGCCCTGATGGCGCTGCCCACGGTGATCATCGCCACCCGCTCGGCCCTGAAGGCCGTGCCGCCCTCGATCCGCGAAGCCGCCCTCGGCGTCGGCGCCTCCCGCGCCCAGACCGTGTTCCACCACGTGCTGCCGCTGGCCATGCCCGGCGTGATGACCGGCGCCATCCTGTCTCTGGCGCATGCGCTGGGCGAGACCGCCCCGCTGCTGATGATCGGCATGGTCTCGTTCGTGCCCGGCGTGCCGGAAGGCTTCACCGGCGCCTCGACCGTCCTGCCCGTTCAGGTGTTCATCTGGGAGAACGCGTCGGAGCGGGCCTTCCACGAGCGCACCGCCGCGGCCATCCTCGTGCTTCTCGTCTTCATGATCGTCATGAACGCCGCGGCCGTCATCCTGCGCCGCCGCTTCGAACGCCGGTGGTAGGATCAAGATGACCGTCACCAACCCCAACGCTCTCGCCCTCGTCCAGGGACACGCCATGCCCACCCAGAACCGCGACGCCTCCGTCGCCGCGCCCGTGATCCACACCGCCGTGCCGCAGGGCCACGGGACGGTCGAGACCCGCGAGTTCAAGATCCGCGCCCGCGACGTCAACGTCTTCTACGGCGAGAAGCAGGCGCTGTTCGATGTCGCCCTCGACATCCCGGCCAAGTCGGTCACCGCCTTCATCGGCCCGTCGGGCTGCGGCAAGTCGACCTTCCTGCGCTGCATCAACCGGATGAACGACACCATCCCGTCGGCCCGCGTGCAGGGCTCGATCGAGATCGACGGCGCCGACGTCAACGCCAAGAGCGTCGATCCGGTGGTGCTGCGCTCGCGCGTCGGCATGGTGTTCCAGAAGCCGAACCCGTTCCCCAAGACGATCTTCGAGAACGTCGCCTACGGCCCGAAGATTCACGGCCTGGCCACGCGCAAGGACGAGCTGGAAAGCATCGTCGAGAGCAGCCTCAAGAAGGCCGGTCTCTGGAACGAGGTCGCCGACCGCCTGCACCAGCCCGGCACCGGCCTGTCGGGCGGCCAGCAGCAGCGCCTCGTCATCGCCCGCGCCATCGCCGTCTCGCCCGAAGTGATCCTGATGGACGAGCCCTGCTCGGCGCTGGACCCGATCGCCACGGCCAAGATCGAGGAACTGATCGACGAGCTGCGCAGCCAGTTCTGCATCGTCATCGTCACCCACTCGATGGCCCAGGCCGCCCGCGTGTCGCAGAAGACCGCCTTCTTCCACCTGGGCAAGCTGGTCGAGAGCGGACCGACCGAGGAGATGTTCACCAATCCTCGCGACAGCCGCACCCAGGACTACATCACCGGCCGCTTCGGCTAAGCCAGAGGGGACGAGGCACATGACCGAACATACCGTCAAATCCTACGGCGAAGAGCTGAACCACCTGACCGCCGAGGTGACCCGCATGGGCGGCCTCGCCGAAGCCCAGGTCGCCGACGCCGTCGACTGCATCGCCCGCCGCGACGCCCCGCTGGCCCAGCTGGTGGTCGGCCGCGACGAGCGCCTCGACAGCCTGCAGGTCGAGATCGAGCGCAAGGCCTTCCGCCTGATCGCCCTGCGCCAGCCGATGGCCGTGGACCTGCGCCACGCCGTCGCCGCCCTGAAGATCTCGATGAGCCTCGAGCGCTGCGGCGACATGGCCAAGAACATCGGCAAGCGCGCCCTGATCCTGACCGAGGCCGAGCCGATGAGCGCCCTGACCCGCTCGATCGAGCGCATGGGCCGACTGGTGCAGAGCCGCCTGAAGGACGTGCTGGACGCCTACACCGCCTCGGACGTGCAGCGCGCCATCAACGTCTGGAGCAGCGACGAGGAAGTCGACGAGCACTACAACTCGATCTTCCGCGAACTGCTGACCTACATGATGGGCGATCCGCGCACGATCAACGCGTGCACGCATCTGCTGTTCGTCGCCAAGAACCTCGAGCGGATCGGCGATCACGCCACCAACATCGCCGAGATCATCCATTTCGAGCTGACGGGCGAGGAGATCATCTCCCAGCGTCCCAAGCTCGACGTCGTCGCTCAGTAAGCTTTCGGGAGGCCTTTAGAAGTGACTCCGTACGTTCTGGTGGTCGAGGACGAGGACGCCCTGGCCACCTTGCTTCACTACAATCTCGACAAGGAAGGCTACCAGGTCGCGGTGGCCGCCGACGGCGAGGAAGCCCTGACCCTGGCCAGCGAACGCGCGCCGGACCTCGTCATCCTCGACTGGATGCTGCCCAAGGTCTCGGGCATCGAGGTCTGCCGCCGCCTGCGCGGCCGCACCGACACCCGCAACGTGCCGATCATCATGCTGACGGCGCGCGGCGAGGAAAGCGACCGCATCCGCGGCCTCGACACCGGCGCCGACGACTATGTGGTCAAGCCGTTCTCGATGGTCGAGCTGACCGCCCGCGTCCGCGCCGTGATGCGCCGCATCCGCCCGGCCCTGGCCGACGACCGCATCACGGTCGGCGACATCGTCATCGACCGGGTGGCCCACCGCGTGAAGCGCCAGGGCAAGGAAGTGCACCTTGGCCCGACCGAGTTCCGCCTGCTCGACTACCTGATGCAGCACCCGGGCCGGGTGTTCAGCCGCGAACAGCTGCTGGACGCCGTCTGGGGCTCGGACGTCTATGTCGAGGCCCGCACGGTGGACGTCCACATCGGCCGCCTGCGCAAGGCCCTGAACGGCTCCACCGAAGCCGACCCGATCCGCACCGTGCGCTCGGCCGGCTATTCGCTGGACGTCGAGGCGGCTTAAAAGGGGTTCCCTCTCTCTGAGAGAGAGGGAGGGGCCCACGCCAAGGGCGTGGGAGGGTGAGAGGTTACAGTCTCACCGGACAAGGCGCCGTCCCCCAAGCCACCCGTCATCCCGGAAAGCCCGAAGGGCTTATCCGGGACCCAGGGGCCGACGCAGTGCGGCGACCCCGGCTCTCCGGTACGCGGCGCCCGGATGACGATGGAAGAGAGCGGTCTGAGGTTTCCCGGCCAGCGCTGAAACCTCTCACCCTCCCACCGCTCGCGCGGCGGGCCCCTCCCTCTCTCAAAGAGAGAGGGGCGATCATTTTCCCCGCAGCCGCCCGATGATCTCGCAGTCGGCCACCGTGTCGGCGCGGCAGTGGCCCAGCATGTCCTGCAGTTCGGCCCGCATGGCCGTGAGGTCGGCGATCTTGCGCTCGACCTCGGCCAGCTGATCGCGGGCCAGGGCGTCGACCTCGCCGCAGGGGCGGTCGGCGCCGTCGGCCAGGTCCAGCAGCGCCCGGATGGCGTCGAGCCCGAAGCCCAGGTCGCGCGAGCGCTTGACGAAGGCCAGCCGCCGCTCGTGGCCGGTCTCGTAGGCGCGGTAGTTGCCTTCCGTGCGCGGCGGCTTGGGCAGGAGGCCCATGCGCTCGTAGTAGCGGATGGTCTCGACCGGCACGCCGGTGCGGCGGGCGAGGTCTCCGATGGATAGTGCAGGCATGCTCTTGACCCTGTAGCGACTACAGGGTGCAGAGATGGGGCCTTCTTCGAGGAGGTCCAGATGTCCGGCTGCTGCGGCGACGATCTTTGCAAGCCACAGAGCGCTCCACCGGCGGGGCGCTGGCGCCTGGCGCTGTGGATCGCGCTGGTGGTCAACGGCGGCATGTTCCTGGTCGAGGGAACGGCGGGCCTGCTGTCAGGCTCGGCGGCGCTGCAGGCCGACAGCCTCGATTTTCTCGGTGACGCGGCCAACTACGCCATCAGCCTGGGCGTGGCCGGCATGGCCCTGGCCTGGCGGGCCCGGGCGGCGATGCTGAAGGGAGCGACCATGCTGGCCTTCGGGGCCTGGGTCAGCGGCGCCACGCTGTGGGGCGTGTTCGAGGGCCGCACGCCGCAGGCGCCGGTGATGGGGGCCCTGGGCCTGGCCGCGCTGGTCGCCAACGTCGCCGTGGCGATCATGCTGTTTGGCTTCCGCACGGGCGACGCCAACATGCGCTCGGTGTGGATCTGCTCGCGCAACGACGCCATCGGCAATGTGGCGGTGATGCTGGCGGCGCTGGGCGTGTTCGGCACGAACTCGCGCTGGCCCGACCTGCTGGTGGCCGGAGTGATGGCGCTGCTGGCCCTGCAGGGCGGCTGGGAGATCGTCCGCCAGGCGCGCGGCGAACTGCGCCTCGCCAACACCCCGCCGGCCCCCGCCCGCTTCAGCGTGGCGGCGCGGAAGCGCTGACGTCGTGCGTGGTCCCCGCCCTTCGACGGGCTCAGGGTGAGGACCAATTTAGGCGCGGTAACCGAAAACCTCATCCTGAGCTTGTCGAAGGACGAGGTTTTCGCTCCGCAAGGCGGGCTTAGGGCTGGCCCAGAGCCGCCGTCACCGCCTCGGCCGTCAGGATGGCGTGGGCGTAGGTCGGGGCGTTGATGGCGTGGGCCGCGTGCAGGGCCTCGTCGGTGAAGGCCGCCGTGGCGTCGGTGACCAGGGTGACGTGGTAGCCCAGTTCCGAGGCGAAGCGGCCGGTGCCCTCGATGCAGGTGTTGGCCACCAGGCCGATCAGGATCACGTGGGTGATCTCGCGCTGCTTGAGGCGGTAGTCCAGGTCGGTATTGGCGAAGCCGCTGGAGCCCCAGTGCTCGGTGACGATCACGTCGCCGGGCAGGGGCGCGAAGTCGGGGTGCCACTGGCCGCCCCAGCCGTCCTTCTCGAACACCATCGCCCGGGCGCTGCCTTGCAGGTAGGGCGAGGGATGCTTCCAGCCGTCGAGATCGCCCAGGGCGAAGCGGTGATGGGGCACGATGAACACCGGCAGGCCCGCCGCCCGCGCCGCCGCCGTCACGGCCGCCAGCCGCGCGTGCAGCCCTTCGGCCCCCTTGGTCGCCGCCACCCTGGGCCACAGCTTGCCGCCGTCGGCCAGGAAGTCGTTGTAGGGATCCACGAACAACAGGGCGGTGCGGTCCCTGGGATAGGCGTCGGGCATGGCGAGGCTCCTGGCGGCGTGACCGTCAAGAAGCGCGCTCGGCGGAAGGAAGGCTTGGACGATCCGGTCGTGGCGGGCCCTCTATCCGCCTCCAAAACTCGCGTCATTCCCGCCCTTGCGGCTGGCAGAGGGGTTCCCGCCACAAGGGCGGGAAGACGGGATGAATGGGTGTTAAACCCGCTCCGTCGCCAGTTCGCAGGCCTCGGCGATGGCGTCGAACAGGGCGGAGACCGTGATCGGCTTGGCCAGGTGCAGGTCGGCGCCGGCCGCCAGGCAGGCTTCCACCTGGTGGGGCATGGCGTTGGCGGTCAGCGAGATGATCGGGATGCGCCCGCGGCCGGCGGCCCGCTCGCGCTGGCGGATCTCCTGGATGGCCGTCAGTCCGTCCATCACCGGCATCTGGGTGTCCATCAGAACGAGGTCGAAGTCCTGCGCCTGGTAGGCGCGCAGGGCCGCCTCGCCGTCCTCGGTGACGACCACGTCGGCGACGCCGTCGAGCATCAGCTCGACCACCCGCTGGTTGGTCGGGTGGTCCTCGGCCAGCAGCACCCGCAGACGCTCGGGCGTGGCGGCCTTCGGCGCGCGCCGGGCCGGCGCCGGGGCTTCCGGGGCGGCCGGGGCGAGACGGGCGGTCAGGGTGAAGCGGGCGCCTTCGCCGGGCGTCGAGACGCAGGCGATGTCGCCGCCCATCAGCTTGGCGAAGCGCTGGGCGATCGACAGGCCAAGGCCCGAGCCGCCGAACCGGCGGGTGATCGAGCCGTCGCCCTGCACGAAGCGCTCGAACAGGCTGGCCTGCACCTCGGGCGTGAAGCCCTCGCCGGTGTCCTCGACGGTGAGGGTCAGCAGCACCTCGTCGCCATCAGGCCCTTCGACGGCCCTGGCGCCGGCGTGGACGCTGACCGAGCCCTCGCAGGTGAACTTCACCGCGTTGCTGATCAGGTTGTTGACGATCTGGCCGAACTTCAGCGCGTCTCCGGTGACCCGCTGCGGGAAGGGCTCGTCGAACTTCAGCGAGAAGGACAGCCCCTTCTGGTGGGCCAGGCCCTCGAAGGTGGCCGCGCAGGCGGTCACCGCCGCGCGCAGGTCGAAGGGCGCGGCTTCCAGCTCGATCTCGCCGGCCTCGATCTTGGCCAGATCCAGGATCCCGCTGAGCAGGGCGTTCAGGGTGCGGCCGGAGCTGAGGATCACGTCCATCATCTCGCGCTGGCGCGGGGTCAGCTCGGTCTGGGCCAGCACCTGGGCCATGCCCAGCACGCCGTTCAGCGGGGTGCGGATCTCGTGGCTCATATTGGCCAGGAATTCTGACTTGGCGACGCTGGCGGCGCGGGCCCGTTCGAGCGCGGCCTCCAGCGCGATCGCCGACTTCTTCCGCTCGGTGATGTCCTCGCTGATGATCAGCAGCAGCTTCTCGTCGCCCTCGCCGGGGATGGCGATCTTCTTGGTCTGCAGCCAGCGGTCGCCGTTGTGCGGGGTCTTCAGGGGCTCTTCGTCGATCACCCACAGGCGGTCGCTGGCCAGCACCTTGGCGTCCATCTCGGCGAAGAAGGCGGCCTGCTCGGGCGGGAAGAAATCGGCGTCGTTGCGGCCGATCAGGTCCTCGCGCGGCACGCCCAGCAGTTCCTCGCCCGTGCGGTTGACCAGCACGAAGCGGCCGTCGCGGCCGTTCTTGACCACCAGCATGGCCGGCACGCTCTCGACCACGGCGTCGAGGAAGGCCCAGGAGTGCAGGGCTTTCGACGGGTGGGAAGCGGCGTCCGACGCGGCCGCTGGGTCGCGCGGAAGGTGATGGTCGTCCTTGGCCATGTGTCTCGAGGCAGCCCCGTGGCGCGCGTCCTGCCCTGGACGCGCGAATTTGCACAGAAAGAAGCCCGCGCGCGGGGCGCCTGGCAATCGGGCCAAGCGTCGCAGGAGGGGGTGATGGACGATCGGACGCAGCGGGCGCTTGACCCGCGCCCCCGCGCGCGCGACATCCCCGGTTCATGGAAAAGCTGACCATCCTCCTCGTCGGGTCCGGCGGGCGCGAGCACGCCCTGGCCTGGAAGATCGCGCAATCGCCGCTGTGCGGCCGCCTCGTCGCCGCCCCGGGCAATCCGGGCATCGCGGCCATGGCCGAGCTGGCCGCCGTCAAGGCGACCGACGCCGACGGCCTGGTGGCCCTGGCCCGGGAGATCGGCGCGGACCTGGTGGTGGTCGGGCCGGAGTCGGCGCTCGAAGTCGGCCTCGCCGACAAGCTGGCGCAGATCGGCATTCCCTGCTTCGGCGGCAGCCAGCGCGCCGCCCAGCTGGAAACCTCCAAGGCCTTCACCAAGGACTTCTGCAAGCGCCACGACCTGCCGACGGCGGCCTACGGCGTGTTCGAGGACGCGGCCAGCGCCGGCGTCTTCCTCGACACGCTGGAAGCGCCGTTCGTGATCAAGGCCGACGGCCTGGCCGCCGGCAAGGGCGTCGTGATCGCCGAGACGCGCGAGGCGGCCGACGCGGCGGTGGTCGACATGCTGGGCGGCCGCTTCGGCTCGGCCGGCGCTCGCGTCGTCATCGAGGAGTTCATGCACGGCGAGGAGGCCTCCCTCTTCGCGGTGTGCGACGGCAAGACCGCCGTCCTCTTCGGCGCGGCCCAGGACCACAAGCGCGCCTATGACGGCGACGAGGGTCCCAACACCGGCGGCATGGGCACCTATTCGCCGCCGCCCGTGCTGACGCAAGCCCTGGTCGAGCAGGCCTGGCGCGAGCTGATCGTGCCGACCGTCGAGGGCATGGCCGCCGAGGGCAATCCGTACGTGGGCGTGCTCTATGCCGGCCTGATGCTGACGCCGGCGGGCCCCAAGCTCGTCGAATACAACGCCCGCTTCGGCGATCCGGAGTGCCAGGTGCTGATGCTGCGTCTGGAAAGCGACATCGTCCCGACCCTGCTGGCCGCGGCGCTAGGTCAGCTGGCGAGCGCCGAGCCGCCCAAGTGGCGCGACGAGGCGGCGATCTGCGTGGTGCTGGCCGCCGAGGGCTATCCCGACGCCCCCAAGACCGGCGGCCTGATCCAGGGCGCCGAGGCCGACTACGGCCACGAGGCCGAGATCTTCCACGCCGGCACGACCCGCGACGCCGATGGCAAGCTGGTGGCCTCCGGCGGCCGGGTGCTCAACGTCTGCGCCCTGGGCGCGACCCTGCACGAGGCCCGCGACGTGGCCTATGCCGCCCTGGGCACGGTGTCGCTGGAAGGCGGCTTCTACCGCAGCGACATCGGCTGGCGGGCGCTCAGCCAGCACTGAGCGGGGGAGGCCCCCTCGGTCGCGGAGTTTATCCTCGGGCCAGCCTTTGGCTGGACCCGGGGGCGACAGCTCCCCCGGAGGGGGAGCATCTGCTTGGCGCCGACGCTTCCAGATCCTCCCCCTTTGGGGGAGGTGGCCCAGAGGGCCGGAGGGGGGACGTTTTCAGCTTCCGCTGAAGCGGCCCATCTCGCAGTACTCCCCTCTCCGTCGGCTTCGCCGACACCTCTCCCACAGGGAGAGGGTCTGTTGCTGCTTGCCACCCGCGCTTCCGCCTCTAAACTCCCATTCAAACAAATGTTGGGAGTGAAGCGCCGTGGCCGAGCCGTCCGCTCAGGAGCTGAATTCGGGCACCAAGCCGGTCGATCCGCGCCATGCGATCGACGAGGCCGCCCTGGCCGCCTGGCTGGAGGCCAATGTCGAGGGCTATGCCGGCCCGCTTGAGGTGCGCCAGTTCAAGGGCGGGCAATCCAACCCCACCTACCAGCTCGTGACGCCCGCCAAGCGCTACGTCCTGCGCCGCAAGCCGCCCGGCAAGCTGCTGCCCAGCGCCCACGCCGTCGATCGTGAGTTCAAGGTGATCTCGGGCCTGCACCAGGCCAGCTTCCCCGTCGCCCGGCCCTACGCCCTGTGCATGGACGAGGGCGTGATCGGCACGATCTTCTACGTGATGGACAACGTCGAGGGCCGCATCCTCTGGGACGGCACGCTGCCCGACTATCAGCCGGCCGAGCGGCGGGCGATCTACGAGGCCCAGATCGACACCCTGGCGGCCCTGCACACCGTTGACTACGCCGCCGTTGGCCTGGCCGACTACGGCAAGCCGGGCAACTACTTCACCCGCCAGATCGACCGCTGGACCAAGCAGTACCGCGCAAGCGAGACGACGAAGATCGACGAGATGGACCGGCTGATCGACTGGCTGCCGGCCAGCGCGCCGGCCGACGACCAGACCTCGATCGTCCATGGCGACTACCGTCTCGACAACATGATCCTGCATCCCACCGAGCCGAAGGTGATCGCGGTGCTGGACTGGGAGCTGTCGACCCTGGGCAATCCGCTGGCCGACTTCACCTACTTCCTGATGAACTGGGTGATGCCGTCCGACCAGCGCGGGGGCCTGGCCGAGATCACCGACCTGACGGCCTACGGCATCCCGACCATTGAGGAGGCCGTGGCCCGCTACTGCGCCGCCACGGGCCGGAAGGGCCTGCCGCAGCTGGACTGGTACTTCAGCTACAACCTCTTCCGCCTGGCCGGCATCTGCCAGGGCATCGTCGGCCGCGTGCGCGACGGCACCGCCGCCAGCGCCCATGCCCAGCTGATGGAGGCCCGGGTGCCGGTGCTGGCCAAGGGGGCGTGGGCCTTCGCGCGGAAGGCGGGGGCGGCGTAAGGAACCTCCCCCTGTGGGGGAGGCGATCGCGAAGCGATCGGTGGGGGGAGATCGGCCGCCTCCGCGGATGTTGAAAACGGCCCCCCTCCGTCGGCTTTGCCGACACCTCCCCCAGAGGGGGAGGATCTACGAAATATGGCGTGACGCCTCGCTCGCGCCCCGCCATCCTGCCGCAAACGCCCCTGGGGAGGGGCGAGATCGTTCAGAGGGGCTCTCTTCATGCGTATCCGTTTCCTGGCCGCCGCGCTCGGCGTCGCGGCCGCCGCCCTGTCGTTCGCGGCGGCTCAAGCGGCCGGTCCGCTGACCTTCGTCCAGGCCGGCAAGCTGCTGGCCGACCCGGCCAGCGGCAAGGTCGAGACCGCCAAGACGGTGGTGCTGCAGGACGGCAAGGTGGTGAGGATCGCCGACGGCTACGTGTCCGAGCCCGGCGGGGTGGTGGTCGACCTCAAGGACCGCTTCGTGCTGCCCGGCTTCATCGACAGCCACGTGCACCTGACCGGCCAGCAGGGCCCGACCTCGCGCCTCGACGAGGTGACCCAGTCGTCGGCCGACCAGGCCATGGTCGGGGCCGGCTACGCCCGCAAGACCCTGATGGCCGGCTTCACCACCGTCGCCGACCTGGGGGCCGACAACGCCGCCATCTTCGCCCTGCGCGCCGGCGTCAAACGCGGCGACGTCGTGGGCCCGCGGATCATCGCCGCCGGCTCGGCCGTGTCGATCCACGGCGGCCACGGCGACGTCAACGGCTACAGCGAGGAGGTCATGCACGTGCTGCGGCCGGAATCGGTGTGCTCGGGCCCCGACGACTGCCGCCGCGCGGTGCGCGAGCAGGTCTGGCGCGGCGCCGACATCATCAAGATCACCGCCACCGGGGGCGTGCTGTCCAACACCGCAGCGGGCCTGAGCCAGCAGTTTTCCGACAACGAACTGGCCGCCATCGTCGAGAGCGCCCACCGCATGGGCCGTCGCGTCACCGCCCACGCGCACGGCGTCGACGGCATCAACGCCTTCCTCAAGGCCGGCGGCGACTCCATCGAGCACGGCACCTATCTCGACAACGACAGCATCGCCCTCTTCAAGAAGAACGGCGCCTATCTGGTGCCGACCCTGATGGCCGGCGACTACGTGGCCCGCATCGCCGCCAGCCCGGGCAACTTCTTCACGCCCGCCCAGACCGCCAAGGCCCTGGAAGCCGGCCCCAAGATGCTGGACATGGCCCGCCGGGCCAACGCCGGCGGCGTCAAGATCGCCTTCGGCACCGACAGCGGCGTCTCGGCCCACGGCGACAACGCCTACGAGTTCGTGCTGCTGAACCGCGCGGGCCTGTCGCCGCTGGACGCCATCCGCGCCGCCACCGTCAACGCCGCCGACCACCTGGGCGTCTCGGCCGAGGTCGGCTCGCTGGCCCCGGGCAAGGCCGCCGACCTGGTGGCGGTGTCGGGCGACCCCCTGGCGGATGTATCGGTGCTCCAGAAGGTGGAGACGGTGATCAAGGGCGGGGTGGTCGTCAAATAAGCCCTCTCCCCTTGCGGGAGAGGGTGGCCTCCCGGAGGGAGGTCGGGTGAGGGGTCTCTCAGAAGGTTGCGGACAGGCTTTTCGACCCCTCATCCGTCATCCTTCGGATGACACCTTCTCCCGCAAGGGGAGAAGGATCAGGAAACCCCCGCCAGCACCCGCGCCAGCGCTTCCTCATCCTCGAACCGGGCCCGCACGGGCCAGGCCGCGACGCGTTCGCGCCAGGCGGGGGGCAGGCGGATCCAGTCCTTCTCGGTGGTGATCAGGCTGGCGCCGAGGTCACGGGCGCGTTCGGCCAGGCCCCGCAGGGTGTCTTCGCTATAGGCGCCGTGGTCGGGGAAGGGGGCGAAGTCGACGAGGTCGCAGCCGGCGGCCTGCAGGGCGCGCTCGACCTTCCACGGCTTGCCGACGCCGGCGAAGCCGACCTGCGGCCCGCCCGGCGGCGGGGCGGCCGGCTCCAGCCGGGCGATCAGCACGGGCTTGGAGGCCAAGAGGTCGAGCAGGGCCGGATCGGCTTGCGGCAGGTCGGCCGGCAGCAGCACGATCACCGCGTCGGCGCGCGCCAATCCTACGGCGAGGGGCTCGCGCATGGGCCCGGCGGGAAACACCCGGCCGTCGCCGAACGGCCACTCGTCGTCGCGTGTCTCGCCGTCGACCACCACCAGCGACAGGGTCTTGGCCAGGTCCGGGTTCTGGTGGCCGTCGTCCATGACGATGACCTGGGCGCCGGCCGCGGCGGCGGCGGTCGCCCCGGCCACGCGGTCGCGCGAGATCCAGATCGGGAAGTCCTGGGCCAGCATCAGCGGCTCGTCGCCGACCTCGCCGGCCTTGTGGCGGCTCGGATCCACCCGCAGCGGCCCTTTCAGCGAGCCGCCATAGCCGCGCGACAGGCCATGGGCCGCCACGCCGCCGTTGTTCAGCACAAGCAGCAGTTCGCGCACGATCGGGGTCTTGCCCACGCCCCCGGCGGTGAGGTTGCCGACGCAGATCACCGGCGCGCCCGGATCGGCCGGGGTCGCCCTGGCGATGCGGCGGGCGGTGGCGCTGGCCCAGATCCACGACAGCGGGGTCAGCAGGGCGCGGGTCAGCGGGGCTGGGCCGCCCTCGCGGCGATACCACCAGCGGGGGGTCGAAAGCTTCATGCGGAAACCCCTTGCACAAGGTTGGGCGGCGCGAGTTCGAGGATGCGCGACAGGCCCGCCTGCGCGGCGGCGTCGCGGGCCTCGACGAAGGCCCTGGCGCGGGCCGCCTGGGCCTTGAGCCGCTCGGGCGTCTCCAGCATGGCCGACAGCCGCTGGCCCAGCACCGGGCCGTCGGCATAGGTCACGCCCTCGACGGCGGCCAGGTCGGCATAGGCGGTCAGCCAGTTCTCGACGTGGGGACCCGAGACGATCGGGCAGTCCAGACGCGCCGGCTCCAGCGGGTTGTGCCCGCCGATCCCGGGAACCAGGCTGCCGCAGACCAGGGCCAGGTCGGCGAGGCGATACCACAGGCCCAGCTCGCCCAGGGTGTCGGCGACGATCACCTCGGCCACGGCGTCAGGCGCCTGGCTGCGGCGCACCGCCTCGAGGCCGCGGGCCTTGGCCATCTCCAGGACCGCCTCGCCCCGAGCCGGGTGGCGCGGAACGATCACCAGGCGCGGGGCCAGGTGGAAGCCGGCCACGGCGTCGAGCACGATCTCGTCCTCGCCGGGGTGGGTGCTGGCGGCCAGCAGCAGCGGCCGATCGTCCAGCTGGAAGCGCAGGCGGGCGTACTCGGCCTCGTCGACCGGCAGGGGCGGCGAGCCGAACTTCAGGTCGGCTTCCCCGGCCACGGTTCCGCCCAGGCTGGCGAAGCGGTCGGCGGCGCGGCCATCCTGGGCCAGGATCAGGTCGAAGCCCGCGAACAGCCAAGCCGCCGCCAGGGGGCGCGCCTGCCAGCTGCGATAGCTCTTGTCCGACAGCTTGGCCGAGACCAGGGCGAGCTTGGTTCCCCGCGCCTTGGCCCCCAGCAGCAGGTTGGGCCACAGTTCGCTCTCGACGAAGACGGCCAGGTCCGGCCGCCAGTGGTCGAGGAAGCGGGCCGCGCCGCTCGGCGTGTCGACGGGCAGGTACTGGTGGATCGCGCCCGGCGGCAGGCGCTTGGCCAGAAGCTCGGCGGACGTGACGGTGCCCGAGGTGACCAGCACGCTGGCGTCGGGGCGCTCGGCGCGCAGGCGCTCGACCAGCGGCAGGATCGACAGGCTCTCGCCGACGCTGGCGCCGTGCAGCCAGACCAGCACGCCGGGCGGGCGCGGAATCGCGGGGCGACCGAGGCGCTCGTCGAGCCGGGTGGGATCTTCCTTGCCCTTGCCGGCGCGCCTGCGCAGCAGGGCCGGCGCGATCGGCGTCAGGGCCGTGGTCGCGGCGCGATAGAGGGCCAGGGAGAAGGGCAGGCTCACACGCTGCCTTCGGCGGCCAGGGCGCAGGGATGGGCCTGCCCGCCGCGCTCGATCTGGATGGTCGAGTGGCCGATGTTGAAGCGCTTGGACAGTTGCCCGCAGACGTCGTGCAGGAACTGGTCGTGGTCGGCCTCGTCGGGACGCACCAGGTGGGCGGTCATCGCCGTCTCGGTGGTGCTCATGGCCCAGATGTGCAGGTCGTGCACCTCGGCCACGCCCGGTTGGGCGGCCAGCCAGTCGGCGACGGCCTTGGGATCGATGCCGCGCGGGGCGGCGTCCAGCGCCAGGTCCAGGGAGTCGCGCAGCAGGCCCCAGGTGCCCAGCACGATGACCACGACGATGGCCAGGCTGACCACCGGATCCAGCCACAGCCAGCCGGTGGCCCACATGGCCAGGGCCGCGACCACCACGCCGGCCGAGACGGCGGCGTCGGCGGCCATGTGCAGGAAGGCGCCCCGCACGTTGAGGTCGTCCTTGCTGCCCTTCATGAACATCAGGGCCGTGGCGGTGTTGATGGCGATGCCGATGGCCGCGACGATCATCACCGGGCCGGTCTGCACCGGCTGCGGGTCGGCGAAGCGGCGCACGGCCTCCCAGGCGATGGCGCCGACCGCCACCAGCAGCAGGGCGGCGTTGGTCAGCGAGGCCAGGATGGTGCCCTTGCGCAGGCCGTAGGTGCGCCGGCCGGTGGGCGCGCGCTTGGCCAGCACCGAAGCCCCCCAGGCCAGCAGCAGGCCCAGCACGTCGGAAAGATTGTGCCCGGCGTCGGCCAGCAGGGCCAGCGAGCCGGTGAAGAAGCCGGCGGCGGCCTCGGCGGCCACGAAGGCCAGGTTCAGCGCCGTGCCGATGGCGAAGGCGCGCCCGAAGTCGGCCGGGGCGTGGCTGTGTCCGTGATGCCCGTGGCCGTGGCCATGCGAATGACCGTGGGCGTGCCCATGGTGATGCTCATGACCGTGGTCATGGTCATGATGATCGTGGTCGTGATCGTGGCCCGGATGGTCGTGCGGCATGGGTCTACATCCCACCAAGGCGGGCGGGGATCAATCGTCGAGAACCTCCCCCTGTGGGGGAGGCGATCGCGAAGCGATCGGCGGGGGGAGAAATCGGCCGGTTCCGCGGAAGCTGAAAACGGCCCCCCTCCGTCGGCTTCGCCGACACCTCCCCCAGAGGGGGAGGATTTCAGTCCTCCAACCCCACCAGTTCTTCCGCCCGCCTCGTCACGGCCGAAAGTCGGTCGGCCCAGTCTTCGGCGAGGGTCTCGGGATCGTCGCCGCGGCCCGCGCCCGTGGGGCCGTCCCAGACCATGGCGGCCTTGGCGAAGGGCAGGGGGATCAGGGTGGCGTCCCAGGAGCCCAGGCGGATGCAGGGCTTGGCGGCCAGGCCGACGAAGATCACCGGCGCGCCGGTGACGCGGGCCAGGGACGGCGTGCCCTTCTCCATGTGCTCGGCCGGGCCGCGCGGGCCGTCGGGGGTGATGGCGATGCCGCCGCCGTCCTTCACCCACTTGACCATGTCGCGGAAGGCCTGCTCGCCGTGTTTGTTCTTGGCCAGATCCGTCTTCTTTGCCGACGAGCCGCGGATCGACGGGAAGCCCAGCTTTTCGACCGTGCGGGCGATGAATTCGCCGTCGTTGGACAGCGAGATCAGGGCGCGCATGTCCTGGCGGGCCGGGCTCTGCGGCCAGGAGAGCGGCGACATCGGGATCCGCGAGTGCCAGAAACACAGGATCGCGCCCGTCCCCTTGGTGCGGCCCTGGGCCCACACGGCCTCGGCCTTGTCCTGGCCCTCGACGGTCATGCGCAGGGTCATGAAGACGAGCTTGGAATAGCCGGCGAAGATCGAGGACAGGATCTTGATGACCAGGGGGGAACGCAGAGGCCTCAAGAGGCGGTCTCCTCGGAATCCGGAGTGGGGGCGTGGTCGAGGTCCTGGGCCTTGGCCAGGCGGGCGTAGAGGCCCTTGGCGCGGACCAGGCCCGCGTGGGTTCCGGTCTCGACGACGCGGCCCCTGTCGATGACGTAGATGCGGTCGGCGTGCTTCACGGTCGACAGGCGGTGGGCGATCAGGATGGTGGCGCGACCGGCCATCAGCCGCTCCAGCGCCGCCTGGACCAGGGCCTCGCTCTCGGTGTCCAGCGCGCTGGTGGCCTCGTCGAGCAGCAGGATCGGGGCGTTCTTGAGGAAGGCGCGGGCGATGGCGATGCGCTGGCGCTGGCCGCCCGACAGCCGCGTCCCGGCCTCGCCGACGCGGGTCTCGTAGCCTTCGGGCAGGACGCTGACGAAGTCGTGGGCGGCGGCCTGGCGGGCGGCGGCCTCGATCTCGGCGTCGCTGGCGTCCGGCTTGGCGTAGGCGATGTTGGCGCGGATGGTGTCGTCGAACAGGAACGGCTCCTGCGTCACCAGGGCGATGCGGTCGCGCAGGGAGGCCAGGGTCACCGAGCGCACGTCATGGCCGTCGACGCTGACCGTTCCGCCGGTCACGTCGTAGAAGCGC
Source organism: Caulobacter sp. CCNWLW153 (assembly GCF_036889365.1). NCBI lineage: Bacteria > Pseudomonadati > Pseudomonadota > Alphaproteobacteria > Caulobacterales > Caulobacteraceae > Caulobacter > Caulobacter sp. CCNWLW153. The sequence goes on from NZ_JBAKFV010000010.1 coordinate 137,242, forward strand.
GGGATCAGGTTGAGGATCGAGCTCTTGCCGCCGCCCGACGGACCGACCAGGGCCACGGTCTCGCCCTTGCGCACCCGCAGCGACACGTCCGACAGGGCCGGCGCGCCTTCCCCATAGGCGAAGTCGACATGCTCGAGGCTCACCGAGCCGTCGCCGGGGGGCAGCGGCGCGGCGCCGGCGGGCTCGACGATGGCCGGCGCGACGTCGAGCGCGGCGAACAGGCGGCGGGCGGCGGTGAAGCCCTCGCTGAACACCGTCTGCAGGTTGGCCACCTGGCGCAGCGACTGCGCGGCCATCAGCAGGGCGGTGAGGAAGGCGAAGAAGTCGCCGGCGGTCAGGCTGCCGCCCAGCAGGCCGGCTCCGGCGGTCGCGCGCCAGCCGGCATAGACGAAGACGGCGGCGGTGATCAGGGTGGTGAAGGTCTCGGTCGCCGGGGCGGCCATGGCCCGGGCGTTGCTGCCCTTGATCAGGTGGTGCTGGCGGCGCTCGACGACGGCGGCGACGCGGCCTTCCTCATAGGCCTCGCGGTTCTCCATCTTGACGATCTTGATGCCGTCCAGGCTCTCCATGATCGCCGTCGACAGGTTGGAGGTCTCGCCCATGGCGCCCTTGGCGGCCTTGGTGGTCTTCTTGGAGAACCGCCGCATGATCAGGCTGGCCAGCGGCGCCAGGATCAGGATGCCCGCCGCCAGGATCGGGTCGTAGTAGAACATCACGGCCAGCGCCCCGATCACCGTCAGGAACTCGCGCGCGTAGTTGACGACGCCGGTGGTCGTGGCTTCGCGGATCAGGCCGGCGTCATAGAGCACCGAGGCGACGTAGGAGCCCGAGTGGGCGCCGCGCAGGCGGGCCAGGTCGGCGCGGACCAGCTTGCCGAACAGGGCGATCTGCACGTCGCCGACCATGCCGTTGCCGATGCGGCTGATGACGGTCGACTGGATGACCTGGAAGCCGCCGCGGGCCATGGCCAGCACGGCGATGGTCAGCGGGATCGACCAGATCGCGCCCGGCTTGGGATGGGTGATCAGCTCGTCGATGGCCGGCTTGATCACCGCCGCCAGCAGGGCGCTGAGGCCCGCCACCGCGGCCGCGGCCAGCATCGACAACGCAAAGCCCTTCCAGCGCGGCCGCAGGTAGTCGCGCCAGACCCGCGCGGCCAGGGCGCGGTTGGAAAGCTCGGTCGCGGGCGCATCGGTCATGGGCGAGGGGTCGGATTTCGAGGGAGGGCTGTCAAGGACGCCGGCGCCGCACTTTTGGAATTAAAGCGTGGCGGACGCCGAAACCGCTGACACTTTCGGCTGCCACGCTTTGCGACGCCAAACGACGCGGGGGTTTTGCAATAATCCCCCGTGGGCCCTATCTAGGCGCGTTTTCAGAGGATCGCCACTTGGCCGGTTTCGACCTTTCCACGCGCTGGGGGCGCTTCAAGACCTATCTCCACTTCCTGTGGAACGACCATGCCTATCTGCGCGTGGGCTTCACCAACGCCCACTGGATCAGCCCGGAACTGGTGCGCACCAACCAGCCCTGGCCCTTCCAGCTGGCCTGGTGGAAGAAGCAGGGGATCAAGACGGTCGTGAACCTGCGCGGCGGCTTCGACGGCAGCTTCTACGCGCTGGAGAAGGACGCCTGCGAGCGCCTGGGCATCAAGATGGTCGATTTCGTGATCACCTCGCGCGAGGTGCCGATCGCCGCCCGGGTGCATGGCGCCAAGGCGCTGTTCGAGACGATCGAATATCCGGCCCTGATCCACTGCAAGTCGGGAGCCGACCGGGCGGGCATCATGAGCGTGCTCTACGCCCACTATCGCCTGGGCCTGCCGATCGAGGAGGCCAAGAAGCAGCTGTCGGGCCGCTACCTCCATATCAAGGAGGGCAACACCGGGGTGCTCGACTACACCTTCGACCAGTACCTGGAGAAGGGCGCGCCCAAGGGCCTGACCTTCACCCAGTGGGTCGACAGCGACGACTACGATCCGGTGGCGATGAAGAAGACCTTCCGCGCCGGCATGCTGGGCAAGGTGCTGACCGACAAGCTGCTGCGGCGGGAGTGATATCGTCCCTCTCCCCTTGCGGGAGAGGGTGGCCTCCCGGAGGGAGGTCGGGTGAGGGGTCTCTCAGAACTCCGGGAGAAGAGCTCTGCGGACAGGCCTTTCGACCCCTCATCCGTCATTCCTGCGGATGACACCTTCTCCCGCAAGGGGAGAAGGATCCGCTCAATTAAGCCGCGCTCGGATCCAGCAGCTTGTGGGCGTGGATGATGAAGTAGCGGGCGTGGGCGTTGTCGACGGTGGCCTGGGCCTTGGCCTTCCAGGCGGCGTGGGCGTCGTTGTAGGTCGGGTAGGCGCCGACGAATTCGACCTTCGAGAGGTCGCGGAATTCGGTGCCGGCGACATCCTTCAGTTCGCCGCCGATCACGATATGAAGAAGCTGCTTGTCGGACATGGGGGAGCAAGATCCTGCGGAGTTTTTGATTATGGCAGGTCGATATGCCCGACGCGTGACAGGATCAACGGGTGAAGCGCCCTATTCGCGCAAACCAGGCTCGGAACCGTCGGATTCGGCCGATTATAGGCGAATTTTCGGCCGAGGTGATCGGTAAGCAACGCTCCGGCCTCGCCGCAGATCAGGTCGGCGGCGGCCAGGTCCCACTCGCTCTTGGGGGTCAGGGCGATGGCGGCGTCGAAGGCGCCGGCCGCCACCAGGCAGATGCGGTAGGCGATCGAGTTGCGGGCCTCGACGCGCATTTCCGGCCAGGGCTCCGGCCATGCGGGGTGGGCGAACATCCTGGCGTCGCCCAGCATGGCCGCGCCGTCCAGCGTGGTGGAGAGGCTTGGCGTCAGGGCCGCGCCGTTGAGGGTCGCGCCGCCGCCCAGCGTGGCCGCATAGGTCTCGTCGAGCGCGGGGGCGTGGACAACGCCGGCGATCGGGCGGCCGTTCTCGACCACCGCCACCGAGACGGCGAACCAGGGCTTGTCCTTCATGAAGGCGACGGTGCCGTCGATCGGGTCGACCACGAACTGGCGGGCGGTGGCCAGGCGGGCCGGGTCGTCGACCGTTTCCTCCGACAGCCAGCCGTAGTCGGGCCGCGCCGCGCCCAGCCGTTCCTTCAGCAGGGCGTCGACCGCCAGGTCGGCGTCGGTGACCGGCGAGCCGCCTTCCTTCGACCAGATCTTCACGCCCCTGGCCCGGGCCGCCAGGGCCAGGGCGCCCGCCTCGCGGGCCGCGTCGAGGATCAGGTCGAGGTCGCTCATCATTTGCCCGCGATGGCCAGGCCGTCGACCAGCAGCGACGGGCTGTTGCTGGCGCCGCGCAGCTCCAGGTCCGAGCCCACGACCAGCCGACCGTAGATGTCGATCAGGTTGCCGGCCACGGTGATCTCGGTGACCGGATAGGCCAGTTGGCCGTTCTCGAACCAGAAACCCGAGCAGCCCACCGACCAGTCGCCGGTGTTGCCGTTCAGCGACGGGCCGAACATCGAGGTGATCAGGAGGCCGTCCTTGGCCTGGCCCATCAGGCCGGCGAGATCCAGCTGCCCTGGTTCCAGGGTCAGGTTGTGGGTCGAGACGCCCGGCGCCCCGGCCGAGCCGCGCGAGGCGTGGCCCGTGGTCTCAAGGCCCAGCTGGCGGGCGCTGGCGCTGTTGAGCAGCCAGGTGGTCAGCATGCCGTCGTCGATCAGGGCGCGGCGCACGGTGGTCACGCCTTCGTCGTCGAACGGGGCCGAGCCCAGGCCGCGCACCCGGTGCGGGTCGTCGGTCAGCTGCACGCCGGCGGCGAAGATCTTCTGGTGCAGCCTGTCCTTCAGGAACGAGGTGCCGCGGGCGATGGCCGGGCCGGAGATGGCCCCGACCAGCGGGCTGATCAGCGACATGGCCAGGCGGTTCTCGAAGATCACCGGGGCGGTGGTCGAGCCGATCTTGCGCGCGCCCAGGCGGGCGACGGCCTGCTGGCCGGCCTTGGCGCCGATGGCCTCGGGGGAGGGCAGGTCCTCGGCGTGACGGACCGACCGGCCCTCGCCGCCGCGTTCCATGCCCGCGCCCTCGCCGGCGATGGCGGAAGCGGAGATGCCGAAGCCCGTGGCGGCGTGCTGGCCGGAGAAGCCGTCGCTGGTCACCAGGCGCCAGACGGTCGAGCTCCAGCTGGACGAGCCGCCGTCGGAATTGGTCACGCCCTCGATGGAGCGGGCGCCGGCCTCGGCGGCGCGAGCCTGGGCTTCCAAGGTCTCGGCCGAGGGCTCGTAGGCGTCGATCAGGTCGAGGTCGGGGAACGGGCCCTTGGCCAGCCGGTCGTTCGGGGCGAAGCCGGCATAGGGATCCTCGGGCGCCAGGCGGGCCATGGCGACGGCGCGCTCGACCAGCTTGGCGCGGGCCTCGGGGCTGACGTCCGAGCCGGAGACGGTGGCGCTGCGGCGGCCGACGAAGACGCGCAGGCCCAGGTCCTTGGCCTCCTCGCGCTCGACTTCCTCCAGCTCGCCCAGGCGCACGCCCACGGAAAGGGATTGGCGCTCGGCGAACACGGCCTCGGCGGCGTCGGCCCCGGCCTTGCGCGCGGCGGCGACGACGTCATGCAACAGGTTTTCGTCCATGGCGTCTTATGGCGAGGCGGGGAGGGCGGGGCAAGCGCCGCCCTCCGGTTTTAAGGGATGGCGTAGAACAGCAGGATCACGCCGCCGAAGACGTAGGCCAGCCAGGTGCAGATCATGCCGATGGCGCGCGGCACCGAGGCGCCGCCGCTGCGCGACAGGCCCACGGCGTGGATCAGGCGGCCGGCGAACAGCACAACGCCCACCCCGTGAATGGCGATGGCCGGCGCGCCGACCACGGCCAGCACCGCCAGGACGCCCAGGCCCGTGGGGATGTATTCGCTGGCGTTGCCGAAGGCGCGGACGGCCTGGGCGAGCTCGGGCACGCCGCCGTCGCCCAACGCCACCTTGTGCTTCTGGCGGCCGCGCACGACCAGCAGCGACAGCACCAGCAGCAGGAAGACATGCAGGCCGGCCCACAGGGCGGCGGCATGGCCGGAAGCGGAAACGTCCATCGACGGACCCTTCGTACAGAAAGCGGGGCCGCATAAGGCCCTGGCTTCCACGCCGATGGCAACTGGTGACGTGACGGAAGCTTGGCTTTGGGTGGAGGCTGCCGCCGTCCGCGAACAGGGTGGTCCCCGTGGTGAAGCCGTTGGTCAGCAGGAACAGCACCGCCTGGGCGATCTCGGCCTCGGTTCCGGGGCGGCCGGCCAGGGAGGCGGCGGCCTGGCCGGCGAAGGCGGCGTCCCGGACCTGCGCGGGACGCCGGGCCCAGAGATCGCCGTCGATCGTGCCCGGCGCGATCACATTGACCCGGATGGGGGCGAGATCGACCGCCAGCCCGCGCCCGAAAGCCTCGATGGCGCCGTTGGCGGCGGCGTAGAGCGCCGCGCCCTTCGGCGGTCGGGCGCTGGCGGCGCCGGACATCAGCACCACCGAGCCGTCGGGCGACAGCTTGGGCGCGGCGGCGCGCACGCAGCGCACCTGGCCCCAGAACTTGCCGTCGAACGGCGAGGCCAGCGCCGCCTCGTCGGGATGATCGAAAGGCGCGATCGTGTAGGCGGCGGCAGGCGTGAACAGGTGGTCGATGCGGTCGACCAGCGCGAAGAACCGGGCGACCGAGGCAGGATCGAACACGTCGATCGCAGTCGCCCGGGCGTTGGGACCCAGGCGTTCGCGCGCGGCCTCGAGCCGGTCGAGCGAGCGGCCGCCGATCACCACCCGTCCGCCGCCCTCGACGAAGGCCTTCGCCGTGGCCAGCCCGATCCCCGAGCCGCCGCCGATCACCACCAGGGTCTTGTCATCGTATCGCATGGGCCAAGGCTTAGGCGGCGGCGCGCGGCGACGGAAACGACTTGAATTCCGATCATTGCGGACGTCAATTCCGGAATGGTCTCGATCCCCTCCCTCGACGGATACAGCGGCGTGCGCGCCTTCGTGGCGGTGGCCGAGCACGGCGGCTTCGCGGCCGCCGCGCCGGCCCTCGGCCTGTCGCCGTCGGCGGTCGGCAAGGCGGTGCAGCGGCTGGAGGCCAGGCTGGGCGTGCGCCTGCTGGCCCGCACCACACGCAGCGTGGCCCTGACGCAGGACGGCCGCCTCTATCACGCCCGCTGCGTGGCGGCCCTGGCGGGTCTGGCCCAGGCCGAGGCCGAACTGAGACAGGGGCGGGGCGAGCCGTCGGGCCTGCTGCGCGTGGCCTTGCCGCCGCTGCTGGGCCGGGCCTTCGTGATGCCGGTGCTGCTGGAGCTTCTGGCCCGCTGGCCGGCCTTGCGGCTGGAGGCGAGCTTCGAGGCGCGTCCGGTCGACCTGACCGGCGAGGGCGTCGACCTGGCGGTGCGGATCGGCGCGCTGGACGACCGCGCCGGCCTCGTCGCGCGGCCGCTTGGCGGGCAGCGGCGGGTGGTCTGCGCGACGCCGGCCTATCTCGACGCGCGCGGACGGCCGGCAACCATCGAGGACCTCGCCGCCCACGACTGCCTGGTCGAGGCCCGCGACGGCCGCCCCACGCCCTGGCCGTATTTCGACGCGGACGGCGCGGCGCGGACCCTGGCGGTCGACGGCCGGGTGCGGCTGGGCGACGCCCAGATGCTGGCCCAGGCGGCGCTGGTCGGCGCGGGGATCGCCATGGTCCCCCGCTGGCTGGTCGCCGAGGACCTGGCGGCGGGCCGGCTGGAGACGGTGCTCGACGGGGTGTTCGACAGCCCCCTGCCGGTCAACCTGGTCTGGCCGCGCACGCCGTACCCCAGCGCGAAGCTGCGCACGGCGGTGGAAGCGCTGGTCGAGCGCTATGGGACGGAGAGGCCCTGGGAGGGGTGATTTTTTCCGAGGGAACCCTTCCTCTCCCTCTGGAAGAGGGGCGAAAAAGAGGGCCTCGACCTTTGCCGCCTACTTCTCCCGGGCGATCGGGTACAGCAGGTGGCGGTCGTCGTAGAAGGGCGTGCGCTTGTAGAACCAGGCCAGGCGCGCGTTGGGATCGGCGGCGAACTTGGGCTCGGCGGCCAGCTTGGCCTCGAACTCGGCTTTCAGTTCCGGATCGGCGGCCATCATCTTCTCGGCCAGCGGAGCGATGGCGTAGGGCTCGATATACTCCACGCGGCTCAGCACCTCGGGGACCATGCCCCAGGCGAAGACGCTCTCGCTGGACTGCGGTTCGAGCAGCAGCACGACGAGGTCGCCCAGCGGCTGGTCGGTCGACACCCGCACCGAGCCCTTGGGGAAGGTCCAGTCACGCGCTTGCGTCTTCACCTGCTCGACGCTCATCTGCACGTGGCCCTCGTTGGCGCGCGGGGCGACCTTGGGGTCCACGAGGCGCAGCATCTCGACGGAGACGTTTCTGGGGGCGTCCAGCGTCTCGACCTTCACCCCGTGCAGCTTCAGGCGCTCGATGATGTCGGCGCGATAGCTGGGCACCCAGTAGGCCTTGGGACGGGCCAATTGCAGCGTGGGGTGCGAGCTGTAGAACGGCAGCCGCCACAGCTCCGGGTCGGCCTCGCCCAGCCAGCGGATCTCGGTCTTGCCCGAGGCGACGCTCTCGTAGGTCTCGTAGCGGATGCCCTTGAAGTCCCGGGTCACGATCGGCTTGTCGTCGGCGACGAAGTTGGCCGGGATGGCGGCCGGGCGCAGGGCGCTGTCGGCGGCGATGGCGGCGCGCAGGGTGTCGCCCTTCTGCGCCAGCAGCTCCAGCGCCGTCTCGATGAAGACGTAGGTCCCGAGCACGCGCTGGGCGTGGGGTTTCAGGCTATGGTTCTCGATCAGGATGGTCGGCACGTGGGCGGCGCTGCCCCAGCCGTTGGAGAACCGCTCCCCTAAGCCCCCGTCCGACAGGCCGGCCTTGGGGTTGCGCTCGTCGATGCCGAAGACGAGCTCGCCCGGAATGTGGCCCTCGGCCTCAAGGCTCTGGTTCATCGCCGGCTTGAAGGCGTCGTCCAGCCACTTGGCGGTGGCCGGCGAGCGCGACCAGACGCCGTCCTCGCCGTTGTAGCCGTAGGTGACGTCGTACTGGTAATCCATGCCGTCGGTGACGTGGACGTCGACGTAAAGGTCGGCCCGATACTTGGCCTGAAGCCGCTTCAGCGCCTGCATCTCGGGCTGGTCGAGCTTCATGAAGTCGCGGTTGAGGTTCTGGTTGGTGGCGGTATTGCGCCAGCCCTGGATGCGCGGCCCGCGCTGGTTGGGCCGCGAATAGGGGCCCGAGCGCTCGTGGCCGTCGACCGACAGGATCGGGATCAGCACCAAATTGACCTTGTCGAGCAGGCCGTCCTTGCCGTGGAAAGCCATGTCGCGCAGCAGCATCATGCCCGCGTCCTTGCCGTCGATCTCGCCCGGGTGGATGCCGCATTGCACGAGCAGCAGCGGCTTCTTCGGGTCGAGCTTGTCGCCGTCCTTGCTGGCGATCACCGCGAAGATCGGCCGGCCCTCGGGCGAGACGCCGAAGTCCTCGACGCGCACCAGCTTGCTGGCCTTGTCGAGCCTGTCGAACCAGGCGCGGGTGTCGACATAGTTGGGCGAGAAGTCGTGCGCCGGATCGGCCTCGAAGGCGGTGGCCCAAGGATCGGAAGCGTCGCGGATCAGCGCCTGGCTGGCGCCCTGCCAATGCGGGGCCGGGGGCAGGAAGGCCTGGTCCCAGGGGGCTTGGGCGGCGGGGGTCTGGGCCATGGCGGGCGTTCCCAATGCGAGCAGGGCGAGGGTGAGGAGAGCGGTCGAGCGCATGGGTCCTGTCGTCGCGCCTCCTCGCGGCGAAGGCAAGGGGCGTCAGCCGCCGAGCAGCAGCCAGCCGCCCTTGTCGACCAGCGCCTTGGCCGAGCCGAAGATCTGCCAGGCCTGGTAGGCCAGCAGGATCGCCAGGGCGCCCGTCACCACCAGCCGCTTGCGCGAGAGGGCCGCCACCAGGGTCAGGGCCATGAACATCGGCGTGCCGACCCAGAAGCCCGGGCCCAGCCGCAGCTTGGCGATCTCGCCGTTCAGGATGATGAGGCCCACGAACAGGAAGACGATCAACAGGTTGGCGCCCATGACGCTGAGCAGCACCAGCCGCTTGCGGGTCCAGAAGTGGTCGTCCAGGTCCTCGCCCGGCTTGAGTTCGCGCGGGAACACCTGGGTGGCGGCGACATAGAAGGTGCTGGCCACCGCCAGCCCCACGATCAGCAGGGCGTAGTTGTAGGGTGCGGGCCGGAAGATCACCTAGGCCTGGTTCCAGAAGCTGGCGATGTCGATGGCCACGAACAGCGCCAAGAGCGGGGTCAGATAGCCGAACCGCACGTTACGCCGCTCGTGCAGCAGGCGCGCGAAGCCGCCCACCAGCTCGGCCACCGAGAAGCCCAGCAGCAGGCCGTAGAAGCTGAAGAAGAACTCGAACGGGTCCACGAAATCCCCCGATTTCAGACGCTGCGGACTATTTGCCCTTCCAGATCGGCTTGCCCTCGCCCGGCAGGCCCAGGCGCGACCACTTCTCGCTGACCGCGTCGATCACCGACTGGTCCATGCGGATCTCCTCGCCCCATTCCCGCGTCGTCTCGGGCTCCCACTTGTCGGTGGCGTCGAGGCCGATCTTGGAGCCCAGGCCGCTGACCGGCGAGGCGAAGTCGAGATAGTCGATCGGGGTGTGCTCGATCACCGTGATGTCCCGCGCGGGATCCATCTTGGTGCTGATCGCCCACATCACGTCCTTCCAGTCGCGGGCGTTGATGTCGTGGTCCACGACGATCACCCACTTGGTGTACATGAACTGGCGCAGATAGCTCCACACGCCCAGCATCACCCGCTTGGCGTGACCCGGATAGGCCTTCTTCATCGACACCACGGCGATGCGGTAGGAGCAGCCCTCGGGCGGCAGCCAGAAGTCGACGATCTCGGGGAACTGCTGGTGGATCAGCGGGATGAACACCTCGTTCAACGCCTCGCCCAGGACCGAGGGCTCGTCCGGCGGACGGCCGGTGAAGGTGGTCAGGTAGATCGGGTCCTTGCGCATGGTGATGGCGGTCACCTGGAAGACCGGGAACTTCTCGACGCTGTTGTAGTAGCCGGTGTGGTCGCCGTAGGGGCCCTCGTCCTCGTACTCGTCGAGCAGGACGTGGCCTTCCAGCACGATCTCGGCCTGGGCCGGCACCATCAGCGGCACGGTCTTGCACGGGACCAGGTCCAGCTTGGCGCCGCGCATCAGGCCGGCGAACTGGTATTCCGACAGGGTGTCGGGCACCGGCGTCACGGCGGCCAGGATCGTGCCGGGGTCCGCGCCCAAGACGACGGCGCAGGGCAGGGGCTCCTTCTTGCCGGCCTTCTTGTGGCGGGCGTAGTGCTGGGCCCCGCCGCGGTGGGCCAGCCAGCGCATGATCGCCTTGTCCTTGCCCAGCACCTGCATGCGGTAGATGCCGAGGTTGAAGTCGTCCTCGCGGTCGTCGCTGGGGCCCTTGGTGACCACCAGGCCCCAGGTGATCAGCGGCGCGGGCTCGCCCGGCCAGCAGGTCTGCACCGGCAGCTTGGCCAGGTCGATCTGGTCGCCGGTCAGCACGACGTCCTGCACGGGGGCCTTCTTGACCGTGCCCGGGCGCATCGACAGCACCGTCCTGGCCAGCGGCAGCATGTCGATGGCGTCCTTCAGGCCCTTGGGCGGCTGGGGCTGGCGCAGGAAGGCCAGAAGCTCGCCCACCTCGCGCAGCTCGCCGGCGGTGGTGCGCGGCTCGCCGCCCAGCGTCACGCCCATGGCCACGCGCTTGACCGTGCCGAACAGGTTGGCCAGGGCCGGCATCGGCGAGCGCGACCCGTCGGGCAGCAGCACGTGCTCGAACAGCACCGCCGGGCCGCCGGTGGCCAAGAGGCGGGTCTGGATCTCGGTCATCTCGAGCACGGACGACACCGGCTCCTTGACCCGCACCAGCTCGCCCTGGGCCTCCAGCACGTCGATGAATTCGCGAAGCGAGCGGTAGGCCATGGGCGGGAAACTCCTGGAACGCGGCGGAACCTAGGGGTGGGCGTGCGTCGGGGCAAGGCGTCGAGAGGGGCGAGGCGGCAAGCTTCGCCCTAGTCGCGCCTTGATGGGTGTGCTCCCTTGCGGGCGCCTTCCAGAGTTGAGCGAAACGACGCCATGACCGATCCCGCGCCAGAGACCGCCGATCCCAAGGCCGTGCGCCGCGTCGCGATCCTGCGCCTGGTCACGGGCCTGGCCCAGGGCCTGCTGCTGTTTTGCCTGGACCACGCGCTGAAGGCCAAGGCCTGGCCGGCCACCCAGCCGGCGGTGTTCGCCGCCATCGCCGCGGTCGCGATCTTCGTGCCGTTCGTGGTGCTGGCGGGGTTGTCGACCATGCGCCTGAGCCGGCTGGCGGCCTGGAAGCTGGTCGCGGTGCTGGTCGCCGCGGGCCTGGCCGCCTACGCCGTCCACAGCGGTCAGGCCGAGATCCGGCCTCGGTCGGTGATCCCCGAGGGCGTGGCGATGCTGGCCATCGCCGCCCTGCTGTTCATCGGCCACCACCTGGTGCAGCCGGCCGAGATGGAGCGTCGGCCGATCGCGCGCTTCACCACCTATTTCGACGAGACCTGGAAGCACGGGGTGCAATTGGCGCTGTCGGCCCTGTTCACCGGCGCGTTCTGGCTGCTGCTGCACCTGGCCTCGGCCCTGTTCTCGATGATCGGCATCGAGGCGATCGACAAGTTGATCGACCAGCCGTGGTTCTCCTGGCCGGCGACGGCGGTGATGTTCGCCGCCGCCGTGCAGCTGACCGACGTGCGCGCCGGCCTGGTGCGCGGGGTGCGGACGGTGTCGCTGACGCTGCTGGCCTGGCTGTTGCCGCTGATGGTGCTGATCGCCGCCGGCTTCCTGGCGACCCTGCCCTTCAAGGGGCTGGACCTGCTGTGGGCCACCAAGAAGGCCGCGGCCCTGCTGCTGACGGCGGCCGCCTTCCTGATCGTGCTGACCAACGCCGCCTATCAGGACGGGACCGAGCGGCCGCCGACCGTGCTGGCCTGGGCGGCGCGGATCGCGGGCCTGCTGCTGGCCCCGATCACCGTGCTGGCCGGCTACGCCATCTGGCTGCGGGTGAACCAGTATGGCCTGACCCCGGAGCGGGTGTATGGCGCCGCCTGTGTCGTGGTCGCGGCGGGCTATGCGATCGGCTACGCAGTCGCGGCCCTCAAGCCCGGCGCCTGGATGAAGCCGCTGGAGGCGACCAACATCACCCTGGCCTTCGTGGCCATCGCCGTGCTGCTGGTCCTGTTCACCCCGATCGCCGATCCGGTGCGGCTGTCGGTGGACAGCCAGCTGGCCCGGCTGGCGTCGGGCAAGGTCAAGCCCGAGGCTTTCGACTACGACTTCCTGCGCTTCGACGCCGGCAAGCGCGGGGAAGCGGCGCTGGACCGGCTGGCCGGCGATCCCGACGCGGCGGTCGCCCGCGAAGCCAAGGCGGCGCGCAAGCGGACGGAGCGCCGCTACAGGTTGGACGCCTCTCGCGTCGATCTGCGCCGGTTGCCGGTCTATCCGGCGGGGCGCTCCTTGCCGGAGAGCTTCGTCACCGGCCTGGAGGCCTCGGAGCTGTTCGGATGCGCCCGGGAACCGGCCCAATGTCCCGCCGGGCTGCTGGACATCGACGGCGACGGCGTCGAGGAAGTGCTGGTGCGGGTCTTCAACCAGGTCCAGATCTTCAAGCTCCACGACGGGACGTGGAAGTCGTTCGGCGTGGCGACGCCCGAATGCGGGCCGATCAAGCTGGAAGAACTGATGAAGACCGGCCGGTTCGGCGTGGCGCCCAGCGCGCCCCGCCAGGACCTGCTGGTCGGCGGCGCGCGCCTCTCGATCACGCCGGAAGACAAGGCCTGTCCGCCCGCCGGTGCGCGGACGGACGGCGCGATCGTCTCGCGCGCCCGCTGAACCTTAAGCGCCCTCGCTGACCGCGTTCAGCCGGGCATAGACCCCGCCGGCCGCCTTGAGGTCGGCGTGGCGGCCTTCCTCGACGACCCGGCCGTTCTGGAACACCAGGATGCGGTCGGCGCCGCGCACGGTCGACAGGCGGTGGGCGATGACGATCGTCGTGCGGCCCTGCATCAGGGCCTCGGCGGCCTCCTGAACCAGGGCCTCGGTCTCGACGTCGAGCGACGAGGTGGCCTCGTCCAGCACCAGGATCGGGGCGTCGGTCAGGAAGGCGCGAGCGATGGCCACGCGCTGGCGCTCGCCGCCCGACAGCTTGATGCCGCGCTCGCCGACCAGGGTGTCGTAGCCGTGCGGCAGCTTGAGGATGAAGTCGTGGGCGCGGGCCTTTTTCGCGGCCTCCACCACCTGGTCGAAGGTCGCGTCGGGGCGGCCGTAGGCGATGTTGTCGAGCAGGGAGCGGTGGAACAGGGCCGGGTCCTGCGGCACCACGGCGATGGCGCGGCGCAAGCTGCCTTGCGTCACGCGGGCCACGTCCTGGCCGTCGATCAGGATCCGTCCGCCCTGCAGGTCGTGCAGGCGCTGGATCAGCTTGACGAAGGTCGACTTGCCCGAACCCGTCGGGCCGACCAGGGCCACCTTCTCGCCCGGCGCGATGTCCAGCGAGAAGCGGTCGTACAGCGGCGCGCCGGCGTTGCGGTAGGCGAAGGTCACGCCCTGGAAGGCGATCTCGCCGGGGCCGGGCACGAAGTCGGGCGCGCCCGCCTGGTCGGCGACCTGCGGCGTCAGGGTGGCCCAGGCGGCGGCGTCCTCGCTGTCGTCCAGACCCTTCTGCAGCATGCGGATGTTCTCGCCCATGTTGCGCAGGTAGCCGCTCATCAGCAGGAAGGCGGTGATGGCGAAGGCGACGTCGCCGGGGCCGGCCTTGCCTTGCAGCCAGCTCCAGACCATCGCGCCCGACAGCCCCGCCTGCAGCAGCACCAGGAGCAGGTTCTGGCCCAGCCACACGTCGGTGAAGCGGTTCCAGGTGACCATCACCGCGTCGCGCCAGGCGGCGGTGACCTGCGCCAGGCGTTCGGTCTCGCGGCCTTCGGCGCCGAAGGCCTTGACGGTGGGGTTGGAGGTCACCGCGTCGGCCAGGGCCCCGCCGATGGCCGAGTCCAGGGCGTTGGACTTCAGATTGGACGGGCGGACATAGCGCTCGGTGATCCACAGGTTCACCGCCAGGTACAGCACCACCACGCCCAGCGAGATGGCCCCGGCCAGGGGCTGTCGCACCAGCATCATCACCGACAGGCCGACCAGCACGATCAGGCTGGGCACGAGCCAGATGGTGAAGGCGTCGGTGACGCTGTCATAGCCCCACATGGCGCGGGTCAGCTTGCGCACCGTGGCGCCGGCGAAGCTGTCGGCGTGCCAGTCGGACGAAAAGGCCTGCACGCGGGCGAAGCCCTCGTTGGTCATCTCCTCCATGTTGCGGGCGGCCAGCGGAATCCAGAACCGGTGGGCGACGTTGCGGATCAGCGAGAAGGCCAGGTAGACGCCGACGAAGGCCGCCCATGCGCCCCAGGCCTGGTCCTTGTGGCCGGCGGCGACCACGTCGATCAGCTTGCCCGAGGCCCAGGGCAGGGCCAGGTCGAAGGCCACGGCCACCAGGGTCAGGATCACGCCGGCGGCGAAGATCGTCTTCCGGCGCAGCCAGAACCGCGCCAGGAAGCCCAGCACCTGGCCGTTGGACAGCGCCCGGCGCTTGCCTCCGTTGTCGTCGTCATCCTCGAAATCGCTCATGGGCGGCTAGATAGGCTTGTTGGGGCCGGCTGGGAACGTCCTGCCGACAGGCTGCTGCCAGGTTTCGGTCCCATAATCTCGATCGCCTTCCTGGGGCCGGCGTCCAGGATCCATCGTTCCGCTGCTCAGGCCGTTCGAGGACGGCCGAGGTCCGAGCTGTCGCCGGCATGGGCTCTCGCCACTAGGCCGAGGGAGGCCAAGACAGGGGCTGAGGGGGGCAAAACCCACCGCCGCCGCGCAGCCCTCACCCCTCCGGGTCGCTCAGCACCATGGCGAAGGGAACCTGCGCGCCGTCGCGGGTGACATAGCCGCTGACCAGCTTGTGGCCGGGATCGAGCACGCCCAGGTCCACGTCCTGGCTGGGGAAGACCACGGTGCGGCGGTCGCCGACGCAGACCACCAGCTCGTAGCCGTCATAGGCGCGCTGCGACATCGCCTTGATGCGCTCGTAGTAGGGCGAGCGCTTCCAGGCCGTGGGCTTGCCGGGATCGACCACGACATTGAGCCGCTTGCCGTCGCGGTCGGGGTACATGACGAAGCCGGCCTTGTCGGGCCGCCAGGCCTCGTCGAGCTTTTCCGAGGTCAGCCACAGGCAGTGGAAGCCGCGACAGGCGTCGGGCCGGGTCTCGTAGGACCCGCAGCCGCCGCCCTTTCTGAAATGGCCGCACCAGACGCCGTCCGGCTTGGCCAGGGCCTCGATGGCCAGCACCTTGCAGCACAGGCCGCAGGAACCGCACGTCCGCTCGCCCATGTCGCTTCCCCCAAGCCCGGCCGATCGTCAGGCGTCGGAGTTTGAAAGCGATGTGTGACGGTTTTAGCAGGGGGCGGCAGGCTCGAGATGCTCCCCCTGAAGGGGGAGCTGTCGCGGAGCGACTGAGGGGGAAGCGGCTGCGCAATCGGTCAGGTCTGCGAAAGCTGAAAACGGCCCCCCTCCGGCCCTCCGGGCCACCTCCCCCAGAGGGGGAGGATCATTTATTCGAAGCCGGTGGCGCTCCAGACGGCCAGTTCGTTGCCGGCCGGGTCGATGAAGTGGAAGCGGCGACCGCCCGGGAACTCGAAGATCGGCTTGACGATCACGCCGCCGGCGGCCGTGACCTTGGCCTCCATGGCTTCCAGGTCGTGGGCGTAGAGGATGACCAGCGGCTTGGCCGGTTCCTCGGTGATGTCGCCCACGAAGCCGCCGTCGGCGCCCTGGCCCTCGAAGGCGGTGTAGCCGGGGCCGTAGTCGGTGAAGCTCCAGCCGAAGGCGGCGGCGTAGAAGGCCTTGGTCGCCGGCAGTTCGCCGCCCGCCCATTCGATGTAGTCGATCTTGCCGTCTTCGCGCATGGGCGTGCCCCTCGATATGTTCTCATTATGTTCTAACTTCCGCTCAGGGCAGAGTCCAGACGCTGGTGCGCTTGATGGCCAGGTCTTCCAGCTCGCGGGTGGTGGGCACCTGGTACTCGGCCAGCTTTTCCAGGCCGTCCTTGGGGAAGTAGGTGCGGCCCGGATCGCCGACCAGCACCGTGGCGCCGGCCGCGCGGCCCTTCCCCAGCCAGGCCATGACGGCCGCCGCCATCGGCCCCTCGTAGCAGATGTCGCCGGCCAGCAGCACATCGGCCGGCGGGGGCGGGGCGTCCAGCAGGTTGGCGTCGGTGAAGGCGATCTCCACGCCGTTGGCCTCTGCGTTCATCGCCACCGCCGCCTCGCAGAAGACGTCGATGTCGGCCGCCAGCACGCTTTTGGCGCCCGCCTTCATCGCCGCCACCGCGACGATTCCCGAGCCGGTGGCGAAATCGATCACGGTCTTGCCGCGCACGATCTGCGGGTGGTCCAGCACGTAGCGCGCCAGGGCCTGGCCGCCCGCCCAGGCGAAGGCCCAGAACGGCGGCGGCAGGCCGATTTCCTCCAGCGCCTCCTCGGTCAGCTTCCACAGCGGCGTGATCTCGTCGGCCAGATGCAGCACCAGCTCGGGCGCGTGCGGCGTGGGCAGCAGGCGGGTGTTGTCGGCGATGAAGGCCCGACGGCCTTCCAGGGTCTGGACGATCATGGGGGCGGTTAGAGCATCGGCGCGACGGCGAGACCAGTAGGCCGCCAACCTATCCGCCCGTCATTCCCGCCCTTGTGGCGGGAACCCCTGGTTACGCTCGCACGTGAGGCGCCAGCGGATCGCCAGCGATCCGTCACGTCTGCCCTTGCGGCTTATGGAGGGGTTCCCGCCACAAGGGCGGGAATGACGGGAAAGTATAGGGTCAGGCAACTTTCCCGGACGCCGCCTTCAGCACCGTCAGATAGCCCGGCGCGGTCAGCATCCCCTCCGTCAGCCCCTTTTCCCGCAGCAGCCGGTGCGCGCGGGGCAGGTTCCAGCAGGGCACGTGCATGAACAGGTGATGCTCGGCGTGGAAATTGACGTGGTAGGGCGCGACCAGGGCCCGCTCGAGCCAGTTGGCCCGGGTGGTGCGGGCGTGGCGGAACGGGTCTGGCTCGTCCTTGGCGACCAGGGCGTGCTCGGCGATGTTGCGCAGGCGCGTGACCAGCGGGAACCAGGTGGCCATCGGCACGAGCCACAGGGCGAACCACGCCCACCACAGGCCCGCGACGCTCAACACCACGAGCATGGCCAGGTTGATCAGCAGGAACCGCTTCTGGCCCGCCGCCGCGCGGGCGAAGATCGCGCCGGGGGCCTGGCCGTCGGCGCGCTGCTTCAGGCCGGCGATGATTGGTCCCAGCCGCTGCTTGAAGAAGGTCTGGCCCGTCAGGTCACGGACGATCTTGCGGCGCAGAGAGGCGCGGGTGGTGGGGAACGGCGCCGACAGCACCAGATCCGGGTCCTCGGCCTGCTGGGCGAACTTGTGGTGGGTCAGGTGGTAGGGGCGATAGCTGTTGAGCGACGCCCCCAGCGGCGCGGCGCACAGCCACTCACCCAGCCAGTCGTTGACCTTCAGATTGGGATGCAGGCCCCCGTGCGCGGCCTCGTGCATCAGGATCGCCAGGCCCAGTTGCCGGGCGCCGATCAGCATCACCGCGACGATGTAGGTCAGCGGATTGGGCCAGATCACGAAGAGCGCGCCGGCCGCCAGGATCACGCCCCAGGCGTGGGCGACCATGGCGATCCCGCGCCAGGACGAGCGCGCCGACAGGCGGGCCCATTCCTCGGGCGCGAACAGCTCCTGCGGCTTGATGCGAGCGGCGACGGCCATGGAACGGATCATCGCACATTCAGGTTCTGGCCGACAGAATGCCGTTAGGTCACGTCCGTTTCCGGAGGATTTTCATGCGCTTGTCGATCGCCGTCGCCCTTGTCTCGCTAGGCTTCGCGGGCGCCGCGCACGCGGCCAGCTTCGACTGCGCCAAGGCCAGGCGGGCCGACGAAAAGGCGATCTGCGCCGACCGGACGCTGAACGACAAGGACGTGCGGATGGCCGTTCTCTACGACATCAACAAGCGCACCATGGGCATGGGCGCGCGCGGGGCGTTGATGGACGGCCAGCAGGCCTGGCTGAACGATCGCGCGGGCTGCAAGGCCAACCGGACGTGCCTGGCGCGGGCCTATGACCGCCGGCTGGGCGAGCTGGAGAGGTCGATGGAGCGGATCTACCGCGCGGGGCCGTTCTGATCTTCCTTCTCCCTGGAGGGAGAAGGTGGCCTGCGAAGCAGGTCGGATGAGGGGTTAGGGACTGAGGACGGCGTGCCGGCGCGACGGTTGGCGACGTGACCCCTCACCCTCCCAGGCTGTCGCCTGGGCCCCTCCCTCTCTCCTCCGGGAGAGGGTTCATTTTTCTACAGCCCCGCCGGGCTCCACAGTCCGGCCACCAGGGCCAGGACCAGGATCGCGCCGGCCTGGGCGTTGGACTTGAAGATCTTCAGCGCGCCGGGGCCGTCGTCGACGCGCACGGCCACGGCCTGGCGCGACAGGTGCAGGCCGAACAGGCCCAGCAGCGGCAGGAACAGCGGCCCAAGGCCCCCGACCCAGGCGGCCGCGAGCGCCAGCGCGAAGGCCAGGACGTAGAACACCGCCACGCCCTCGCGGACCCTGGAGCCCAGGCGACGGGTCGACGACTTCACCCCGGCCAGGGCGTCGTCCTCGATGTCCTGGATGGCGTAGATCGTGTCGTAGCCCAGGGTCCAGAAGATGCCCGAGGCGTAGAGCAGGGCGGCCGACCACGACAGGGTGTGGGTGGCCGCGGCGTAGCCCAAGAGGGTGCCCCAGTTGAAGGTCAGGCCCAGCCACGCCTGCGGCCACCAGGTGATCCGCTTCATGAACGGATAGCCGGCCACCAGCACCAGCGAGGCCACCCCGAGTCCAATGGCGACCCAGCCCAGGCAGATCAGGATCAGGAAGCTGGTCAGGCTGCAGCCGACCAGGAACAGCCAGGCCTGCTTGACGGTGATCAGGCCGGCCGGGATCGGGCGCAGGGCCGTGCGGGCCACCTGGGCGTCGAAGTCGCGGTCGACGATGTCGTTGAAGGCGCAGCCGGCCGCCCGCATCAGCGCCGCCCCGACGAAGAAGGCGATCAGCAGCCAGGGATTGGGCAGCTGGCCCTTCTCGGCCGCGGCCAGGGCGATGCCCTGCCAGCCGGGCAGCATCAAAAGCCAGATGCCGGCCGGACGATCGAAGCGCCCCAGCTTCAGCCAGGGGCGCAGGGGCTCGGGGGCGTAGCGGTCGACCCAGTTGGCGGCGGCGGCGTCGGGCAGGATGGCGGTCATGCGGCTTGGCTTAAACCGCCGCGCCCGCCGGGTCGAGCCGATGCGTCCTTCCAAGAACCGCGTGATCGCCCGGGTTGCTGTTCGATAGGATTTTCCGATCCTGCCGAGAAAAACGATCAGTTGGATTTATCGAACGCCGCCCGCGACAGTGGCGCTACGAAATTCGACGAGGGCGACATGACCAAGACCATCCTGACCACCACGGCCGGCGCGCCCGTCGCGGACAACCAGAACAGCCTGTCGGCCGGCCCGCGCGGCCCGCTCCTGATGCAGGACTACCAGCTGATCGAGAAGCTGGCGCACCAGAACCGCGAGCGCATCCCCGAGCGCGTGGTCCACGCCAAGGGTTCGGCGGCGTATGGAACGCTGACCATCACCCACGACATCAGCGCCTGGACCAAGGCCAAGGCCCTGCAGCCAGGCGCCCAGTCCGAAGTGCTGCTGCGCTTTTCCACCGTGGCCGGCGAGCGCGGCGCGGCCGACGCCGAGCGCGACGTGCGCGGCTTTGCTTTGAAGGTCTATACCGAGGAGGGCAACTGGGACCTGGTGGGCAACAACACCCCGGTGTTCTTCATCCGCGACCCGCTGAAGTTCCCCGACTTCATCCGCACCCAGAAGCGCCACCCGGTGTCGAACCTGCGCTCGCCGACGGCGATGTGGGACTTCTGGAGCCTGAGCCCCGAGAGCCTGCACCAAGTGACGATCCTGTTCTCGGATCGCGGCCTGCCGCAGGGCTATCGCCACATGCACGGCTTCGGCAGCCACACCTACAGCTTCATCAATGACGCCAATGAGCGGGTGTGGGTGAAGTTCCACTTCAAGTCCCAGCAGGGGATCCGCACCTGGACCAACGACGAGGGCAATGCGGTGATCGCGGGCGACCGCGAGAGCGCCCAGCGCGACCTGTTCGAGGCCATCGAGGGCGGCGACTACCCGCGCTGGACCCTGAAGGTGCAGATCATGACGGAGGCGGAAGCGCGCGAGACCGCGTTCGATCCGTTCGACCTGACCAAGGTGTGGCCGCACGCCGACTTCCCGCTGATCGAGGTCGGCGTGCTGGAGCTGAACCGCAACCCGGACAACTATTTCGCCGAGGTCGAGCAGAGCTCGTTCTCGCCGTCGAACATCGTGCCCGGGATCGGCTTCTCGCCCGACAAGGTGCTGCAAGGCCGGCTGTTCGCCTATGCCGACGCGCACCGCTATCGGGTGGGCACGCACTACGAGGCGCTGCCGGTCAATCGTCCGCGCTGCCCGGTGAACCACTACCACGCCGACGGCGCCATGCGCTTCGACGCGCCGAAGCGGACGCAGGCCTGGTACGAGCCGAGCAGCTTCGGCGGGCCGGTGCAGGAGCCGTCCGTGGCCGAGCCGCCGCTGCCCTTGCATGGCGACGCCGACCGCTTCGATCACCGCTTGGGCAATGACGACTACGCCCAGCCGGGCGCGCTGTTTCGGCTGATGAGCCCGGCCCAGCAGGCGGCGCTGTTTAGCAACATCGCCGGCGCCATGCAGGGCGTGCCCGAGGCGATCGTGCGTCGCCAGCTGGTCCACTTCCACCGCGCCGACCCGGCCTATGCCGCGGGCGTCGCTTCGAGACTGGGGATCGCGTTCGACGCGGCCCCCATCGCCGCCGAGTAGACGCTCGCTCGGCGGCCCGAGGAGGACCGCCACCCGCCCAGCCCCCGGCGGTCCTCCTCCACCCCATGAAAGGAGACATCCGATGACCCGTCCCGCCCCGATTTCGAACCGTATCGTCGGCTGGAGCCTGCTGGCCCTGGGCCTGGCGGCGGGCGTCGTCCTGCCGCACCCGGCCACCACGGCCCTGTGGTCGGCTTCGGCCCGGGCGTTCCGCCGGGCCGGCGACGAGGCGATGGTGTCGCGCCTGCTGTCGGCGACCAAGTTCGGCCCGCGTATTGCCCGGGGCCTGAAGCGGCCGGCGGCGGGGGCGCTGTATTACGGTCAGGCTGGGTTGGCTTGAAGATCCTCCCCCTGAAGGGGGAGGTGGCCCGAAGGGCCGGAGGGGGAAGTGCTTGCTGACGCGCCGCTGAAACTTCCCCTCAGTCGCTTCGCGACAGCTCCCCCTTCAGGGGGAGCGCCTTAAAACCGAGGCCGGAAATCCCGCGGCGCCCACCCGAAATCCCTGACCGCGTCGGACGAGTCGAACACCAGGTCCTGGCTCATCCGCGCGCCCATGGCCGCCGTGGCGCCGGGAAAGAACGGCCGCGCCAGGGTCAGCAGCAGGGAAAACAGCCAAGGCGGCAGCACGAGGATCGCCGGTCGCCGGCCCAGGCCCTCGAACACCCGGCGGGCCATCTGGCGATAGGGCAGGGTCTCGCCGCCGACCAGGGCGTAGGCGCGGTCGAGGGCGGCGGGCGCGGCGGCGGCGGCGATCGCTCCGGCGGCCAGGTCGTCGGCATGGACCGGCTGGCGCAGGCCCTCGCCGGCCCCCGACAGCGGCAGCACCTTGAAGCGGCGGATAAGGCCGGCCAGGCGGCTGACATTGCCGTCGCGGCCCTCGGCGTAGATCAGGGTGGGCCGCAGGATGGTCCAGGCCACGCCTTGCTCCGAGCAGAAGGCCTCGACGGCGTCTTCCGCGTCGGCCAGGGCCTTGGCCACCACGCGCTCGGAAGCCTCGGGCGAGTCCTGCTTGGTGAAGCGGCTGGTCGAGGAGAAGGCCACCAGGCGCTTCATGCCCCGCGCCTTCAGCAGCGGCAGCACGGCCGGCAGCAGCCAGATCGGCGACAGCGAGAACACCGTGGCCGCGCCGGGCAGCTGTTCGGCCAGGTCGTCGCCCTTGAGGTCGGCGTCGATCCAGCAGGCGTCGCCGCTGGCCGAGAAGCCGTAGGGCGGCCGGCGCGACAGGCCCATGGGCTCGTGGCCGGCGGCCTGCAGCCGCTCCATCAGGAAGGTCCCGATCAGGCTGGTGGCCCCCAGCACGAGGATCGGCGTCTTCAGGGTGTTTTCCGCGCTCATGGTCCCTCTATAGTCGCGGGAGGGGAGCTTCGCCCATGCCCATCACCTATGACGAGGTCCGCGCCTTCGCCCTGGCCCTGCCGCTGGTCGCGGACGGGACGTCCTATGGCTATCCCTGCCTGAAGGCGAACGGCAAGTTCCTGACGAGGCTGAAGGAGGACGGCGACAGCCTGGTGCTGCCCGGCGTGCCGTTCGACGAGCGCGAGATGCTGATCGAGGCGGCGCCCGAGGCGTTCTATTTCACCGACCACTACCGGAACTATCCGACGGTGCTGGCGCGGCTGTCGGCGGCCGAGGCGGGGACGGTCAAGAGCCTGCTCGAGCGTCACTGGCGCGCCTGCGTGCCGAAGAAGGTCTCCAGGACCCATGACGCGCGGGCCTGATCCGTTGCGCGCCTGGCGCCTGCTCGCCGCCGCCGTCGTCTGGTTCGGCGTCGTGCTGCAATATGTCCTGATGGTGGCCGGCGAGGACGCGGCCCGGGCGGCGGTCTCGACCGTGCGGTTCTTCAGCTACTTCACCATCCTCAGCAACATCGCCGTCGGATTGGTGCTGGCCGCGCCGGCGCTGGCGCCAGGATCGCGGCTGGCGCTCTGGGCGCGGCGCGCGGGAACGCGGGTGGCGGTGGGCGTCTACATTGCCGTGACCGGCGCCATCTATCACTGGCTGCTGGCGGGGCTGTGGGACCCGAAGGGCTGGCAGCTGGTCGCCGACACCCTGCTGCACACGGCCGCGCCGCTGCTCTATCTCGCCGATCTGCTGGCTTTTCCGCCGCGCGAGGCCGCCCGCTGGAGCCAGGCCTGGAAGGCGCTGGCGTTCCCCGCCGCCTTCGGCGCCTGGACGCTGCTGCACGGGGCGATCTCGGGCTTCTATCCCTACCCGTTCCTCGACGTGGCCAAGCGCGGCTATCCCGCCGTGCTGGTGACCATGGTCGCGATGTCGGCCGGCTTCTACGCGCTCACGCTGCTGCTGACCGGCCTGCAGCACCTGCAACTTCGGCTGGCGAAGCGGGGCGGGGCGCCTATATCCGGCTGACCAGATTTCCGGAGCTTCCCATGTCGAACCCCACCCCCGGCGTCCGTTCGGGCGATGTCGAGATCCCCGCCATCGGCCTGGGCACCTACCAGCTGGAGAACGGCATGGCTCAGACCATGACCGAGAAGGCGCTGGAGCTCGGCTATCGGCATGTCGACACCGCCCAGATCTACGGCAACGAGCAGGACGTCGGCGCGGCGCTGGCGGCCACCGGCGTGGCTCGGGGCGAGATCTTCGTCACCACCAAGGTGTGGATCGACAAGTTCGCCGAGGGTGACTTGCAGCGCTCGGTCGACGAGAGCCTGAAGAAGCTGCGCGTCGACCAGGTCGACCTCCTGCTGCTGCATTGGCCCAAACCCAAGCCGGCCCTGGCCGAGACCATCGCCGCGCTCAACGCGGTGAAGGCCGACGGTCGCGCGCGGGCCATCGGCCTGTCGAACTTTCCCTCGGCGCTGATGGAGGAGGCCGCCGGCCTTTCCGAAGCCCCGCTGGCCACCAACCAGGTCGAGTACCACCCCTACCTGTCGCAGAAGACCCTGCGGGCCACGGCCGACAAGCTGGGCGCCTCGCTGACCGCCTGGTCGCCGCTGGCCCAGGGCAAGGTCGGCGACGATCCGGTGCTGAAGGCCATTGGCGACAAGTACGGCAAGACTCCGGGCCAGGTGACCCTGCGCTGGCAGGTGCAGCAGGGTGTGATCACCATCCCGCGCACCAAGAACCCGGCCCGCCTGGCCGAGAACTTCGCGATCTTCGATTTCGCCCTGACCGATGAAGAGATGGCGGCGGTCTACGGCCTGGCCCGTCCGGATGGTCGCATCGGCGACTGGATCGACGCGGCGTTCAGGTGGGACGCGGAATGAGGAACCTCCCCCTATGGGGGAGGAGACCGCGTAGCGGTCGGAGGGGGGCGTAGTCGGGAAATCGGCCGTCGTTTCGGGAGCTGAAAACGTCCCCCCACCGGCCTTCGGCCGCCTCCCCCAGAGGGGGAGGATCTTCTGATCAAAGAAAAAAGGGGCCGCTTTCGCGGCCCCTTTCCATGTCTCGAAAGACTGAAACCCTTACAGGTCCAGCAGCAGGCGCTGCGGGTCTTCCAGGGCTTCCTTGACCTTGACCAGGAAGGTCACGGCGCCGGCGCCGTCGACGACGCGGTGGTCGTACGACAGGGCCAGGTACATCATCGGGCGGATCTCGATCTTGCCGTTGATGACCATGGCGCGTTCCTTGATCGCGTGCATGCCCAGGATGCCCGACTGCGGCGCGTTCAGGATCGGGGTCGACATCAGCGAACCGTAGATGCCGCCGTTGGTGATCGTGAAGGTGCCGCCCTGCATGTCCTCGATGGCCAGGCCGCCGGTGCGGGCCTTCTTGCCGAGGTCGCCGATGGTCTTTTCGATCTCGGCCAGGTTCAGCGCGTCGGCGTCACGGACGACCGGAACCACCAGGCCCTTGTCGGTGCCGACGGCGACGCCGATGTCGTAGTGGTTCTTGTAGATGACGTCCTGGCCGTCGATCTCGGCGTTGACGTCCGGGATCGCCTTCAGCGCGGCCACGACGGCCTTGGTGAAGAAGGACATGAAGCCCAGCTTCACGCCGTGGCGCTTTTCGAACACGTCCTTGTACTGGGCGCGCAGGGCCATGACCGCGCTCATGTCGACCTCGTTGAAGGTCGTCAGCATGGCGGCCGTGTTCTGGGCTTCCTTCAGGCGACGGGCGATCGTCTGACGCAGGCGCGTCATCTTCACGCGCTCTTCGCGTTCGTGCAGGGCGCGCGGCGCGGCCGGAGCGGCGGCCGGCGCCGGGGCGCTGGCGCGGGCTTCCAGGGCGGCGAGCGCGTCGCCCTTGGTCACGCGGCCGTCCTTGCCGGTGCCGACGACCTTCGACAGGTCGAGGTTGTTCTCGGCGGCGACGCGGGCCGGGGCCGGGCTGACCGGAGCGGCGGCCGGAGCGGCCGGAGCGGCGGCGACCGGAGCCGGGGCGGGCGCCGGAGCAGCGGCCGGGGCCGGAGCGGCGGCGGCCGGAGCGGCCGAGGCGGTGGCGCCTTCGGTCACCACGCCCAGGACCGTGCCCGGAACCACGGTGGCGCCTTCCTCGGCGCTGATCGCGGCCAGGACGCCGTCGGCCGGCGAGACGACTTCGAGGCTGACCTTGTCGGTTTCCAGCTCGACGAGCAGCTCGTCCTTCTTCACGGCCTCCCCGGCCTTCTTGGTCCAGCGGGCGACCGTCGCTTCGGTGACGGATTCGCCCAGGGCGGGGGTCATGATGTCGGCCATGTCAGGTTCCGATGTCTCTTTGATCTGGCGGTCGGGGTCTAAACGAACTTAGGCCGCCGCGCCTATCGAACAAGTCCGAGGGCGCGGCGGCTTGAAGGTTGGTGCTCTTAGGCGAAGGCTTCGGTGAGGAAGGCTTCGAGCTCCTTGAGGTGGCGGCTCATCAGGCCGGCGGCGGTCGAGGCGCTCGCCGGACGGCCCACATAGCGGGCGCGCTTGGCCTTGATGTCCATCTTGTCGAGGGTCAGCTCGATCCACGGATCGACGAAGGTCCAGCCGCCCATGTTCTTCGGCTCTTCCTGGACCCACAGCAGCTCGGCGTTCTTGAAGCGGTTCAGGACGCCCATGACCGACTTCATCGGCCACGGATAGAACTGCTCCAGGCGCAGGATGTAGACGTCGTCGCGACCGGTCTTGGCGCGCTGGTCGATCAGGTCGAAGTAGACCTTGCCCGAGCACATGATGACGCGCTTGATCTGATCGTCGCTCTTCAGCGTGATCCCGCCGACGTCGCAGCCGGCTTCGGCGCCGTCCACCATCACGCGGTGGAAGGCGGTGCCTTCGGCCAGGTCGCTCAGGTTCGAGACGGCGCGCTTGTGGCGCAGCAGGCTCTTGGGCGACATCACGATCAGCGGCTTGCGGTACTCACGGTGCATCTGGCGACGCAGGGCGTGGAAGTAGTTGGCCGGCGTGGTGCAGTTGACGACCTGCATGTTGTCTTCCGCGCACGACTGCAGGAAGCGCTCGAGGCGGGCCGAGCTGTGCTCGGGGCCCTGGCCTTCGTAGCCGTGCGGCAGCAGCATCACGAGACCGCTCATGCGCAGCCACTTGCGCTCGCCCGAGCTGATGAACTGGTCGATCACCACCTGGGCGCCGTTCACGAAGTCGCCGAACTGGCCTTCCCACAGGGTCAGGGTGTTCGGGTCGGCCAGCGAGAAGCCGTACTCGAAGCCCAGCACCGCCTCTTCCGACAGGGCCGAGTCGATGACTTCGTAGTTGGCCTGGCCGGGGCGGATGTTGTTCAGCGGCGTATAGTGCTCTTCGGTCTTCTGGTCGATGACGTCGGAGTGGCGCTGGGTGAAGGTGCCGCGGACCGAGTCCTGGCCCGACAGGCGAACGGGGAAGCCTTCGTCGAGCAGGGTGGCGAAGGCCATGTGCTCGGCGGCGCCCCAGTCGAGGCCTTCGCCCTTGGTGAAGGCGTCACGACGGTTCTCGATCGCGCGGCGCACGGTCTTGTGGGCGTCGATGCGTTCCGGGATGGCCGTGATCTTGGCGGCCAGTTCCTGCAGCTTGGCGAGCGGAACGTCGGTCTTGCCGCGGCGCTCTTCGTCGCCCGGCTGGGCCAGGCCCTTCCACTTGCCGTCCAGCCAGTCGGCCTTGTTGGCCTTGTAGCTCTTGCCGGACTCGAATTCCTTGTCGAGGAAGGTCTCGAACTCGCCGACCCAGGCGTCGGACTCGGCCTGGCTGATCTGGCCTTCGGCGATCAGGCGGTTGGCGTACAGTTCGCGCGTCGAGGGGTGGCCCTTGATCTTCGCGTACATCAGCGGCGACGTCATGGTCGGATCGTCGCCTTCGTTGTGACCGAAGCGACGGTAGCAGACCATGTCGATGACCACGTCCTTGCCGAACATCTGGCGATATTCGGTGGCGACCTTGGCCGCGAACACCACGGCTTCGGGGTCGTCGCCGTTCACGTGGAAGATCGGGGCCTCGACCATCAGCGCCATGTCGCTGGGGTAGGGCGAGCTGCGCGAGTAGCGCGGGCTGGTCGTGAAGCCGATCTGGTTGTTGACGATGAAGTGGATGGTGCCGCCCGTGCGGTAGCCCTTCAGGCCCGACAGGGTGAAGCACTCGGCCACGACGCCCTGGCCGGCGAAGGCCGCGTCGCCGTGCAGCAGCAGCGGCAGCACGTGGCCGCGACCGGCGTCCGGGGTCTCGCGCAGCAGGAAGGCCTGCTTGGCGCGGGCCTTGCCGATGACGACCGGGTTGACGATTTCCAGGTGCGACGGGTTGGCCGTCAGCGACAGGTGGACCTTGTTGTCGTCGAACTCACGGTCCGACGAAGCGCCCATGTGGTACTTCACGTCGCCCGAACCCTCGACGTCCGAGGGGACCGACGAGCCGCCTTGGAACTCGTGGAAGATCACGTGGTAGGGCTTGCCCATCACGGCGGCCAGCACGTTCAGGCGGCCGCGGTGCGGCATGCCCAGGACGATGTCCTTCACGCCCAGCGCGCCGCCGCGCTTGATGATCTGCTCCATGGCCGGGACCATGGCTTCGCCGCCGTCGAGGCCGAAGCGCTTGGTGCCGGGGAAACGCTTGTGCAGGAAGCGCTCGAAGCCCTCGGCCTCGACCAGCTTCTTGAGGATGGCGACCTTGCCCTCCTTGGAGAACACGATCTCCTTGTCGCGGCCTTCGATGCGCTCCTGCAGCCAGGCCTTCTCGGCCGGGTCGGAGATGTGCATGTACTGGACGCCGACATTGCCGCAGTAGGTGCGGCGCAGGATCGACAGGATCTCGCGGATCGTGGCGGTCTCCAGACCCAGCACGAAGTCGAGGAAGATCGGACGGTCGTAGTCGGCCTCGGCGAAGCCGTAGGTCGCCGGATCCAGCTCGCTGGCGTCCTTGGCGGGGTCCAGGCCCAGCGGGTCGAGGTTGGCGGCGAGGTGGCCGCGCATCCGGTAGGCCCGGATCATCATGATGGCGCGCAGGCTGTCCAGCGTGGCGGCGCGGACGGCTTCGGCGGAGGCGCCGGGGGCCTTGCCCTCGACCGCCTTGGCGATCTTGGCTTCGACGGCGGGGGCGACGCTGGCCCACTGGCCGTCGAGCGCGGAGAGCCAGTCGGGGCGGGCGGCGGGGACGCTCTTGGGCGTCCAGGCCGGGTCCTTGGCGGCGCGCTTGACCTGATCGGCCTGCTCGGCCAGCGAGGAGAAGAAGGCGTTCCAAGAGGGCTCGACCGACCCGGGGTTCTCCGCCCACTGGGCGTAGAGGTCCTCAACGAATGCGGCGTTCGCGCCGTAGAGGAAGGAGGTCTCGGTCAAGACCTGATTGATGATGCCTGCGTCGTCCGCCATCGTCTTCGCCTCGATGCTCGCCCGCCGAGGCCATCCGGCGGGATCACGAGCTCGTTTCAAACATGAAGCGCGACGACCGGTTGGCCGCTATCCATTTTCGGCCGCTGCGCTTCGGATCCGTTTACGGGACCGGTTAGACACCGGTCCCGTAAATATAGTCTCTCAATCACCCGTCGCCCGCGCCGTGCGGCGGGGCCCAGGTGATTTTTTCGGATCGTCGACTGGCGGTCGCAAAAAACCTGGGCCCCGCGCAGGGCGGGGTTTCGGTAGTCTTTTAGCCCTTGAGGACTTCGAGCAGGGTCTCGCCCAGCTTCGCCGGCGACGGCGAGACGCGGATGCCCGCTTCTTCCATCGCAGCGATCTTGTCCTCGGCGCCGCCCTTGCCGCCCGAGATGATGGCGCCGGCGTGACCCATGTGACGGCCCGGAGGAGCCGTGCGACCGGCGATGAAGCCGACCATGGGCTTCTTGCGGCCGCGCTTGGCTTCGTCCTTCAGGAACTGAGCCGCTTCTTCTTCGGCCGAGCCGCCGATCTCACCGATCATGACGATCGACTTGGTGGCTTCGTCGGCCAGGAACAGTTCCAGCACGTCGATGAACTCGGTGCCCTTGACCGGGTCGCCGCCGATGCCGACGGCCGTGGTCTGGCCCAGGCCCGCGTTGGTGGTCTGGAACACGGCTTCGTAGGTCAGGGTGCCCGAACGCGACACGACGCCGACCGAGCCTTCCGAGAAGATCGAACCCGGCATGATGCCGATCTTGCACTGGTTCGGCGTCAGGACGCCCGGGCAGTTCGGGCCGATCAGGCGCGACTTGGAGCCTTGCAGGGCCTTCTTCACGCGCACCATGTCCAGCACCGGGATGCCTTCGGTGATGCAGACGATCAGCGGGATCTCGGCGTCGATGGCTTCCAGGATCGAGTCGGCCGCGAAGGGCGGCGGGACGTAGATCACCGAGGCGTCGGCGCCGGTGGCTTCCTTGGCTTCGCCGACAGTGTCGAACACCGGCAGGCCGATGTGCGTCTGGCCGCCCTTACCCGGGGTGACGCCGCCGACCATCTTGGTGCCGTAGGCGATGGCTTGTTCCGAGTGGAACGTGCCCTGGGCGCCGGTGAAGCCCTGGGTGATGACCTTGGTTTCAGAACCGATGAGGATCGACATGATTAGCGAGCACCCTTCACGGCCGCGACGATCTTCTCGGCGCCGTCAGACAGATCGTTGGCGGCGATGACGTTCAGGCCGCTTTCCGAGATGATTTTCTTACCCAGTTCGACGTTGGTGCCTTCCAGGCGAACGACGAGCGGAACCGTCAGGCCGACTTCCTTCACGGCGGCGATGACGCCTTCCGCGATGATGTCGCAGCGCATGATGCCGCCGAAGATGTTGACCAGGATGCCCTTCACGGCCGGATCGGCGGTGATGATCTTGAAGGCCGCGGTGACCTTCTCCTTGGAAGCGCCGCCGCCGACATCGAGGAAGTTGGCCGGCTCGGCGCCGTACAGCTTGATGATGTCCATGGTGGCCATGGCGAGACCAGCGCCGTTGACCATGCAGCCGATTTCGCCGTCGAGGGCGATGTAGGCCAGGTCATACTTCGAGGCTTCGATTTCCTTGGGGTCTTCTTCGCTCTCGTCGCGCAGCGCGCGGATGTCCGGGTGACGGAACAGCGAGTTGCCGTCGAACGACAGCTTGGCGTCCAGGACGCGCAGGTGGTCGTCGGCGGTGACGATCAGCGGGTTGATCTCCAGCATCGCCATGTCCTTGGCCAGGAACGCCGTGTAGAGCTGCGTCAGCAGCACGGCGGCTTCCTTGGCCAGGCCGCCGGTCAGGCCCAGGGCCTTGGCCAGCGCGCGCTGGTGGGTCGGCCACACGCCGGTGGCGGGGTCGATCGAGAACGAGTGGATCTTCTCCGGCGTGGCGTGGGCCACGTCTTCGATGTCCATGCCGCCTTCGGTCGAGGCGACCACCGAAACCATCGAGGTTTCACGGTCGACCAGCAGCGACAGGTAGAATTCCTTGGCGATCGCGGCGCCTTCCTCGATGTAGAGGCGGTTCACCTGCTTGCCCTTGGGGCCGGTCTGGTGCGTCACCAGCACGCGGCCGAGCATTTCGGCGGCGTTGGTCTTGACGTCTTCGACCGACTTGACGACGCGGACGCCGCCCTTGGCGTCGGGGCCGAGGCCCTCGAACTTGCCCTTGCCGCGGCCGCCGGCGTGGATCTGGCTCTTCACGACGAAGACCGGACCGCCCAGCTTCTCGGCGGCGGCGACGGCTTCGTCGACGGTGAACGCCGCGAAGCCACGCGGGACGGGGGCGCCGAACTCCGCGAGGACGGCTTTGGCTTGATGCTCGTGAATGTTCATGAGGGGACCGGTCTTCCGCGACGGTTCTTGAATGTGGCGGCGTTATAGGAGCGTGATTTCGCAGGCGCAACCGCACTTGGACGATAAGGCGCCCCCATATTTTCGATCCGTTGTCCGAACGGACAACGGCGCCGCCTTCCTGGGCCGAACGATCGAAAAGCCTGATCTTTTGGCAAATCGTCCACAGCCCCTGGCTGGCAAGGCGTTGAGGGCTGGGCGAAGGTCGAGATAACGATGTTAGCGCTCACTTCAATCGCGAGGCGGGGCGGTTTGTGCGCTGCGATTGTGCAGCTTTCGCCGCGGGAGCGCATTTGCCGCACTTCGTGACGAAGTATTGCTGCGGTCGCCGACCGCCGTGCGGCGAGCGTCGAAAAAACAACGACTTAGATACGATACATTTTGTGCAAAATCGGAAAACCGGGGCACGATATACTCGGCGCGACCTTCCGCCTTGAAAGTATCAATCATTTATTGACCGTCCCGAAGCTTCTCCTTGCTGGACGCTTTCTGGGTGAAACCCCGGATCGGCATTGGAAGGGCTTCCATGTTCAACCGCTCGCAAGTTCAGGCCGCCCTGACCCTCTCGGCCCTCGACCGGTCGCTGGCGACCATCGAGTTCGATCCGAAGGGCCGGATCCTGACCGCGAACGCGAACTTCTGCTCGGCCATGGGCTACGACCTGGCCGAGATCGTCGGGCAGCACCACAGCCTGTTCGTCGAGCCCGACTATGCCGCCAGCAGCGACTACGCGGCCTTCTGGGCCAAGCTCGGTCGCGGCGAATTCGACGCCCGCGAGTACCTGCGGGTGGGCAAGGGCGGCCGCGAGGTATGGATCCAGGCCTCGTACAATCCGATCCGCAACGCGCGCGGCGCGGTGACCCGGATCGTCAAGATCGCCACCGACATCACCGAGCAGAAGCGCCGCGCCGCCGAGCAGCACGGCAAGATGGAGGCCATCGGCCGGGCCCAGGCGGTGATCGAGTTCACCCCGGCCGGCGAGATCCTGACCGCCAACCAGAACTTCCTCGACGCCCTGGGCTATTCGCTGGGCGAGATCCAGGGCCGCCATCACCGGATGTTCGTCGAGCCGGCCGAGGCTGATGCGCCCGGCTACGCGGCCTTCTGGGCCAGGCTGAACGCCGGCGAGTTCGTCGCCGCCGAGTTCAAGCGCCTGGGCAAGGGCGGCCGCGAGGTGTGGATCCAGGCCTCGTACAACCCGATCTTCGACCACAAGCGCCGCATCGCCAAGGTCGTGAAGTTCGCCACCGTGGTCACCGGCCGGGTCGAGGCCGTCAACGCCATCGCCACGGGGCTGGACCAGTTGGCCCGCAACAACCTGACCTACCGCATCGAAAAGCCGGTCGACCCGCAGTTCGCCAAGGTGCGCGAGGACTTCAACAGCGCCATGTCGTCGCTGGACGGCGCCATGGGCGTGGTGGCCTCGGCCACCCAGAGCGTCGGGGCCGGCGCGCAGGAGATCTCGATCGCCGCCGACGACCTGTCGCGCCGCACCGAGATCCAGGCCTCGAACCTGGAGGAGGCGGCCGCCGCCCTCGACCAGATCACCGCCACCGTCAACCGCAGCGCCGAGGGCGCGCGCGAGGTTTCGCAGGTGGCCTCGGCCGCCCGCATCGACGCCACCCGCTCGGGCGAGATCGTCGGCGAGGCCGTCGCCGCCATGGGCGAGATCGAGGAAAGCTCGGGCAAGATCACCAGCATCATCGGGGTGATCGACGAGATCGCCTTCCAGACCAACCTTCTGGCCCTGAACGCCGGGGTCGAGGCGGCTCGGGCCGGCGACGCGGGCAAAGGCTTCGCGGTCGTCGCCTCCGAGGTGCGGGCGCTCGCCCAGCGCTCGGCCGAGGCGGCCAAGGAGATCAAGGCCCTGATCGCCAGGAGCACCTCGCAGGTCGGCCGCGGCGTGCGGCTGGTCGGCGAGACCGGCGAGGCCCTGGCCACCATCGTCGACAAGGTTGGCAAGATCGACGGCCTGATCCTGGAGATCGCCCAATCCTCGCGCGAGCAGGCCACGGGCCTCTCTGAGGTCAACACCGCCGTCAACCGCATGGACGAGGTGACCCAGCGCAACTCGGCCATGGTCGAGGAAGCCACCGTCGCCTCGGCCAGCCTGAAGCTGGAGGCCGGCGAGCTGGCCCAGCTGGTGTCGAGGTTCGAGGTCAGCGCCGGCGGGACGGTGAAGCAAGCCGCGAGGCGGCGGGCGTAAACCCAAAACCTCTCCCTCTGGGAGAGGTT
Organism: Caulobacter sp. CCNWLW153; assembly: GCF_036889365.1. Lineage (NCBI taxonomy): Bacteria > Pseudomonadati > Pseudomonadota > Alphaproteobacteria > Caulobacterales > Caulobacteraceae > Caulobacter > Caulobacter sp. CCNWLW153. The sequence continues at coordinate 170,553 of NZ_JBAKFV010000010.1, forward strand.
TTTCAGGGATGGGGAGGGCTTTGCATCTTCACTTCACCGCCACGGTCGCGCGGCGCTCCAGCTTGCCCCAGCCGACCCGGCCGCCACGTACGGCGGTGAGCACCGACTTGACGACCACGTAGTACATCAACTGGCGGTAGCCGAAGCGCTGCACCGGCAGGTAGGGCAGGTCCGCCCACGGCGCGCGCTTCTCCAGGGCCATGCCCAGGGCGCCGGCCGACAGGTCGACGAGAATGAACACCGCCCAGTAGAGCAGGCCGCGCACCATGTCGTCGGGCCGCCATTCCAGCGGGTGGGCGAGCGCGGCGTAGAGGCCCGAGACCAGGCTCCAGATCACCGCCAGGTCCACCAGCGGCGCGGCCACGGCCAGCAGGATCTGGAACAGCCAGATCTGCGGCAGGGCCACGAAGCCCAGCACCGGGGTCTTGGGATTGAACAGCGCCGCGCGGTGCTTCCACACGCATTGCAGGGTGCCGAACGACCAGCGGAAGCGCTGCTTGAGCAGGCCTGACACGGTGTCGGGAGCCTCGGTATAGGCGCGGGCGGCCGGGTCGAAGGCCACCTTCCAGCCGGCGCGTTGGCAGGCGATGGTCAGGTCCTGGTCCTCGGCCAGGGTGTCGGAGGGATAGCCGCCCAGGGCGTCGAGCACGCTCTTGCGCCAGGCCCCGACGGCGCCCGGCACCACGGTCACCGCGCCCAGGGCCGCCAGCGCCCGCCGCTCCAGGTTCTGGGCGGTGACATATTCCAGGGCCTGCCAGCGGGTGACGATGTTGAGGCGGTTGCCGACGATGGCGTTGCCGGCCACCGCGCCGATCTTCGGGTCGGCGAACCAGCGCACCAGACGGCCGATGGTCGAGGTGGGGAACTGGGTGTCGGCGTCCAGGGCCACGACGTACTCGCCCCTGGCCACGGCCAGGCCCCGGTTGACGGCCCGCGCCTTGCCGCCGTTCTCGAACGACAGCAGGGTCACGCGCGGATCGCCCGCGAAGTGGTCGCGCACCTCCTGGGCCGTGCGGTCCTTGGAGCCGTCGTCGAGGACCAGCACCTCGATGTTCTTCCAGTCGCTCTCCAGGATGCGCGCCACCGAGGCGGCGATCACCTTCTCCTCGTTGAAGCAGGGGATCAGCACGCTGACCAACGGACCGGCGGCGGGGTCGAGGTCGTCGGGCGTGCGCTCGGTCGCCTTGTGGACGAGGGCCAGGCAGGCCAGGAAGACGAGGCGCGCGACACCCAGCGCGATCGCGGTGATGAACAGCCCGACCAGCAGGGCGTTCAGCCCGCGGAAGAAACCGAAGCCCAGGCGGTCCAGCGCCAGGCCCACCGGGTCGCGTTCGCTCTTGGGCATCACCTGCTCGGGGGTCATGCCGGCCAGTTCGCCGATGGTGACGAGGCGATAGCCGCGGGCGCGGATGCCGTCGATCAGGCCGGGCAGGGCCTTGATGGTGTTCTCGCGATTGCCGCCGGCGTCGTGCAGCAGCACCACCTGGCCGGGATTGGCGCCCGGATGGTCGAGCCGGTCGAGCGCGCGGTCGATAATCACCTGCGGCGGCGGCTTCTGCCAGTCGTCGGTGTCGATCCGCAGGCCGACGATCAGGTAGCCGAGGGTCTGGGCGATCACCAGGGGATCGACCTCGCGCGGGGTCGAGGGCTCGGCGTCGCCGAAGAACGGCGGCCGGAACAGGCGCATCGAGCGGCCGGTGACCACCTCGAACAGGCGCTGGGTGGCGTTCAGCTCGACCTGGGTCTGGGGCAGTGGCGTCTCGCCGATATTGGGGTGGGTCCAGGTGTGGCCGCCAACGTCGTGACCCTCGCGGATCTCGCGCTCCACCAGGCCCGGATGCTTCTGCATGTTCTGGCCGATGACGAAGAAGGTCGCCGGCGCGTTCTTGGCCTTGAGGATGTCGAGGATCTTCGGCGTCCAGCGCGGGTCGGGGCCGTCGTCGAAGGTCAGGGCCACCAGGCCCGGCTTCTGGCCGTAGCGCTCGATGACGTAGGAGCTGGGCAGGACGTCGTAGGTCTCGCCCGAGATCAGGCCGGTGTCGGGGTCGAACTCCAGGGAGCGCTTGCCGGGCGTGGGCAGGGACGAGACGCGCAGCACCTCGCCGCCGCCGTCGAAGTCGACGCTCTGGCCGGCCGGGATGCGGGCGAGGTTGGCGGCCGTCCCCTTGCCGTAGGGCTGGCCCAGCACGCTCCACACGCCCGGATCCTCGCCGCCCATGCGCCACAGACCGTAGCCGCGCGGCCGGAACGGGTCGGTGGCCTTGATCTGGTTGAACAGGGTGGCCGCGTCGAGGAACCACACGACGTGCTTGTCGCCGTTGTCGGCGGCGTAGGCGTAGGTGGGGTTGAGGGCGTCGTCGTCCATGCGGATGTCGGCGCCGGCGTCCTGGGCGTTGCGGATGGCCTCGTGGAAGGTGGCCGCGTCGCCGCTCGCCGCCGTCCCGTCCGGCTTCAGCGTCCAGTCGTAGCCGTAGGCGCCGAGCGCCAGCACGGTGCGGGCCGGGTCGAGGGTGGAAAAGCGCTTGTCGAGCTCGGCCTCGTACCAGTCCTGGCCGGCGTTGGGGCCGGGATCGCCGCCGCCGTAGTGCTGGTCGTAGGCCATCAGCACGATGGTGTCGGCCGACTGCTGCAGGCGCTTGAGCGGCCAGCCCTGCTCGTCGAAGGGCGCGGTGACCCAGACCTCGCGGCCCGAGGCCTTGAAGGCGGCGCGGGCCTCGTCCAGCAGCAGCGGATAGTTGGCCAGACCCTTGGGCGACAGGGCCTCCAGGTCGAAGATGTAGCCGCCGAAGCCGCGCCGCTGGGCCAGGGAAACCAGGTTGTCGATCAGCGCCTTGCGGGCGGCCGGGTCGGCCAGCAGGGCGTCGGCCATCGGACCGTTGAACTTTGCATCGGCCGAGTTGTGGACCAGCGGCAGCACGGTCGGGTGATTGGGCGCGGCGGCGATGCGGGCCGTGCCGACCGGATCGTCGTCGACCGAGATCTGGCCCTTGGGGCCGTTCAGCGCCACCCACTGCGGCGAGACCACGTCGAGGCCGGCGATGTGCCGGCGCAGGGACTCGCGGCTGTCCTCGTCCCAGGGCACGTAGAAGCCGACGCTGAGCGGCTTGGCCGCGCCGATGGCGGCCGGCGTCTTGGGGGCGGGCAGGCGGCGCCAGGCCGGCGGCTTGGCTGGCTTGAGGCGATGGACCGTCTCCTCGTGCAGCGCCGACAGCACGTGCGGGTCCTTCAGCGTCACGGCCGGCAGGCGCGGGGCGAAGGCCAGGGTGGCCAGGAAGCCGGCGACGATCGCCGCCACCAGCGACAGGGCTATGCCCGCCGCCAGGGTGAACCGGCGCCGCCGCTTGCCGGTGGGATCATGGAAGATGTGCCGATCGTCGCCGCTCATCGCGCCGTGCCCCGTTCATACCGCTGATAACACGGTTTCGGCGGCGCAATGATCCTCGATCATGTCCGAACGGTGGCGCTTGAACGGCCTTGAAGCGACTGCGACTTTTTGGCGGGGGATCGCCTCTTCTTCCCGTCATTCCCGCCCGTGTGGCGGGAAACCCTCTGTCAGCCGCAAGGGCGAGTGGGGCGGATCGCTGGCGATCCGCGGCGCTTCACTTGCGGGCGGAACCAGGGGGTCCCGCCACAAGGGCGGGAATGACGGGAGGTGAGGGGATGAAGGCTAGTCCACCCAGTCCTTGTCCAGCCGCTTGCTGGCCAGGAAGAACAGGCCGGCGGCCACCAGGTAGAAGGCCATGCCGGTATAGATCGACCAGCGCAGCGACTCCGCGCCGAACACCGGCTTCAAGAGGTCGGAGACCAGGCCGAAATAGTAGATGCCGACGGCGATGCCCAAGAGGTTGTTGATCAGCAGGAACAGGGCCGAGGCGGTGGTGCGCATCGGGGCCGGGGCCAGGTGCTGGACGGCGGCGGTGATGGGGCCCAGCCAGGCCAGGTTCAGGCCTGTGGGGATCAGGAAGATCAGGAAGGCGGCGGTCATCGCGCCGGTGCGGCCCAGGCCTCCGAACAGCGCGCCGCTGTTCATGGCCAGCAGGAAGCAGGGCACCGAGATCAGGAAGGCGATGGCGGGCGTGATCGGGTAGCCCGACTTGGACTTGGCGCCCAGCTTGTCGGCCACGACGCCGCCCAGCCAGATGCCCAGCAGGCCGCCGAACAGGGCGATGCCCGAATAGTACCAGGCAGTCTGCGACAGGGTCAGGCCCAGGCTGCGCATGAAGAAGCTGGGCAGCCAGGCGGCGACGCCGTAGCCGCACACCGACGAGGCGGCCGCACCGAACGACAGCAGCCAGAACGACGGCTTGGCGGCCAGCAGGCGCACCGCGTCGCCGAACGGCGGGACAGGGGCCGGCGCGGGCGGCGGGGCGCCCTGGACGCGGTCGGCGCCGCCGCGCGGCGGGTCCTTGACGATCGCGCGGAAGATCGGGGCCAGCACCACGCCCAGCAGGCCCACGACGATGAAGGCCGTACGCCAGCCGTAGGTCGCGGCCAGGAGGCCGCCGACCAGGGTGCCCAGGCCCGAGCCCAGCGGGATGCCGAAGGCGTAGGCGGCCAGGGCGCGGGCCCGCTGGCTCTTGGGGAAGTAGTCGGAGATCAGCGAATAGGCCGGGGCCACGCCGCCGGCCTCGCCGATGCCCACGCCCATGCGCGAGAAGAACAGCTGCCAGAACCCGCCGGCGAAGCCGCACAGGGCGGTGAAGCCGCTCCAGACGGTGAGGGCCGCGGTCATGATCCACACGCGGCTGAAGCGGTCGGCGAGCCAGGCGATCGGAATGGCCAGGGTGGTGTAGAGCAGGGCGAAGGCTAGGCCGCCCATCAGGCCGAACTGGCCGTCGGTGAGGCCAAACTCGTCCTTGATCGGCTTGGCCAGGATCCCGAGGATCTGCCGGTCGAGGAAGTTCAGGGTGTAGACGAGGATCAGCGTGGCCAGCACCACGTAGCGATAGCTCGGGGCCGGCGCGGCCTCGTCAGGTTTGTGACCGTCGTCCATCGCCATGCCCCCAGGGAATCAAACTCGGCTTTTGTGCAGCCCGGATAAGAAAAGGGCGACGGCCTGTTGCAGCAAGCCGTCGCCCGAGGCGTTCGCCTAGAACTTCACTTCGAACGACGCCGTCACCGTGCGGGGCGGGCCGTAGAAGGCGCTGACGGAGTTGCCGTAGAACACGGCCGCCGACTGCGGGAAGTTGTAGCCGCCGATGCGATAGCGCTCGTCGCCGAGGTTCTTGCCGGTCAGGGCGGCCTTGTAGCGGCCTTGCGCCGAGGTCCAGATCAGGCTGGCGTCATAGAGCCAGTAGGACCCCTGATCGAGCGCCGAGGGGATCTCGAACATGTGGTAGGACGAACGGTACGAGGCCGTCGGGGTGAAGGTGATCGAGCCGTTGTCGCCCAGGTCGTGGCTGAAGTTCAGGCCGAAGTTGCCGGTCCACTTCGGCGTGTTCTGGAACACCCGCGAATTGGAGAAGTCGCGCACCACCGGCGGCGTCGAGGTCAGGTCCAGCGCCTTGTACTCGTCGAACTCGGCCTTGATGTAGCCCAGCGAGACGTTGGCGCTGACCCAATGAGCCAGCTTGGCGATGCCTTCGACCTCGAAGCCCGACATGTGGGCGCGGCCGACGTTCAGCACCTGGCTGGCGATCGAGGCGCTGACCGGGGTCTGCTGGGTGACCTGCATGTCCTTGTACTTGGAGTAGAACACCGCGGTGTTCAGGCTCAGGCGACGGTCGAAGAAGTAGCCCTTCAGGCCGCCTTCGAACGAGTCGACGGTCTCGGGCTCGTAGCCGTCGGCCGAGTTGGGCGTCAGGATCTGGTCGGAGCGCATGTCGAAGCCGCCCGACTTGAAGCCCTGGCTGTAGGAGACATAGGCGTTCAGGTCGTCGCTGATCTCGTACTTGGCGCTGAGGCGCGGGGTGAACTTCGAGAAGGTCTTCTTGTTGGTGAAGCTCGAGCGCAGCAGGCCGGGCACGGCGGCGTTGTTGCCGAACAGCGGGCTGCGGATGCCCGTGAAGTTCTGGCGATAGACGCGGCCGTACTTCTCGTCGCGGGTCATGCGGCCGCCGACCGAGACCGACAGGCGCTCGGTCAGGTCGTAGCTGACGTCGGCGAAGGCCGAATAGCTCTCGGTGTCGACATTGCCGGCGGTGGCGATGGTCGTGTTGATCTGGCTGACCACGGTGTCGAAGGCGCCGGCGGCGGTGGCGTTCATGTAGTAGACGCCGGCCACGCCCTGCCAGCGGTCGCCGGTGAACAGCGCCTGGAATTCCTGGCTGAACTGGTGGTCGTTGTAGCGGCCGGGGATGTCGAGATAGGCGCCCGGCAGTTCGTCGAAGTCGATGGTGCCTTCGGTGTTGCCCGAGCGGTAGGCGGTGATCGACTTGACGGTGATCAGGTCGTTGATCGTCCACTGGCCCAGCAGCGACACGCCGCTGTTCTCGACGCGGTTGGTGTCGCCCGAGCCGGCGCGGGTGTCATACACGTCGGACAGCACCTCGCCGCCGGGGATCGGCTGGCCCAGCACGTTCAGGGCCTGCACCTCGCGGTGGCCATGGCGCGGGTTCGACTTGTCGCGGGTGGTGTCGGCCGACAGCCGGAAGAACAGCGCGTCGGTGGGCGTGTATTCGACGCTGACGCGGCCGGTGGCGACGTCCTTGTCGTAGTGCTCGGCGCCGGTGTTGAGGTTCTTGCCGTAGCCGTCGTGGTCGAAGCTGGCGGCGGCGAAGCTGACCGCCAGCTTGTCGCCGATCGGCGCCTTGGCCGAGACCAGGAAGTCGCGCTGGTCGTAGCTGCCCAGCGAGGCCTTCAGGCGCAGTTCCGGATCCGGACCGATCTTGCGGGTCACGTACTTCACCGCGCCGCCGATGGTGTTGCGGCCGTAGAGCGTGCCCTGCGGGCCGCGCAGCACTTCGATGCGCTCGATGTCGAACACGTCGAGCACCGCGCCCTGCGGGCGGGCGATGTAGACGTCGTCGACATAGAGGCCCACGCCCGGCTCGAAGCCCCACAGCGGGTCCTGCTGGCCGACGCCGCGGATGAACGAGATCAGGGTCGAGTTGGAGCCGCGCGCCACCTGCAGGGTCAGGTTGGGGGTCGACTGCTGAAGGCTGGTGATGTCCGAGGCGCCCATGCGCTCCAGCGCGGCGGCGCCATAGGCCGAGACGGCCACCGGCACGTCCTTCAGGGTCTCTTCGCGCCGGCGGGCGGTGACGACCACCTCTTCGACGCCGACGCCTTGCTCCGTCGTCGCCTGTTCCTGTGCAACCGCGAGATTGCTCGCGGCGCCCCACGCCGCGCCAGCCAGCAGCGCAGCCTTCCACATCGTTTTCATGGACAGCCCCTCTTATCTAGATGCGTTTCGTCCCTCACGCTGGCCGGGCCGTCTTGAGCAGCCTCGTTTCCAGCGTTTCCCGCACGATTTCACCGTCGCGGGAATTCGACTTCACTGTCACCTAGGTTGAGGAAATGCGCCAGTCTTTTTTCACCAAGTGGTGAAAAGTGTAATCCGAGGGCGGAGGGTCGCTTGCGTCAGGCCTTGCCGGACCTGGCCACGACCGCCTCGAAACCGGCGGCGCAGTAGGCGAACAGGCGCGCGCGCACGGCCTCCAGGTCGCTGGAATGGCACAGGCCCTCCGACAGCGAGTCGATGCGGCCGGTCTCCGACAGGGCCAGCATCATCGAGCCGGTCAGGAACTGGTAGCACCAGTAGAGGTCGCGATACTCAGCGTCGGGACGGACGACCTTCAGCGTGTCGACCAACTGGTGCACGACCGGGTCGAAGAACCGGGCCATGGTCTCGCCGCCCCAGACGGGGGTGTTGTTCACCTGGGCGACCAGGGCGAAATAGCTCTTCCAGCCGCCGCCGCCCTCCTGCGAGATGCGCAGCAGGGGATCGATGAAGGCGGTGATCACGCCCTCCACCGTCATGCGCGCGCCGAAGGTCTCCACATAGGCGTTCATCGAGACGCTGCGGGCCTGGTTGAGGATCTCGGCCCGGCGCAGGAACACCGCGTCGAACAGCTCGCGCTTGGCGCCGAAATAGTAGTGGATCAGGGCGGTGTCGACGCCGGCCTCGGCGGCCACCTGCCGGGTGGTCACGCCGTGGAAGCCATGGCGCGCGAACAGGCCCTCGGCGGAGTCGAGGATGGTCTCCTTCAGGTCCAGGCCCGTGGCCTTGGAAGGACGGCCCCGCCCGCCGGAACGGGCGCGGGTCTTGGCGGCGGTCATGTGGAAAGGACCCATCCGTGAACAGCGTTGTTCCTCGGATAGGCCCGCTTCCGGCGCCGTGGCAAGAGCGGGGCCGTTCCGACGGCGTCGGTTCAAGCCGTGAAAATCCCGTGGAATCCCAGCGGCAAGGCCGTGTTCGCCCGCCAGGTGACCAGCGGCCCGTCGGCCACGCGGCGGGCGTCGAAGGCGTGCAGCTCGCTGGCCTGGGCGTCGAGATCGAGGCTGCTGCCGACCAGCCAGCCGTCGAATTCCTCGCTCGACCCGGGGCGGGGCACGAAGACCATCTCCTCGACCAGCTGGCGGCGGCCGAAGGCGAAGGTCTGCTCGCGGCCGGTCTTCCAGTCTCGCACCGCCACGCCGTGGAACACCGGCTTGCCTGGCTCTCCGATCGCGGCATGGACGCTGTAGCGGCGGGCGCGTCCGGCGAACCGCTCGTCCGAGCGCGGGAACTCGGCGATGCTGTCGAAGCGGGTCAGCTGCGCCTTGCCGTCGGCGTGCAGGGCCACCAGCGCCAGGCGCGGCGGGGCGACGTTCTTGAACGGCACGCCGCGCAGCAGCTGCTCGCCGGCCGAGGCCGTGCCGCGCGGATCGTCGTCGACGCAGGCGTCGAAGCGGATCGTCCCGCCGGCGTCCTCCCAGGCGTCGCCCAGATGGAAGAAGAAGAACGGCGGCAGCTCGAAGGTCCGGCGGCGGGTCAGGTCGGCCTTGTCGAGCACCACCACCTGGGTCCCCAGCTCGGGCCGCCAGGCCATGCTGGAGATGTAGGGCATCTCCAGCCGCTCCTGGATCCACGGCTGCAGCACGATCACCAGGTGACGCTCGGTGGCGGTGAAGTCGTGGATGTAGCTGGCGCGCGGCAGGACCACGACCTGGGCGTCCTCCAGCGCCCCGTCGGGGGCCAGGCGCCAGACGATGGCGTGCTTGCCCGCCAGGCCCAGGTTCCAGGTCCGGCCGTCCGGCTCGCGGCGCGGATGGGCCAGGAACGGCATGGCCTTTAGGTCTGGCCGCAGGGTCTTGAAGCCCTTGGTCTCCAGCGTGACGGGGTCCAGCGCGCAGGGCGAGCCGGCCTCCCACAGCGCCCACAGCTCGCCGCCGGCCATCATCACCGAGGTGTTGGCGCCGTTGGCGTCGTCGGGACCGCCCAGGGCCGCGCCGGGGCCGGCCCTGGTGCCGAAGCCCGGCGTGACCATGGCGTTCGCCGCCGTGTTGGCGCGGCGCTTGGGGGTGTCGACGAAGCGGGCGGCGAGGCTGGCCTGGCCGTCCTGGATCGACCAGCGCCGCACCAGCCCCTCGCCGTCGAACCAGTGGCCGGCCGAGCCGCCAGGGCGGCGGAACTTGGCCGGGCCGTTGCGGATCAGCGCGCCTGACAGCTCGGCCGGGGCCTTGCCGCGCAGGCGGGTCAGGCGGGCCGGGGCGATGTCGGCCTCCACGTCGCGGAAGGCCAGGGTCCAGTCGGCGGCCCCGGCGGCGAACACGGTCTCGGGGCTGAGCACGGCGGCGGCGCCGGTCAGGCCGGCGGCGCGGAGAAAGGCGCGGCGATCCATCGAAGTCCTCAGCGCAGGGTCAGGGCCTGGGCGTTCTCGCCCGGCGCGACGGCGAAGGCGGCGGCCTCGAAGGACGGCGGGCCCATGTTGACCTTGGCGTCGTTGGAGAAGCCGTACGGCTCGACCGGCAGGCCGAAGGGGTTGGTCCCCAGGCGCCCGTCGCCGTCGACGTCGTGGAAGGCGCGGATGGCGTAGGTCCCGGCGGGCAGGTCGAGGCGGACGGCCGGCGCGGCCTCGGCGGCGGGGACGGTCACCGAGGTCACGGCCTTGCCGCCCTTCCAGGCCTGGGCGCTGTCGTAGACGGCCACCTGCAGCACGCCGGTGTGGGCCTTCAGCGCCGGGAAGGTCACCACCAGGCTGGCGTCGGCCTGGGGCGCGGCGGCGGCGGGCGGGGCGGCCACGACCGGGATGTCCTGGCAGAGGCCGACGGCCGGAACGGCGAGCAGGGCGGCGCAGGCCAGGAGCGGGAGAAGACGCATGGAAAGGGTCCTTGGAAAACGGGAATGGAAGAGACTGTGCAACGACAACGCGCTCAGCCGAAGAACACCCGCCACAGCAGGCGGCCGGGCAGGAAGGTGAAGGCGCCGGCGATCAGCAGGCCGCCGACGAACAGGCCGGTCATGAAGCGCCGGTGCATGTGGATGTTGTGGCGGCGAGCAGCGTAGACGGCCATCGGCAGGGCCACGATGGTCCAGCCCGACAACAGGTGGATCCAGCTCATGGCGCCGTGGTTCATCTCGCGGATGAACAGCGAGCTGACCGCCGTGGCGGCCATGGCGACGACCCAGGTCCAGCCCAGGGCGCGGTGCAGGCGCGTGCCCTTGACCCCGACCATCAGCACCGTGCCGATCGCCAGCGCCGTCAGGGCGGCGGCGACGTGGATCTGGATCTTCACCGGCGCGGCCGCCACCAGCGACAGGTTCGGCAGGTGGACGCCGGCGCGCAGCATCATGACCGGAGCCGCGACGATCGCCGTGGCGACGAGCACGCCGGCCACGCCCTTGCGCCGGAAGCGGCGGGCGGCGGCGTCATGCATTGACAGGCTGGTCTGCGACATCTTGATCTCCGGGCGGCGGTGGGGTGCGTCGCCGTTGCAGGATCGATAGGAGCCGACGGGGCCGTGTCTCAATCGCCGTTACGTGAGCAGCCGGCTCCGCTTCGCCAATCGCCGCCGCCCGCCGTTTACGCTTCGCGAATGGCGGCCCTGGCGGCGCGCCACGGACGCGGCGTGGTGGTGGCGGGGATCGCCGGCCTGTTCCTGGCCTTCGCCGGCGCGTTCGGCACCGGCGCCGCTCCGCTGTGGATCCGGCTCGTCTACTGGCTGGTGCTGTGCTGGTCGGGCGCGGCGGCCGGGGCGGCCGTGGGCGGGATCGTCCAGAACAGCGGCCTGACCGAGCGCCGGCCGTTCGTCGGCGGCGCGGTCATCACCCTGGGCGTGGCCCTGCCCGGCACGCTGTACGTCTGGGCGATGTCGAGCCTGATGTTCGGCGCCCTGCCGAAGCTGGAAAACCTGCGGCAGTTCTTCCTGCCGGTGCTGGCAGTCACCGCGGCGATCACGGCCCTGAACTTCCTGGTCGCCCGCAAGCCGGTCGAGACCCACGCGGCCGCCCCCGAGGCGGCGCCGCCGCGCTTTCTCGATCGCCTGCCGGCCAAGCTGAGGAACGCGACCCTCTACGCCGTCGAAGCCCAGGACCACTATCTGCGCTTGCACACCTCCAAGGGCGAGGACCTGATCCTGATGCGCCTCTCGGACGCCATCGCCGAGCTGGAGGGCATAGAGGGCGCCCAGACCCACCGCTCGTGGTGGGTGGCCCGCGCGGCGGTGGTCGACGCCAAACGCGGCGACGGCCGCGCCGTGCTGACCCTGGCCGGCGGCGCCGAGGCTCCCGTCAGCCGCGCCTACGCCAAGGCCCTGCGCGAGGCGGGCTGGTTCTAGGCGGCGCGTCCCCGCCGCTGCGCCAGCAGCGCCTGCAGCCGTGTCCAGCCCTTGCGGGCCGCCTCGGCGTCGATCGAGCCCTCGGCCGGCGCGCCGCTCGGCGCTGGCCCGATGTCAGCGCCGCCCCGCACCAGCGTGATGGCCATATCCTCGCTTTCCGCCGCCCGCAGTGGTTTTAGGCCCTGGAGGTCGCTGGCGTTGGGATCGGCGCCCCGCTTGATGAGAAGCTGAGCGACCGCCGGCGAATAGGCTTCATGCAGGGGCGTGCGCCCCAGGACGTTGCGCGCGTTCGGAGGCGCGCCGTGATCGAGCAAGAGTTTCGCCACGGCCAGCGCCCGCTCTTCGGAGTACGAAGCCTTGCAGCGGAAGGCGTCAGACGGGATCGAAGCAAGGTCGAAGCGCGCGCCCGAAGCAAGCAGGGCGCGCAGAATCTCGGGTTGGCACGAGATCGCGGCGTCGACCACGAGGTCCACACGCTGCGCCGTGGCGACACCCTCGAGGGCGCCGGCCGAGACCAGGATCTTGGTCATGTCGAGGCGGTCCGAGGAAACGGCCATCTCCAGCGGCGTCTTCGTGCCGGGATCGTATTGATAGGCGCGGGCAGGGCGGTCGATTGGAAAGCCCGCGGCGATCAGCGCCTGCATGCTCTCGGGCGAAAGCGTCCCGGCCGCCTGGACGACCAGTCTCTGGCCGCCGACGGAACGCGGATCGATCCCTTCCTCGCGAAAGACGTCGATCGTCCTCGCATCGGCCGTCAGCCATCGGCGAGCCGGTACGAGCTTGTCGACGCCCGCGGCGATCTCCCCGAAAGGCTCGGGCGCGTCCGGGCGGATCAGCTCCCAGCCGAACGAATCCACGCACTTCTGGTGCGGGCCGGCGTGCAGGCAGATGGTGCTCCGCAGGTCGCCGCCGAGCCAGGTGCTGTAGCGCGGTTTCAGCCGGCGAAAGCGGGACTCGTCGATCATGGCGAAAAGGTCGGCCACCGCCTGGGGGCTGGTCGGATGGACGCGCCGGCCGGGCAGCAGCACCTCGGGGCCGCCTTCGAATATGGCCCGGCCGTCGCGATGGATCTCGATCCTGTAGTCGGCGGTCGGATCTTTCCTGGATACATGGGAAAGAACGACCATCTGGGGCCTGTCGAGGCCGTCGGGCGGCGGCCTGTTCCGCGCCCATTTGATCAGCAGGAAGGCGGCGGTGATCCCGATCGCCAACGCAAGGCTGAGGAGCGCGGCGCGTACGATCGGATCGCCGAGCGCAGCGGTCATGAAGTTGGCCGATCTCGGCCTCGTATGGTCCTGTTTCACGCCGCCCCCGGTGGATCGGGGCAGAGAACCGCCAATGCCGCAGCTTTGCAATCCCGACGCTGCGTGTCTCGCCAGCGTCATGGCGGCGTGCGGAGGGCAAACAAAAAGGGCGGCCCTCGCGAGCCGCCCTTTCCGCTATCGACCAAGCCCTTCGGCTTTAGAACTCTTCCCACTCGTCGACCTTGGTCGCCAGGGCGGTCGAGCCGCCGCCGGGGCGGCCCGGACGGACGAAGGTCTGGGCGCGGGCCTGGGCGGCGTGCACCGGGTTGGCGCGCGGCGCGGCCGGGGCGGCGGGCGCCGAGGCGCGGCCGGCGCTCTCGCCGCCGACCTTGAAGCGGCCGACCAGGGCGGCCAGCTCGCCCGTCTCGCCCTTCAGCGAGTGGGTGGCGGCGGTGGCTTCCTCGACCATGGCTGCGTTCTGCTGAACGACCTGGTCCATCTGGTTCACGGCGGTGTTGACCTGGTGCAGGCCGGTCGACTGCTCGGTGGCCGAGGCGGCGATCTCGGTGACCAGGGCGTCGATGGTGGCGACCTGGTCGACGATGCGCTGCAGGGCCTCGCCGGTCTGGCCGACCAGGGACACGCCCGAACCGACCTGCTGGGTAGAGGTCGAGATCAGGGTCTTGATCTCCTTGGCGGCTTCGGCCGAACGCTGGGCCAGGGCGCGGACTTCCTGGGCGACGACCGCGAAGCCCTTGCCGGCGTCACCCGCCCGCGCCGCTTCCACGCCGGCGTTCAGGGCCAGGAGGTTGGTCTGGAAGGCGATCTCGTCGATTACGCCGATGATGTTGCCGATCTGGCCCGAGGACTGCTCGATCCCGGCCATGGCGCTGACGGCCTGGCTGACGATGGCGCCCGAGCGCTCGGCGTCGGCGCGGGCGGCGGCGACCACGCTGGAGGCCTCCTTGGCGCCGGCGGCGGTCTTGCGGACCGTGGCGGTGATCTCGTCGAGGGCCGCGGCGGTCTCTTCCAGGCTGGCGGCCTGTTGCTCGGTGCGGCGCGACAGGTCGTCGGAGGCCTGGGCGATCTCTTCGGAGCCGGCGCGGATGCCGCCGGTGGCGCCGTTGATGCCGCGCAGGGCGTCCTGCAGGCGGCCGGCGGCGGCGTTGAAGTCGGTCTTCAGCTGCTGGGCCTTGGGAGCGAACTCGGCGTTGATGCGGTAGGTCAGGTCGCCGTCGGCCAGCGAGCCCAGGGCTTCGGCCAGGGCGGTGATGGCGATGCGGTCGACCTCGGCCTCGGCGGCCTTCTCGGCTTCGCGCTCGACGCGCTCGCGCTCGGTGCGGGCGCCGGCGGCGGCGGCTTCCTCTTCCAGGCGCAGCTTGTGGATGGCGGCGTCCTTGAAGGTGGCGACGGCGCCGGCCATCTCGCCGATCTCGTCCTTGCGGCCCGAGGCCGGGACGGCGACGCTGTTGTCGCCCGAGGCCAGGCGGCGCATGGCGGTGGTCATGGCCGCGACCGGGGCGGCGATGCCGCCGGTCAGCATCAGGCCGCCGCCGACGGCGACCGCCAGGGTGACGGCGATGCCGATGGCCAGGACCAGGGTGCTGCGCAGCGAGGCGGCGGCCTGGGCGGCGGTCTCGGCGGCGACGACGGCCTCGGCGTCGGTGGTGATGGCTTCGATGGCCTCCTCGACCGGCTCGACGGCCTTGTCGGCGACGCCGTCGTGCTTGACCAGGTCGATGGCCTGGGCGCGGGTCGCCGGATCGGCGCCCAGCTTCTCGGCCGGCTCGATGGCCTGGGCGCGGTAGTTGGCGTAGGCGGCGTCGACGGCGGCGATACGGGCGAGGTCGGCTTCATCGCCGGCCGCCAGGGTGCGCAGCTCGTCCAGGGCGGCCAGGAACTTCGGCTTGTGGGCCTTCTCCAGGCGGTCGACGTAGTAGGCGTCGCCCGACAGCAGGAAGCCGCGCAGCGAGTTCTCCTGGCGGGTCAGGCGGAAGGCGGCCGTATCGGCGGCGCGCAGGCTGGCGTGCGCCACGGCCGTGCGCTTCACCGAGCCCTTGTAGGCCTGCTGGTTGACGAACAGCGTAATGCCCATGGCCACGATCGCGGCCAGCATCGCGCCGAACACGACCATCAGCTTCTGGGGAATCTTCAAGTCACCAAACCGCACGACCCGCCTCCGGATATCTGCCCCGACGATGTGCGCGACAGCACACGTCCTCGCTGCAAGCTCTGGCGAGATCGCGGTTTCCACGGGATTAACCGTACCGTGGCGGAATGTCGCACCCCGAGACCGCGGTTATATGCCGGTGATCGGCGACGGAGCGCTCCCAACGGCCCAGGGTTGCGCTGTGTAAGGGGTTACCGCAGATAACAAGAGCCCCGCTCCACCTTCGGCAGAGCGGGGGTGCGACAAAAAATCGATCGAAATATTTTCGTCCGGGCCCCGGCCTAGTGCGCCTCGTCCCAGTTGAGGGCCGCGCGGGCCTCGACCGTCAGGGGAACGGAAAGCGCCACGGCCGGCTCGGCCGCGCCTTCCATGACGCGGCGGGCGACGTCGCAGACGGCCTGGGCCTCGTGCTCGGGAGCCTCGAACACCAGTTCGTCGTGCACCTGCAGCAGCATGCGGGCCTCGAGCCCCGCTTCCTCCAGCGCCGCCGGCATGCGGGCCATGGCCCGGCGCATGACGTCGGCGGCCGCGCCCTGGATCGGGGCGTTGATGGCCGCGCGTTCGGAGAACTGCCGCTGGCCCACGGACTTGGCGTGGATGTCGGGGATGTTGATCTTGCGGCCGAAGATCGTGGTGACGTAGCCGTGCTCGCGCACGAAGGCCTTGGTGGCGTCCATATAGGCCTGGATGCCCGGGAAGCGCTCGAAATAGGTCTTGATGTAGGCCCCGGCCTCGCCCTGGCCGATGCCCAGCTGGTTGGCCAGGCCAAAGGCGCTGATGCCGTAGACGATGCCGAAGTTGATCGCCTTGGCCCGGCGGCGGATCAGCGGGTCCATGCCCTCGATCGGGGTGTCGAACATCTCCGAGGCCGTCATGGCGTGGATGTCGAGGCCGTCGCGGAAGGCCTGCTGCAATTGCGGGATCTGACCGATGTGGGCCAGCAGGCGCAGCTCGATCTGGCTGTAGTCGGCGCTGATCAGCACCTTGCCCGGCGCGGCCACGAAGGCCTTGCGGATCTTGCGGCCTTCCTCGGTGCGCACCGGGATGTTCTGCAGGTTGGGGTCCGACGACGACAGGCGGCCCGTCGTGGTGGCGGCCAGGGCGTAGGAGGTGTGCACCCGGCCGGTGCGCTCGCTGATCGCGGCGATCAGGTTCTCGGTATAGGTGCCCTTCAGCTTCGAGAGCTGGCGCCAGTCGAGCAGCACGCGCGGCAGTTCGTGCTCGTTTGCCAGGCTTTCCAGCACGTCGCTGTCGGTCGACCATTGGCCGGTGGCGGTCTTCTTGCCGCCCTTCAGGTTCAGTTCGCCAAACAGCACGTCGCCGATCTGCTTGGGGCTGCCCAGGTTGAACGGGCGGCCGGCCAGCTTCTGGGCCTGCTCCTCGAAGTCGGCCATGCGCAGCGAGAACTCGTTGGAGAGGCGGCGCAGGGTCTCGGGATCGACGCGGACGCCGTCGTTCTCCATCGTCGCCAGCACGCCGGGCATCGGCCGCTCGAGGGTCTCGTACACCGTCAGCAGGCCCTCGGCCGCCAGGCGCGGACGCAGGACGTTGTAGAGCCGCAGGGTGACGTCGGCGTCCTCGGCGGCGTAGGCCGTGGCCTTGTCCAGGGCCACGTGCTTGAAGCTGATCTGGCTCTTGCCCGTGCCGGCCACTTCCTTGAACGGGATGGGCTTGTGGCCCAGCCACAGTTCCGACAGCTCGTCCATGCCGTGGCCGTGCAGGCCCGCCTCCAGCACGTAGCTGATCAGCATGGTGTCCTCGATCGGGGCGACGGCGATCCCCCGGCGGGCCATGACCGCGATATCGTACTTGGCGTTCTGGGCGACCTTCAGCACCGCCGGGTCTTCCAGCAGCGGCTTCAGCGCGGCGAGCGCCTCCTCCTCGGAGATCTGCTCCAGCTTGGCGGGCGCCTCGAAGGCCAGGCCCCCGTCCTGCGGCTTGTCCTCGTGGCTGACGGGGATGTAGCAGGCCTCGCCCGGCGCGATGGCCAGCGACACGCCGCACAGGCCCGCATTGGCCGAGGACAGGGCGTCGGTCTCGGTGTCGAAGGCGACGATCCCCTTGGCGCGGGCCTTGTCGATCCAGACCTGAAGGGTGGGAAGATCCCGCACGCAGACATAGGCCGCGGTGTCGATGGCGACCGGCTCGGCCACCGGATTGGCCGCGGCGCGGGCGGCGGCCGAGACGTAGGAGACGCTGGTCACCGGCGCGGTGACGGCCTTGTCCGAGGGACGGGCCTCCAGCGTGCGCGGCGCGGCCGCGGCGTTGCCGTCGCCGACCCGGCGGGCCAGCGTCCTGAACTCCATCTCGTCCAGGAAGGCGGCCAGCACGGCCTTGTCGGGCTCGCGCACCACCAGGTCGTCCAGCGGCTCGGGCAGGGGGGTGTTGCAGTCCAGCGTGACCAGGGCCCGCGACAGGCGGATCTGGTCGGCGAAGTTGATCAGGGTCTCGCGGCGCTTGGGCTGCTTGATCTCGCCGGCCCGGGCCAGCAGCGTGTCGAGGTCGCCGTACTCGGTGATCAGCTGGGCGGCGGTCTTGATCCCGATCCCGGGCGCTCCCGGAACGTTGTCGACGCTGTCGCCGCACAGCGACTGCACGTCGACCACGTGTTCGGGATAGACGCCGAACTTCTCGAACACCTCGCCCCGGCCGATGCGGACGCCCTTCATGGGGTCGAACATCGAGACGCTGTCGCCGACCAGCTGCATCAGGTCCTTGTCGGACGAGACGATGACGGCCTCGCCGCCGGCGTCGCGGGCGGCGCAGGCATAGGCCGCGATCAGGTCGTCGGCCTCGTAGCCGGGCAGCTCGATGGCCGGCACGCCGAAGGCGCGCGTGGCGTCGCGCACCAGCGGGAACTGCGGGATCAGGTCTTCCGGCGGCGGCGGGCGGTGGGCCTTGTACTGGTCGTAGAGCTTGTTGCGGAACGTCTTTTCCGAGTGGTCCCAGATCACCGCCAGGTGCGTGGGCGCGTCGCCCTGCATGTCGCGCATCAGCTTCCACAGCATGTTGCAGAAGCCTTGCACCGCGCCGACGGGCAGGCCGTCGCTCTTGCGGGTCAGGGGCGGCAGGGCGTGATAGGCGCGGAACAGGTAGGCCGAGCCGTCCACCAGGAACAGGCGCAGGGGAGGACCGTCCTGGGTGAGGGGGCGGGTCTGGGCGGATTCGGGCGCGGCGGCGTCGGTCATGGCGGCGAACATAAGGGGATCGGGCGTGCGCCGGAACCCTTGCCGAGCACGCCTTGCACGGTTGCTGACGCCGGGTGGCTGGGCTATGGCTCAGCCCTGGGTCGAGTTGTCGGGCGGGGGCCCGAGACCCGAGGGGGCGTCGTGTCTTTCATTCGTTTCGGTTCGGTCGCCGCGCTGCTCGTGCTGGCGGGTCTTCCCACGTCCTCGATCGCGGCCGAGGAGGGGCGTCTCGTGTTCGCCGCCCGGCCCAAGGCGTCCGAGATCAAGGCCGCGTTTCCGGCCGGGGCCACGGTGACGGGCGACGCCGAGGTCGAATGCGCGGTCGCCGACAAGGGCGCGCTGGCCGACTGCAAGGTGCTGAGCGAGTACCCGATGAACCGCGGCTTCGGCGCGGCCGCCCTGGGGCTGTCCGATCGCTACAAGGTCAAGGTGAAGGACGAGGCCGGCGCCTCGGCCGTCGGCCGCAAGATCTCCTATTCGCTCGAGTTCCTGGCGCCCGGCGACGCCAATCCCGACTGGGTGCGCAAGCCGACGGGCCAGGACTTGGCGGGCGTCTTCCCGGTCGCCGCGGTGAAGGCCGGCAAGGACGGCCGGGCCGTCATCCGCTGCCGGGTCACCACGGAGGGTTTCCTGGACCGTTGCGTGGTGCTGTCGGAAAGCCCCGCGGGCCTGGGCTTCGGCCAGTCGGCCCTGGCGCTGGCCCCGCAGTTCCTGATGAGCCCCAAGATCCGCGCCGGCCAGCGCATCGAGACCGAGGTGACGGTGCCGATCAACTGGGCGGGCCTGGCCGAGGGCGGTTTCGCGTCGGTCGGCAAGGACCGGCTGATCCTGGATCCGCCGTGGAAGTCGGCGCCCAGCCTGGCGCAGGTCGAGGCCGCCTGGCCCAAGGCCGCCGCGGGCGTGGACAACGGCCAGGCCGCCCTGCGCTGCGGGATCAAGGAAACCGGCGCGCTGGACGACTGCGAGGTGATCTCCGAACTGCCCAAGGGCAGGGGGTTCGGCAAGGCCGCCCTCGGGCTGGCCGACCACTTCAAGGTGTCGGTGGGGCCGGGTGACGCCAAGCTGGTCAAGCTGATCCACGTGGACGTGCCGTTCCGCTTCCGGCCGCCGGGCGCGACCGGCCGCCAGCTGACCAAGCCGCGCTGGATCCAGATGGCCGACGCCGAAGGGCTGGCCATGGCCTTCCCCCAGGCCGCCCGCAAGGCGGGGGTGAAGAACGGCCTGGGCGTGGTGTCCTGCGCGGTGACCACCGAGGGCAGGCTGGCCGACTGCGAGGCCGCGCGCGAG
Organism: Caulobacter sp. CCNWLW153; assembly: GCF_036889365.1. NCBI lineage: Bacteria > Pseudomonadati > Pseudomonadota > Alphaproteobacteria > Caulobacterales > Caulobacteraceae > Caulobacter > Caulobacter sp. CCNWLW153. Next base: position 190,142 of record NZ_JBAKFV010000010.1, read on the forward strand.
GAGCCGGCGGGCCTGGACTTCGCCGCTTCGGCGATGATCGTGGCGGGCTCCATGCGGATGAACCCGTGGACCAAGGAAGGCGACCCCGTGGACGCCCAGCGCATCCGCCTGCCGATCCGCTTCGAGGGCGGCGGAGACGAGGAAGAGGGAGCCGCCGAGGCTCCGGCGGCGCCGGCCAAGCCCTGAAGTCAGGCTCCGCCAAGGCGGCGCTTTGCAACCGGCGTTCGCCCAAATGAGGCGAGATCGCCCTTAAGGCGCCCCATGCTGGACCTGTGGACGGTTTACAGGCAAAAGCACGTCCGCCCGTGAGGCGGACGTGATCCGTCTGGCGGAACCTGGGAACCTCAGGGCACGTCAGAGGCTTGGTTCCCTACGAGTAAAAGCGCCCTCCCCGACGCGGATACTGTTGAGCATGACCTTGAAGAAGACCATCGCCCTGGGCCTTGGCCTGGGAACTTGCAGCCTTGTGGTCGCCGGCGTCCTGGCGACCGGCGTTCTGGCCCCGCCGTCCGCGCCCGACGCGATGACCAGCGAGCCCGTCGAGCTACGCGCGCCCCTGGCGCCGGCCGAGCAGGGCGCGCCCCTGCCCAAGCAGTACGAGGTCTGAGGCTCGAAGCCTCTCTGACCTCCCGTCATTCCCGCCACAAGGGCGGGAATGATGGAACGCAGAGGCAGGAAGCTCTCTAAGGCTTCGACTTCGCCGGCTCGCCCTCTTCAGGCGCTGGCGCGGGCTCTGGAACCCCCGCCAGGGTCAGGTCGAACACCGAGCCGCCGGGGCCGGTCTCCACCAGCGCCAGATCCCCGCCGTGGCCCTGGGCCAGCTCGCGGGCGATGGCCAGGCCAAGACCGGTGCCGCCGCGGCGCACCGAGCCCACGAACGGCTGGAAGAGGTTGGCCCGCGCCCTTGCCGGCACGCCGGGGCCGTCGTCTGAAAGCCTGAGATGGCTCATGCCGTCGACGCGGCGCAGCTCCACGAACACCCGGCCCTTGCCGCTGCGGTCGGGCGCGCCCTCGATGGCCTCGCGGGCGTTGCGCAGCAGGTTGGTGAGGATGCGGTGCAGCTGGTCTGGATCGGCCTGGATCTGCTCGCGCGGGTCGATCACCGTCTCCAGGGCCACGCCCTGCGGGGCGAGGCCGGAGTCCTCGGCGGCCATCTCCAGCGCCGCGCGCAGGCCCACGGTGCGGATCACCGGCGCCGGCTCCTTGGACTTGCCGTAGGCCATGACATCGCTGGCCAGGGTGATGGCGCGATCCAGGGCCCGCTCCAGGCGCGGCAGGGCCTGGGCCACCTTGGGATCGCCCAGGGCGGCCAGGCGGTCCGAAGCCATCTGGGCGCTGGTCAGCATGTTGCGCAGGTCGTGATTGATCTTGGCCACCGCCTCGCCGAGGGCCGCCAGGCGAGCCTTGGCCTGCAGGGCGTTGCGCAGGTCGGTCTGCATGGCGTCGAGCTCGGCCTCGGCGCGGCCGATCTCGTCGCGGCGGCGCGACACCACGACGCGGGCCTCGGGATCCTCGGGATCGGCGCGGAAGCGCTCCATGGCCTTGGTGATGCGCTGCATCGGCCGCACCAGCAGGAAGTTCAGCGACAGGTAGATCAGCCCGCCGGCCAGGCCCGCCGCGAACAGGGTCACCCCCGCCAGGCGCCAGAAGTTGGCGATTAGGTGGGCCTTCAGCGGGGCGTCCGGCAGCACGATCTCGACGAACTCGGCCTCCTGGCGGAAGCGCGGCTCGGCCATCACCCGCACCAGGCTGCCGGGCTTGCTCTTCAGGGTGAAGAACGGGGCGGCCAGCCATGAGCCGGGGTTCTGGCCGCGCAGGTCGACGAGATAGGGCTGCTCGATGGCGCGCGGCTCGGTGGGCAGGACAAGGCGCCGGGCGCCGTCGACCTGCAAGGCCACGATGACGACGCCGGCCTGGTCGAGCAGGCGTTGGGAGACCTGGTCGGTGACACGGCGCTCGGGATCGGCGTCGGCGATGGTCGAGGCCAGTTCGGCGGCCCGCACGCGGTCGAGCAGCCACTGCTTTTCGAGGTCGGCCAGGGCTGGCGGCAGGATGAAGGCGCCGGCCAGGAACACGAACAGGGCGGTCAGCAGCAGCAGGCGCGCCGACAGGCCGCCGGGCCACGGAAGGCGTCTTCCGGGCGGCTTGTCGGGAGCGGCGGGCGGCGTGACCGGTTCGGCCATTCGTCTGGGTTACTTCACGTCGGCGGCGGGGGCAACGCGGCGCCTGCGCGCGGCCTTCCAAAGCGGGGGCAGCAGGGCCAGCACGCCCAGGCCGATGATCGGCATGTAGATGCGCGGCGAGGCCAGGGTGGCGAGGGTCACCGGGTCGCCTTCGGCGAACAGGTGGCCAAGGCCCGAGCCGATCCCTGCATAGACGAAGGAGCTGGGCGCCATGCCCAGCACCGAGGCCAGCAGGTAGGTGCGCAGCGGGATCTTCATCAGGCCCGAGGCGACATTGACCAGCAGCAGAGGAAAGGCCGGGATCAGCCGCAGGGTCAGGAGGTAGGAGAAGGCGTCGGCCTTGAACCCGTCCTCGATCCGCGTCAGCAGGGCTCCGGGCTTGCGGCGCAGGAAGTCGCCGAAGGCGGTTCGGCAGGCCGCGTAGACCACGGTCGAGCCGCCGGTCACCCCCGTCAGGGCCAGGAACCCGCCCAGCGGTCCGAAGAGAAAGCCGGCGCTGAGCGACAGGATCAGCGCGCCCGGCAGCGAGACCGACACCGTGGCGACGTAGACTGCCACGTAGATCAGCGCGCACTGCAGCGGGTGATGGTGGGCGAAGGCCTGCAGCGCCTCGCCCTCGGCTTGAAGGGTCTCGAGCGACAGCTTGCCGGCCACGCCTGAAGCCAGAGCCGCCACGAGCAGCAGCGCCAGGACCGCCAGCGGTCCGAAGCGTCGCAGCCAGGCCAGGCTCTGGTCGGGGGTCATGCGGTTCCGATCGCGTCCGAAACGCTGGCGAAACCCTCGGCCCGCAGGCGGGCGGCCAGATCCTTCTTGATCCGGACCACCAGGCCTGGGCCGCCATAGACCAGGGCCGAATAGAGCTGCACCGCGCAGGCGCCGGCCTTGATCTTGGCCAGGGCGTCGGCGCCGCTGGCGATCCCGCCCGCCCCGATCAGGGCCACGCGGCCCTTGGCGGCGGCGTGGAACTCGGCCAGCACCCGGGTCGAGGCGACCAGCAACGGCGCGCCCGAAAGCCCGCCGCCCTCGCCCTTCTGCGCCGACTTCAGCGTGTCGGGCCGGGCGATGGTGGTGTTGGAGACGATGACGCCGTTCAGGCCGCAGGCCAGCACGGTCTCGACGATGGCCTCGACCTCGCCCTCTTCCAGGTCGGGGGCGACCTTCAGGAAGATCGGATAGTCGGCGCCGCCTTTCTTCAGGCCCGCGCGCGCCTCGGCGATCCGGCCCAGCAACTCCTCCAGCGCCGCCTTGGTCTGCAGGGCGCGCAGGCCCGGCGTGTTGGGCGAGGAGATGTTGACCGTGAAGTAGTCAGACAGGCCCCACAGCCGGGTCAGGCCGGTGACGTAGTCGCCGATGCGGTCTTCGGCGTCCTTGTTGGCCCCGATATTGGCGCCGAACACGCCCAGTCGGTCGGCATGGGCGTGCTTGCGCGCGGACAGGCGCGCGGCGAAGGGCTCCAGCCCCTCGTTGTTGAAGCCCATGCGGTTGATCACCGCCTGGTCCTGCGTCAGGCGGAACAGGCGCGGGCGCGGATTGCCGGCCTGCGCCAGCGGCGTGACCGTGCCGGCCTCGACGAAGCCGAAGCCGGCGGCCAGCATGGCGTCGGGAACCTCGGCGTTCTTGTCGAAGCCGGCGGCCAGGCCCACGCAGTTCGACAGCTGCAGGCCCGCGACGCTGGTGGCCAGGATCGGGTCGTCGACGCCGCTGTCGCGCGGGCCAAGGCCCCACTTCAGGCCGCGGATCGCCCAGCCGTGGGCGTCTTCGGGGTCCAGCGCGTGCAGGGCGCGGGCGGCGATGTCGTGCAGGGCCATCAGGAAAGACCCAGCTGCGGCACGCCTTCGGCGTCGAGCGCCAGCGGCTTTTCCGACACGGCCTCATCGGGCGAGAGGCTGCGGAAGAGGTGCGGGAACAGGGCCCCGCCGCGCGAAGCCTCCCACTTCAGCTCCGGACCCAGGGCGCTGGCGTCGAAGCCGACCAGCAGCAGGTCTTCCTGGCCCTTGAAATAGAGGGCGGCGGTCTCCTGGGCCTGGTCGGCGCCGGAAAGGTGGATGTAGCCGTCGGCGTGGTCGATGGGCGCGCCGTCAAAGCGGCCGGCCGCCTTGGCCGCGTCCCAGAGCGTCTTCGGGAGGATCTTGTAGACCAGGGTCATTCGCCGCCGTGCCCGCCGTGTTCGGATGCGTAGAAGACGCGCGCCAGCCGCGGGGCGCCGGACGCGTCGATGTCGAAGACCGCCGCCGTGGCGGTGGGGAAACGGCCGCGCAGCTTGGCAAGCTCGGCGGCGTCGGCCAGCCCCCCTTGGGCCAGGCGCAGCGACAGGTCGTGCAGGCCCGGATTGTGGCCGACCACCATCACCGTGCCGGCCGGCGCGTCGGCCTCGCGCACGGCGGCCAGCACCTCCTGGGCCTCGGCGTGATAGAGATTGCGCAGCACCTCGGCGGTCGCGCCCGGAAAGGCGCCGGCGGCGGTCTCCCAGGTCTCGCGGGTGCGGCGGGCGGCCGAGACCAGGACGAGGTCGGGCGAAAGGCCTCGCGAAGCCAGGGCCGAGGCGATCAGCGCCACGTCCTGGCGGCCGCGCTCGGCGAGCGCGCGCTCGAAGTCGCCGCCCTGGGCGGCGTGCCGCTCGGCCTTGCCGTGGCGCATCAGGATCAGACGGTCCATGACGCCCTCCATAGAGCGGTTTTAAAGCTGGGCAAATGGCGAGAAACGCCGTCTTCGTCATCTCCTCATACGAGCCCGTCGCCCAGGCGCAAAGCGCATGGTTGACACCTTCGTCGACAGGCGGTCCAAGGCGACATGGCCGACCTTGATCTGGACGTTTCCGCGCCGCTCGGCGGCGGTGTCTGGCGCTTCCCCGCCGACCGGCCGCTGGTGCTGGATTCCGGGGCGAAGATCAGCGGCCTCGAGGTGGCCTACCAGACCTACGGCTCGCTGAACGAGGACGGGACCAACGCCGTCCTGATCTGCCACGCCCTGACCGGCGACCAGTACGTCGCTTCCACCCATCCGGCCACCGGCAAGCCCGGCTGGTGGACGCGCCTTGTCGGGCCCGGCAGGCCGATCGACCCGGCCCGGCACTTCGTCATCTGCTCGAACGTGATCGGCGGCTGCATGGGCTCCACGGGCCCGGCCTCGATCAACCCGGCCACCGGCGAGGCCTTCGGCCTGTCGTTCCCGATGATCACCATCGCCGACATGGTGCGGGCCCAGGCCATGCTGATCGACGCCCTGGGGGTCGACACCCTGCTGGCGGTGGTCGGCGGCTCGATGGGCGGCATGCAGGTGCAGCAGTGGGCGGTGGACTATCCCCAGAAGCTGTTCAGCGCCGTCGTCGTGGCCTCGACCTCGCGCCATTCGGCCCAGAACATCGCCTTCCACGAGGTGGGTCGCCAGGCGATCATGGCCGACCCCGAATGGCGCGGCGGGGCCTATGCCGGCCAGGGCGCGCGGCCCGAGAAGGGCCTGGCCGTGGCCCGCATGGCCGCCCACATCACCTACGTCTCCGAGCCGGCCCTGCAGCGCAAGTTCGGCAGAGAACTTCAGCGCGACGGCCTGTCCTGGGGCTTCGACGCCGACTTCCAGGTCGAGAGCTACCTGCGCCACCAGGGGGCCAGCTTCGTCGACCGCTTCGACGCCAACTCCTATCTCTACATCACCCGGGCCATGGACTATTTCGACCTGGCCGCGCCGCACGGCGGGGTGCTGGCCAACGCCTTCAAGGCCGCGCGCGACGTGCGGTTCTGCGTGCTGAGCTTCACCAGCGACTGGCTCTATCCGACCTCGGAAAGCCGCCACATCGTCCGCGCCCTCACCGCCGCCGGCTGCCGCGCCGCCTTCGCCGAGATCGACAGCGACAAGGGCCACGACGCCTTCCTGCTGGACGAGCCGGTGATGGACGCGGCCCTGACGGGGTTCATGGCGTCGGTGGAACGCGAGCGGGGGATCGGGCGATGATCGATTTCAAGGAACGTCCCCCCGTGGGGGAGGCGATCGCGCAGCGATCGGTGGGGGGAGTTCTGCAAGGACGATCCGCCGTCGCGGAAGCTGAAAACGGCCCGCCTCCGGCCCTCCGGGCCACCTCCCCCAGAGGGGGAGGATCTTGGTGATGATCCGCGAGGACTTCCGGGAAATCCTCCGCCTCGTGCGTCCCGGCGCGCGGGTGCTGGACGTCGGTTGCGGCGAGGGCGCGCTGCTGGAGCTCCTGACCCGTGAGAAGGAGGTCGACGGCCGGGGGCTGGAGATCAGCGCCCACGGCGTGGCCGCCTGCATGGCGCGGGGGCTGTCGGTGGTGCAGGGCGACGCCGATCAGGATCTCGACCACTTCCCCGACAAGACCTTCGACTACGCGGTGCTGTCCCAGACCCTGCAGGCCACGCGCAATCCGCGCCACGTGCTGGACGAGCTGCTGCGGATCGCCGACCGGGCCATCGTCTCGTTCCCCAATTTCGGCCACTGGCGGGTGCGCTGGTCGCTGATCAGCCGGGGCCGGATGCCCGAGACCAAGGCCCTGCCCATGCCCTGGTGGTCGACGCCCAACATCCACCTGTGCACCCTGGCCGACTTCATGGCCCTGACGCAGGACCTGGGCGTGCGGGTCGACGCCAGCGCCGCCTTCGCCGGAAACGGCCCCGCGCGCGCCATCGACCCGACCAAGGCGCTGGAGAACTGGCGCTCGGAGACCTGTCTTTTCCTGCTCAGTCGCGGAACGCCCGCTGAGCGTGTGGAACCGAGCGCGGTTTCAGGCGATCTTCTGATCCCATGAAGCTGCGGCTGATGACCTACAACGTCCACCGTTGCGTGGGCGGCGACCGCAGGCTCGACGTGGAACGCGTGGCCGAGGTGATCTCGGCCCACGAGCCCGACGTCGTGGCCCTGCAGGAGCTCGACGTCGGCCGGCTGCGCACCGGCCATGTCGACCAGGCCCACCGCTTGGCCGAACTCCTGAAGATGGGCTTCCACTTCCACCCGGCCATGACCGTGGAGGAAGAGCTCTATGGCGACGCCATCCTCACCCACCTGCCCGAGAAGCTGATCAGGTCTGGCCCGCTGCCGTTCTATCGCGCGGTGCCGGGGCTGGAGCCGCGCGGCGCCCTGTGGATCGAGGTGATGGTCGGCGAGACGCCGGTGCAGATCATCAACACCCATCTTGGCCTGATCCCTCAGGAGCAGAAGCGCCAGGCCGCCGCGTTGATCGGCGAGGGCTGGATGTCGTCCGATCGCTGGAAGGCGCCGGGCGTGCTGCTGGGCGACTTCAACGCCACGCCCTATTCGGCCACCTATCGCCTGCTCAAGGCCGCCGCCCGCGACGCCCAGAGCCTGGCCGCCGGCTGGGCCAAGGCGCCCACGGCGACGTTCCCGTCGACCTTCCCGTTCATGCGCATCGACCACGTCTTTCTGACCAAGGGCCTGAAGACGGTGAACGTCTTCTCGCCCTACGACGCGCTGGCCCGGGTGGCTTCGGACCACCTGCCGCTGGTGGTGGATCTGGAGATAGAGGAGGGGTGAAAACCCTCGCTCACCCCTAACCTCCCGTCATTCCCGCCCTTGTGGCGGGAATGACGGGCGGATAGGAAAGGTCGCGGCCCGTCCTACAGCTGCAAATGCTCCGGCGGCGCGGGCGGAGGCGCCGTCAGGCGGTGGAGGTCGTGCTTCAGGCGCTTGCGGCGGCCCCAGGGGCGCCAGGCGTCGTCGGGGGCGATGGCGTCGCCCAGGCTCCAGTCGGCGACGAACTTCTTCAGGCCCTTCAGCGGCGTGACGCCCACCGGCTCCAGCCGGCGCGGACCGGTCCTGCCGTCCAGCGCCTCGATGGCGGGGCCAAGGCCGCCGTGCTCTATGAAGGCCTCCAGCACGATCTCGGTCTCGACCCCCAGGAAATGGCCGATCAGCCGGCCAAGGAAGGCGGCGATGGCCAGGCGCTGGTCCTCGTCGTGGGCCTCGAAGCCGATGTCGCACTCGGTGTCGAGGCCGATCGAGCGGTTGTTGAGGTTGGCCGAGCCCAGGCGCAGCACCCGGTCGTCGGCGACCGCCACCTTGGAGTGGACGATGATCGGCGCGCCCTTGGGCGTGCGGGCGCTGAAGGCGTAGAAGCGCCCGTGGACGTCGACCTCGCGCAGGCGGTTGAGCGCCGCGGTGCGGGCGCTGTCCATGGTGATCTGGTCGAAATAGCTGGGGCTGCGCGCGGGGCCCACCGTCACCACCTCGGGCCCGTCGGGCTCGGCCAGGCGCTCGGCCAGGGCTTCGACCACGATCGGCGAGGTCAGGTACTGGTTCTCGATGTAGATCAGCCACTGGGCCGTGCGGATCATCTCCAGGTGCAGCAGCAGGCACTCGTTGATCTCGGCGTCGCGGCGCCAGTGCGGCTGGGTGCGGGCGATGGCGACCGGCAGGCGGCGCAGCACCGGCGCCAGGTGCTCGGGCCAGGGCGTGACGAGCGGGCGCTGGGGCGGATCGAGGGTCTCGCCGGTTGCCTTGCGCCAGCGCTCGGCGAAGAGCTCGGCCAGCGAGCCGGCGACCGGACCGTCGACCAGGGCGGCGACCTCGTGGCGGGCGGGATAGTGGTGTCCGGTCGGCAGGCGCCGGCGCGGATCGTTGTCGAGGTGGGCGGTGGTGTCCCAGCGATCGACGCCGATGTCGCCGCCGCTGACCAGGGCCGTGACGCCGTCGACGACGACCACCTTCTGGTGATGGCAGGCGCTGGCCGGCAGGGTGTTGTCCAGCCGGTACTTGACCTTGGAGCCGGCGAAGAAGGCCGCGCCCCGCTGCGGGCCGAACAGCTGCGAGGCGGCGATCGGGAACGGCATGTCCCAGGCCAGCACCCGCACGTCCAGCGCCGGGTTCAGCGCCGCCTGCCGGCGTAGCAAGAGGCCGATGCGGTCGGCGTGGATGGGATCGCGGCTCTTCTTCACCCGGTCGGGGTCGAGGCGGGTGAGCGGGTCGAACACCCAGGCCAGGATCCAGATCGAGTGCTTGGCCGACAGCAGTATGGCCTTCAGCGCGTCGAAGGCCTCGTCGTTGTCGATGAACAGCGCCAGGCGCTCGGCGGTCTCGACCCGCCAGCAGGTCGAGCCGGGACAGAAGACGGTTTCGATCTCGGCCATGTCGCCCCTACGCCCGTACTGCTGCTGAAACGCGCCAGGCAGTGTAAGGCTCCGCTTGTGGCCGCGGCTTGTCCTGAATCATCCCGCCGTGCGGCGCGCGATCAGCCGGCGATGGCGGCGGCGTCGCGCTCGCCCGTGCGGATGCGCAGGGCCTGTTCCAGGTCGAGGACGAAGACCTTGCCGTCGCCGATCTTGCCGGTGTTGGCGGTGCGCTGCAGGGCCTCTATCACCGCGTCGGCCACGTCGGTGGGCACGGCGATCTCCAGCTTGACCTTGGGCAGCAGCTTCACCTCGTACTCGGCGCCGCGATAGACCTCGGTCTTGCCCTTCTGGCGGCCGTAGCCGCGCACCTCGGTCACCGTCAGCCCCGAAGCGCCGGCCTCGGTGACCGCCTCGAGCACGGCGTCCAGGCGGCTGGGCTTGATAACGGCGACGATCATCTTCATGGCGCGAATTCCCCTCTACGCGGCCGGTTACGGCTTGGTCGGCGACTCAAGGCTAGGCCCTGGCGCCACAGCTTCCAATAGTATTCCGGTCCTTACGGTTCCCGGCGCCTTTCGAACAGGCGCCACGCCGGCGGGCGCGGGCGGCATGACCGGGGCGAACACCCGGGCGCGGGCCCGGCTGCCGCGCGGCTTGACCGCGAAGGTCTGCTTGACGGCCTCCATCAGGATCAGGCCGGCGAAGCGCGGCCACAGGCGCGCGCCGACCTGCTCGAAGCCCTCGGCCCAGCCCACCGTGAAGCCGGCGGGCGGCGCATAGAGCGCGCGGGTCCAGCCGGCGGGCTCCAGGTCGGCCTCGCGCAGCAGGTTCTCCAACTGGCTGCGGCTGAACGGGCGCCCGTGACCGAAGGGCGTGCCCTCGGCGCGGGCCCAGACGCCGTCGCGCGAGGCCACCGCGACGATCAGGCGGCCCGACGGGGCCATCACCCGCCACAGTTCGCGCAGCACCGCGGCCGGGTCGTCGGCCTCTTCCAGGGCATGGACCGCCAGGATCCGGTCGAACATGGCGTTGGGAAAGGGCAGGGCGGTCTCTTCGACCAGGGCGGCCTGGTTGCGCTCGCCCACCGGCCAGACCTCCACGCCTTGCGTCGCGGGCATGGCGGCCACCACCCGGCGGGCCTTGGCGCGGCACTCGTCGAGAAAGGGCGTGGCGTAGCCCAGGCCCAGTACGTCCAGCCCGTTGGCGTCGCCCCAGGCCTCGGCCACCTTGCGGCCGAGCATCTCCCGCGCCACCCGGCCCAGCGGGGCGGCGTAGAAGGCTCTGAGGTCGAGCACGTCGCGGCGCATTGTCTCTCCGTGGCGTCGAGGCCATCTATGTAGGCGGGCGAATCCTCCGCGTCACGCCCGCCGACCCCCGTCCGTGACCGAGGCCGATCGCATGCCGCTCGAAATCCACCAGTTTCCCTGCCTCTCCGACAATTACGGCTTTCTCGTGCGCGACGTGGCGACGGGGAAGACCGCCTGCATCGACACGCCGGACGCCGACGCCATCCTGATGCAGCTGGAAAAGCGGGGCTGGGGCCTGGACATGATCCTTAACACCCACTGGCATCCTGACCACGCCGGCGGCAACGAGGCGGTCAAGGCCGCCACCGGCGCGATCATCGTCGGTCCGCAGGAGGTGACCCGCATCGCGCCGCTCGACCGCGTGGTCGCCGGCGGCGACGTGGTCGAACTGGGCGCGACGCGCCTTTCGGTGATCGACAGCGGCGGCCACACCCTGGGTCACGTGGCCTACCACGATGCGGAAGACGCGATCGCCTTCGTCGGCGACACCCTGTTCGCCCTGGGCTGCGGCCGGATGTTCGAGGGCGATCCCGAGCAGATGTGGGCCTCGCTGTCGCGGCTGGCCGACCTGCCCGACGACACCACCGTCTACTGCGCCCACGAATACACCGCCTCGAACGCCCGCTTCGCCTTGTCAGTCGATGCGGACCCGGCGCTGAAGGCGCGCGCCGAGCAGGTGTTCGCCGCCCGCGAGCGCGGCGAGGCCACCGTGCCCACCACCATCGGCCTGGAGAAGGCCACCAATCCGTTCCTGCGCGCCCCGGCGCTGCGGCCGGGCCTCGCGCCCGCCCAGGCCTTCGCCGAGATCCGCGCGGCCAAGGACAGTTTCAAGGGATGAGTTCTATGACTTTGGCTGGGATTTCCGGCGACCTGGGCGCCGGCGAGATCGTGCGCCTGCTGGGCATGCAGCCCCACCCCGAGGGTGGCTGGTACGTGCGGATGTTCGAGGACGCGCCGAACGCCGAGGGCCGCCCGGCCTCGACGGCGATCTACTACCTGCTGGAAGCCGAGCAGATGTCGGCCTGGCACCGCATCGACGCGGTCGAGATCTGGCACTGGTACGCCGGCGCCCCGATCCGCCTGACCCTGTCGCCGCCCGACGGCGTCGGCATGACGCCCCACACCCTGGGCCCGGACCTGCGCGCCGGCTGCCGTCCGCAGGTGGTGGTGCCGGTCGGCTGGTGGCAGACGGCGGTGTCGCTGGGCGCCTGGACGCTGGTCGGCTGCACCGTGGCGCCGGGCTTCAGGTTCGAGGGTTTCGAACTGGCGCCCGAGGATTGGCGGCCGAAGGTGTAGGGGGGACCCCTCAGGTGGCTCCGCGCCAATAGATCCTCCCCCTGTGGGGGAGGTGGCCCGGAGGGCCGGAGGGGGGACGTTTTCAGTTGCCGCTGAAGCTGACCGGCTTCCCCCTCAGTCGGCTCCGCCGACAGCTCCCCCTTCAGGGGGAGCATCTTTACCGCCCCTTCCACTCCGCCTTCGTCTGCCCCCACACGTCATTCGGCAGGTCCTGGTACGGCGCCGGCAGCGGATGCGCGCCGCGGTTCTTCGACCCCAGCCGCGCCGCCACCTGCTGCGAGGCCGTGTTCTGCGGGTGGATGCAGTGGATCACCTCGTCCCAGCCTAGGTGGTCGAAGGCCCAGTCGATGGCGGCCTGGGCGGCCTCGACCGCGTAGCCCTTGCCCCAGGCGCTGCGCAACAGGCCCCAGCCGACCTCCGTGCCGGGCCAGCCTTCCGGCCGCCAGGGGCCGATGCGCCCGACCCACAGGCCGGTGTCCCTGGCGATCAGCGAGAACATGCCAAAGCCGTTGATCGCCCACGAGCCGGCCATGCTGGCCATGCCGCGCCAGGCGGCCTCGCGGGTCTGGTAGCCGCCGATGTACTGGGCGGCCTCGACGTCGCCCATCAGCTGCGCCCAGCCGTCGAGATCCTGCGCGCCGGTGGGGCGCAGGATCAGGCGGGCGGTCTCCAGCGTGGGGCCAGGGGCGATGGCCATTGTCGTTTCCTTCCCTCTCGTTCTTGTCTTTTCGTCAGATCACGCAGGCGGCCAGGCCGTCGCGGCGCACCGTGCCCGAGGCCGCGCCGATCTTGCGCGAACGCTTCTGCACGTAGCGGCCGGGCTTGACCGCCTTCCACTTCAGGGGGCTGGGCAGGATCGCCGCCAGCCGCGCCGACTGGGCTGGGGTCAGCTTGGCGGCGCTGACGCCGAAATAGCGCTGGGCGGCGGCTTCCGCGCCATAGATGCCGGGCCCGAACTCGATGGAGTTCAGATAGACCTCCATGATCCGCTGCTTGCCCCAGCCGATCTCGATCAGCACCGTGAACCAGGCCTCCAGCCCCTTGCGCAGGTAGGAGCGGTCCGGCCACAGGAAGACGTTCTTGGCGGTCTGCTGGCTGATGGTCGAGCCGCCGCGCACCTTCTTGCCCTTCTCGTTGTTCTCATAGGCCTTCTGCAGGGCCTCGACGTCGAAGCCGTGGTGCTCGCAGAAGCGGGCGTCCTCGGCGGCGATCAGGGCGCGCGGCAGGCTGGGAGAAACCTTCGACAGCGGCCGCCAGCGGTGGTCCCAGCCCTTGCCCTCGACGGCGCGGATGACCATCAGCGGCGTCGCCGGCACCGGCACGAAGCGATAGACCAGCACGGCCAGGATCGGCCCGGCCACCAGCACGATGAACAGCGCCAGGAAGATGTTGCGCAGCAGAACCTTCAAAACCCGACGCCCCTTGCCTTGACCTTGCGGCCGGATGCTAGCCAACCATCGACGCCCTCGATAGGGCGCGTTGGTTAGGGAGGCCTTGATGGACGTTTCTACGGCGGTCGCCGCGCGGTTCTCGGCGCGGGCCTTCAAGGCCGACCCGGTGTCGGGCGAAACGGTGCGGGCCATCCTCGAGGCCGCCGCCCGCGCGCCCTCGGGCGGCAACCTCCAGCCGTGGAAGGTGCACGCCGTCGCCGGCGAGGCGCTGGCGCAGTTCAAGACCATGGTCGCCGCGCGGCTGGGCTCGCCCGACGAGGCGCAGTACGCGGTCTATCCGGCCAACCTCTGGGAGCCGTTCCGCACCCGCCGCTTCCAGGTGGGCGAAGACCTCTACGGGGCGCTGGAAATCCCGCGCGAGGACAAGATCGGCCGCCTCAGGCAGTTCGCCCGCAACGCCGAGTTCTTCGGGGCGCCGGTGGGCCTGTTCTTCTCCATCGACCGCAACCTGGGCCCGCCGCAGTGGTCGGACCTGGGCATGTACATGCAGACGGTGATGCTGCTGGCCACCGAAGCGGGCCTGGCCACCTGCGCCCAGGAGTTCTGGTCGGCCTATGGCAAGCTGGCCGCTGAGTTTCTGGGCCTGCCGGACGACCACATGGTGTTCTCCGGCATGGCGCTGGGCGTCGCCGACGAGGCCGCGCCGGTGAACGCCTGGCGATCAAGGCGGGATGATTTCGAGGCCTGGGGGGAGCTCAGGGGGTTCTGACCAGATGCTCCCCCTGAAGGGGGAGCTCTCGCGGAGCGACTGAGGGGGAAGTGAATGCGGCGCTTCGGCAGCCGCTTCCCCCTCCGGCCCTTCGGGCCACCTCTCCCTTCAGGGGGAGGATCTCAAAGAAAAAGCCCCGGCCGTTTCCGACCGGGGCTCTTCGTCGCATCGGGGCAGCGACCGCTCAGGCGGTCTGCTTGACGCCGGCTTCGGCCAGCCACTCGACGATCTTGCTCTTGGGCATGGCGCCGACCTTCATCGAGGTCATCTGGCCGCCGCGGAACAGCATCATGGTCGGGATGCCGCGCACGCCGTAGCGGGCGGGGGTCATCTGGTTCTCGTCGATGTCGATCTTGGCGACCACGACCTGGTCGGCGAGCTCTTCGGAGATCTGCTCCAGGGCCGGGGCGATCTGCTTGCACGGGCCGCACCACGTGGCCCAGAAGTCGACGAGCACGGGGCCCTCGGCTTGCAGGACGTCTTGTTCGAAGGTGGCGTCGGTCACCGCAACGGTGCTCATGGTCTGGCTCCTGGCTGGCGCGGCGGGTCGGGGGAGATCGCGGCGCGAAATTGAGAACAGTGGCGGTTGCGACCGCCTCTTGGCTGAAGATGTAGGCGCGGGGCGCGCGTCCGGCAATAACTCAGAAGAGGCGCGAAAGAGCCGCCGCCCGCACGTTTTCTGGAACGGCCATCAGTTTGGGGCCATCCGTCCACACGATCGCCGCCTCGATCCGCCGCCCGGGGAAGATCTCGGCCAGCACCGCGGCATAGACCGCCATCTGCGACAGATAGGCCGGATCGGCGTCCTCGATGCGGTCGGGCGAGGGGCGGTTGGTCTTGTAGTCGACGACCAGCACCCGGTCGGGAGCGACCACCAGCCGGTCGACCCGGCCCGAGATCGCCATGCCCGGGGGCAGGGCGGCGGCGGCGCCGGCCAGCGAGGCCTCCGCGCGTGAGCCCGGCCCGAACACGGCGGCGAAACGATCGTCCTCCAGCACGCCGAAGGCGGCGGCGGTCATCTCCGTTCTTTGCGCTTCGGTCAGGTCGCGCTCGGCCGCCAGCAGCCGCGCGGCGGCCGCCCGGCGTCCGGCCGGCGCGATGTCGGGCAGCAATTGCAGCAGCCGGTGCACTATCTCGCCCCGGCGATAGCGACCCAGGCCCTCGATCTTGGCCAGGGGCGAGGGGGCCGAGCCGACCGCCTCCTCCTCGGCCTCCAGCGCCGAGGGCGCGGCCCAGCGGGCGCCGGCCGAGACCGGTTCCGCAGCCCGACGCGCCCAGGCGGGCAGAAGCGCGGAGGGCGTCTCGACCAGCTCGGCGGCCGGCGGCGCGGGCAGGGGATCGGGGCCGTAGCGCAGCACCCCGGTCTCCTCGTCGATCGTCCGCACGTCGCCCTCGACCTTCGGATGGGCGAAGGCGGCGCGGGCGGCGGCGTACCAGCCGCCGACGTTCTCGTCCTTGGTGCGCGCGTCGATGCGGCCGCACAGCACCAGGCGATCGCGCGCCCGCGTCAGGCCCACATAGAGCAGGCGATAGGCCTCCTGCTGGGCCTTGTCCTCGCGCAGTTTCCGCGCCGCCGCCGAGGCCTCGCAGTCCTGCTTGCCCGAGGCGCACCACAGGAAGCCCTTGTCGGCCGTGGCCAGCAGCGGCGAGCCGCGGGCCCCGCCCTTCATCGTGGTCTCGGGCAGGAAGACGATCGGCGCTTCCAGGCCCTTGGCGCCGTGGGCGGTCATCACCCGCACCTGCCGGCGCACGCCCTCCATCTCGCGCTTGACCACGATGTCGAGCGCCGCGAACTCGGCCACCAGGGTCTCCAGATCGCGCACGCCGCGGGCCTCGGCGTTGGTGATCTGGGCCAGGAACTCGTCCAGGGCGTCAGCGGCCTCCTCGCCCAGGCGGGTCAGGGCGCGGGCGCGGTTGCTGACGTGGTTGGCGTCCAGCTTGCCCAGGAACAGGGCGTAGAACTCGTAAGGTTGCCGGCGGCGGCGGGCGGTCAGCGCCCAGTCCAGCAGGACGTGGGCCTCGCGCCAGGCCGGGCGCTCGTCGGCCCGGGCCGACAGCACGCTCCACAGCGTTCCCCGCCGTCCCTTGGCCAGGGCGTAGAGGTCATCGTCGGTCAGGGCGCAGAACGGGCTCTTGAGCAGCGCCGCCAGGGTCAGGTCATCGTCGGGGAACAGGCAGAAGCGGCCCAGGGCCAGCAGGTCGTCGAAGACGATGTGGGCCGACAGCGACAGCCGGTCGGCGCCGGCCACCGGCACGCCGCGCCGCTTCAGGGCCCGCAGCACCTCCTCGAACAGCGCCTTGCGCCGCCGCACCAGCACCAGCACGTCGCCGTAGTGGGCTGGGCGCCAGACGCGGGCGTCCTTGTCGAACACCGCGTCGCCCCGCTCGACCAGGGCCTTGATCTCGGCGGCGATCTTCTCGGCCAGGCGCCGGTTGGCGCCCTGCTCGGTCTCCACGTCCAGCGGCGCGTCCCAGGCCTCGCGCTCGGCGGCGGCTGGTTCGCGCTCCAGCGGCCACAGGTCGACGCACCCGGGATGATCCTTGCGGAAGGCCACGTGCGCGGGGATGTCCTCGCCGGTGGGGGCCAGGCCCAGGCGCGCGTCGGGGGCCTCGAACAGGGCGTCGACGAAATCGAGCACCTGCCGGGTCGAGCGATACGAGGTCGACAGCGGCACGGACTTGCCCACCCGCCCGACCGCCTCGATGCGGGCGATATAGCCCTGCGTCTCGATCAGCAGTCGCTCGGGCTGGGCGCCCTGGAACGAGTAGATCGACTGCTTCTCGTCGCCGACGATGAACAGGGTGCGGCCGTCGGTGGTCTTGCCGTCATGGCCCGGCGCCCCGGCCCCGGCGAAGAAGTCCTCGGTCAGGGCCGACAGGATTTCCCACTGCTCGGGGGCGGTGTCCTGGGCTTCGTCGAGCAGGATGTGGGAAACCCCGCCGTCCAGCTTGTAGAGCACCCAGGCCGCGTCGACCTTTCGGGTCAGGAGGTCGCGGGTCTTCTCGATCAGGTCGGAGAAGTCGAGCGCGCCATGCGCCTGCTTCTCCTCGATGAACTTGGCCAGGTACAGGATCGCCAGCCGCATGACCGCGACGCTGTCCTCGGCCACCTTTGCGGCGCGCAGGAACTCACGGGCTTCCTCCAGGCGCTCCTGTTCGGCCAGCAGGCGTTCGCGCAGGTCCTCGCGGCTCTTCAGGCCGGAGGTCTTGGCCACCCAGGTCACCGGCGTGCCGGCGCCCTTCTCGGTGAAGAGCAGGGTCAGGGCGGCGTCCAGCGACGGGGCCTGCGCCACCGCCTTCATGATCGCGGCGCGCTCGGAGTCCTGCTTGCCGCCGCCCGACAGCACGTCGGCGACCGAGCGCCAGAAGACCGGATCCAGGTCGTCCATGGCCTGGGCGGCGATGTCCTCGACGGTGGTCGGCTCGGCGAAACCGCAGACGTTCCAGATGTCGGCCTCGACGCCCTCCAGGCCGCCGCAGCGCTCGCGATAGGCGGCGATGGCCGCGCGCTGGTGCTCGAAGGTGGCGAACATCGCCTCGAACGAGGCGAAGTCCAGCGCCACCGAGAAGCGGGCATAGGCCTGGGCGAAGATGTCGTCGCTGTGGGTGACGTGGTCGGCCAGCTTGTGCAGCGCGGCCTGGGCCACCGCGGCCGAGGCGCTGTCGTCCATCACCTCGAAGCCGGGCGACACCCCGGCCTCGATCGGGAAACGCCGCAGCAGCTTCTCGCAGAAGGCGTGGATGGTCTGGATCTTCAGGCCGCCGGGGGTCTCCAGGGCTTTGGCGAACAGGCTGCGGGCCTTGGACAGGGCCAGGGCGTCGAAATCGCTCTGCGGCCGGTCGACCAGCCCGGCGATCTCGGCGCGCAGGGCCTCGTCGGGCGTGACGCACCACTTGCCCAGGCGGTCGAACAATCGGTGCTGCATCTCGGCGGCGGCGGCCTTGGTGTAGGTCACGCACAGGATCGCCGCCGGCTCGGCGCCGCCCAGCAGCAGGCGCGCGACCCGGTCGATCAGGGTCTTGGTCTTGCCTGAACCGGCGTTGGCCGTGACGAAGGCCGAGATCGCCGGATCGGCGGCGAGGCGTTGGGGGTCGATCACAGGGCGCCTCCCCCTCTGGGGGAGGCGATCGCGAAGCGATCGGCGGGGGGAGTCTTTGCGACATGGGCCACCGAGCGGGAAGCTGAAAACGCCCCCCCTCCGGCCTTCGGCCGCCTCCCCCAGGGGGGGAGGATCTTTGACGCCGCCCCCCTCATTCCCCGTCCCCTTCATCCCCGCTGGTCGACCACTCGAACACCCGCGCCAGGTGGCCGTAATCCCCGGCGTGGTCGTGCACGAACTGCGGCGCGGTGCGCGACAGGTAGGGGCGGTCGGGTTCGTCGTACTTGCGGATCAGGTCGACCAGGCCGTCGAAGGCCTTGCGGGCGGCTTCCTCGCTGTCGCCGCCGGCGCTGGCGCGGGTCTGCTCCTCGCCGGCCGGCCGGCGGCCGGTGACGCGGACATAGGTCAGGTCGCCCGGCGCGCGCGGGCCGATGTCGGCGAAGCCGCCGTTCTGCAGGATCGCCGCCGTCAGGGTCAGCTGCGGAGAGAAGCCGGTGTCGACCTGCTTCTGGCTGGGGGCGGCGCCGGTCTTGTAGTCGAGGATGTGCGCGGCGCGGCCGTCGCGCGTGGGCTCGATGCGGTCGGTCTTGGCCGTCAGGGTGAAGGGGCGGCCGTCGACCTGGAAGGTGATCTCGCCGGCCGCCTCCACGACAATCTTCTCGGCCCCCGCGCGGCGACGGGCCTCCAGGTCCATGACCCACAGGGCGGCCTCGCGGGCCAGGGCGCGTTCGCGGGCCAGGGCCGACGGCGGCATGCCGGCGGCGACCAGCTCGGCGATGTAGAGCCCTTCGAAGATCTCCGCGCCATTGGCCGGCAGGGCGTCGGGATAGGTCAGGGCGAAGACCTCGAAGGCGGCGTGGATCGCCGTGCCGCGCGCGCGCGCTTCGACCGGCTCGTCCGGCCGGTCGAGGGGGTAGAGCTTCAGGATATCGCGCGCCCACACCGCGTAGGGATCTCGGGTCAGGGCCTCGACGCGGGTGACGGCCATGCGGCGTGGGCGGTCCTCGACCGGCGGGCAAGGCGCCGGGCGCTTGACCGGGGCGTAGGGTCCGGGGGCGTCCAGCGCGCGGGCCCAGTCCAGAACGTCCGGCCGCTCGGTCAGCGCCAGGTTCGCGCCGCGCGCCAAGGTCTTCATCCGCCACAGCCAGCGGCTCTCGACGGCCGGCGCGCCGCCGCGGCGCTGGCTATGCACCAGGATCACGTCGGGGGCGCTGGCGGCCTGGGCGAAGTCGTGGGCGGTGAGGCCGATCTTGCGCTCGGGCGGCGGCAGGCCAAGCTTGGCGCGCATCGGCCGCGACAGGAACGGGTCGATCGGCGCGGCCTGCGGCCAGACGCCTTCCTCCAGCCCGGCCAGGATCAGCCGGTCGGCGCGCACCAGGCGGGCTTCGATGGCGCCCAGCATGCGAAGCTGCGGGTGGGTGGCGCCGCCGACGCGCAGGGTCTCCTCGTCCACCAGGCGGCCGAGCAGGTCGAGGAAGCCCAGCGGATTGGTCGGCGGCAGGGCCTGACCGTCCTCGATCAGGGCCGAGACCAGCGCCGCCAGCGCCTCGCCGCCGGAGCCGGCCCACAGGGCCGTGGGTTCGACCAGGCTTTCCAGTGCTTTGGCCAGGGCCTCGGCCGCCAGGTGCGGCGGGGCGACCGGACCGGCGGCGTAAGGCTCGGCGGCGATTTCGACGGCGGCGTGGATGCGGCGGGCCAGGTCCACGGCCTCGGGAAACGGCGCGATGCGGCCTTCCAGCGCGGCGGCGTCGACGGGGGCGGGGCCGCGCAGGCCGTATCGCTCCAGCGTGTGGGCGGCCTCGTCGGCCTTCAGCAGCGGGTGCTTGGCCACCGACAGCAGGCCGACCGGGTCCAACGGCGCCAGCACCAGCGCAGCCAGCTTGCGCGCCAGCACGGCGGGGGGCGATGCGGCCAGCGGGGCGCCGGCCGAACTGTCGGGCACGACGCCCCAGCGGGCGAGGTAGAGACCCGCGCGGCGGGCCAGCTGCTGGTCGGGGGTGACGAGGGCCGCGGTCTTGCCCGGCGTCTCCAGCGCCTCGCGCAGCAGGAGGGCGCAGGCCAGGGCCGCCTCCTCCTCGCCCGAGGCGTTGACCAGGGACAGGCCCGACAGCCCTTCGGCGATCGGGTCGAGGCTTTCGGACTCCGCGCGCAGCTTGGCGATCTGGGCAAGCCAGTCGGCGGTGGCCTCGGCTGGGCGCAGGGCCTCGTTGACCAGGCGACGGCGCCAGCGGCCGCGGCTGTCGGCCTCCGTGCGCCAGCGGCGGACCGCTCCGCGACCCACCCCGGCTCTGTGCAGGAGCCGGCGCATGGCCCCTTGCGGATGCTGCTCGCCGACCTGCTCCCAGGCGTCGGCGGCCAGGTCCTCGTCGAGGCCGGGCAGCACGACATAGCCCTGCGGCGCCCGCGAGACGGCGATCAGCAGGTCGGCGGTGGCCGGGGCGGTGCCGGTCGAACCGGCGGCGACCAGCACGCCCTGCGGCGGATTGTCGGTCCACTGGTCGGCCAGGGCCCGCAGCAGGCGCACCCGCCGCTCGCTGACGTCCATCAGGTCCAGGTCCCGCAGGCGCGCGCTCCAGCCCTCGACCATGGCCCGGATGAACCGCGCCGAGACCTGCCAGTGAGCGGCCAGGTCGCCGTCGGCCAGGCCGTCGAGGCGCTCGATGACCGGGACCTCCTCGATCTGGCAGCTGTCGAGCAGGTCGGAGACGGCCTTGGCCATCTCCAGGGCCTGGCCGGCGCTGGGCGGGCTGTCCAGCAGGGAGGCGTTGTCGTGCACCAGGCGCGCCAGTTCGAACCGGCGGCGGCGGCTGGAGACGGCCGGCGGCAGGTCCAGCGCCAGGTCGCCCGGCTCGAACGGCGGCTCGCCCTCGTCGAGGTCGCCCAGCGGCCGGATCTGCGGCAGCAGCACGGCCCGCCCGCCGTTCACCGCCAGGAAGGCGTCAGCCAGGGCGCGGGCGCCGCGCCGGGTCGGGGTCAGCAGGGTGGCGTGCGACAGGGCGTCGGGACCCAGATGCGACAGGCGCTCGACCAGGCCCGCGGCCACGTCGTCGACGAACGGCCGGTGGGCCGGGATTGAGAACCAGCCGGAACCGGCCGGGCCGCTCATCCCGCGTGCGCTCCTGCGAGCTTGGCCTCGGCCTCGTCGCGCGCCCCAGGGTCGCCGACGTGCATCCAGAAGCCGTCCATCATCACGCCGTGGACGCGGCCCCGCGGCGCCAGCCTGCGCCAGATGGTCGCCAGCGAAAACGCGCCGTCCGGGCCGTCGTCGACCAGGCCCGGCTTGCAGATGTGCACGCCCATATAGGCGTAGGGCGCGCTGGCGGCCTCGCCCCGGAAGGTCAGGGCCCCGTCATTGGCCATGAAGAAGTCGCCGGCCCCGTCGAAGCCCAGCGTGCGGTCCAGTCGCGCCAGCAGCAGGCAGACGTCCATGCGCTCGGGATCCCAGGCCTTGGCCAGGCTCTCGATCGCGGGAGCGCCGTCCTGAGTCCACACGGAGTCGATATTGGCGACGAACACCGGATCCTCGCCCAGCAGCGGCCGGGCCTTGCGCAGGCCGCCGCCGGTTTCCAAGAGCTCGCCGCGCTCGTCGGAAATGACGATCGCCGGCGCGCCGGTGCGGGTCTTCAGGTGGGCTTCCAGCCGGTCGGCGAAGGCGTGGACATTGACGACGGCGGTCTCGACGCCGGCGTCGGCCAGGCGATCCAGCATGTGGTCGATCAGGGTGCGGCCGGCGACCTCCACGAGCGCCTTGGGGCGGTCGTTGGTCAGGGGGCGCATCCGGGTGCCGAGGCCCGCGGCCAGCACCATGGCCTTCTTGGGGGCCTTGGTGGGAGCGCTCACGAGCGGGCCTCCGCCGGGACGTGGGCGTCGAACCAGGCCTTCAGCCCCGCCAGCGCCGGATCGGCCAGGCAACTGTCGAGATAGCGCCACAGGCGCGGCATGAAGCTCTCGTACTTCGGCTTGCCGTCGCGGGTGACCAGGCGGGCGAAGATGCCGAGGATGCGGGCGATGTTGAGCGCCCCCAGCGCGTGGTAGTCGGCCAGGAACTGCTCGCGATCGAGGCCGGGGCGGGCCGCCAGGTAGCGGTCGAGGCCGCGTTGCTCGATTTCCGGCGACACGTCGCGTCGGGCGTCATGCAGCAGCATCGAGAAGTCCCAGGCCGGGTGGGCGACCACGGCGTCCTGGAAGTCGATCAGGCCGACGCGCGCCGGACCCTCGCGCCGCGGCAGCCACAGCAGGTTCTCGGCGTGATAGTCGCGGTGGCAGAACACGCTGGCGCCGGCCTCGCCCCGGGCGCGGATCGGCGTCCACAGCGCCTGCCAGTCGGCCAGGGCGGCGGCGTCGAAGGTCACCGGCTTGAGCTTGGGCAACCACTCGACGAACAGGTCCTGGGCCATCTGCAGGGCCAGGTCGTCATAGGTCAGCAGCGGCCAGGTCGAGCCGCCGGCCTCCAGCACCGCCGGGGGCTTGGCCGTGTGCAGCGCCACCAGCGCGTCGACGGCGGCGTCGTACATCAGGGGCTCGTCGCCGCCGTTGGCGATCACCGTGGCGTAGAGGTCGTCGCCCAGGTCTTCCAGTACGGCCAGGCCCAGGGCCGGCTCGGCGGCCAGCACCTCGGGGGCCGAGAGACCCTGCGCCCGGAGCCAGCCGGCCACGGCCACGAAGGCGTCCACCCGGCCGGCGGCCAGGCGGTAGGCCGCGTTGAAGCCGAGCGCGCGGCGCTCGTCCGGCGTGGCGCCGGGCGGGCAGGGGGCGGTCTCCAGGGCCGGCGGCTGGTCCATGAAGATGAAGGTCGCATCGCCACGATAGAGGCGCTCGTACGACCGGGTCGAGGCGTCGCCGCCCAGCGGCTGGCGGCGGACGTCGCCGTAGCCGTGGCGGGCCAGGAACTTCGCCTTCAGGATCTCGCGGTCAGAGCTCAAGCTTGCGTTCCTTGAAGGCGCCGAAGGGGGTGATGCGGACGCGGCGGGTCTCGCCGGCCGTATCGTCCAGGACGGGTGAGATCTCTACATCGAGTCGGTCGGGGGGCAGGCGGCCCTCCAGGCGCTGGGGCCACTCGATCAGGGCCGCGCCGTCCTCCAGCGCTTCGACGAGGCCGATCTCGTAGGCCTCGTCCGGATCCTCCAGGCGATAGAGGTCGAAATGGGCCAGCGGGAAGGTTTCCGCCTCGTAGAACTGCACCAGGGTGAAGGTGGGGCTGGGCACTTCTTCCTCGGGAGAGGTCAGGGCGCGCACCAGGGCGCGGGCCAGGGTCGACTTGCCCGCGCCCAGCGGGCCGTAGAGGCACAGGGCCGCGCCGGGAAACAGGACGGCGGCCAGCCGCGCGCCGAGGGCCTTGGTGGCCGCCTCGTCGGGCAGGTCGATTTCGAGGGAGGCGGCGCCCCCGGGCGCCTGTGGCGTAGACATCGCGCCAATCTAGAGTCCCCCGCGCGCGCCTCAAGCCGCTTTCAGGAATTTTGCCGTCGCCGGGGCGCGCGCGGCGTCCTATCACCAGCAGAACAATCCCGAGAGGATCGGTCGAGATGAAGAACTGGAAGCTGTGGGCCGGCCTCGTCGCCGTGGTCGTGGTGATCGGCGCCGGCTGGTGGGCGTGGTGGAACTTCGAGCTGCGCTGGCGGCCCAAGACCATCACCAAGAACCAGGCCGAGATCGCCAAGATCCTCGAAGGCTCGGGCTGGGTGTCGCCGGGCCTCAAGGGCCCCAAGCTCTACATGATCAGCTTCCGCACCTGCCCCGACTGCGTCCGCTTCAAGAAGGAAGAGTATCCGCGCCTGCACAAGGCCGGGATCGACACCCGCCTGATCGAGATCGCCCGCGCCGACCGCAACGGCGTGCCGAAATCGACGCCGGTCGAGCGCGCGACGGTGGCCGAGCTTTGGATCAACCGCTCGTGGGCGCTGTCGGAAAAGTGGGACGCCACGCCGGTCGACGCCTGGACCGCTCCCGGTCTAAAGCCCGCCGACGGCGACATCGCCCGCACCGCCGTCATCGAGGCCGGCCGCAGGTCGGTCGAGGACCTCGTCCCGCTGCTCAAGAAGAACGGCGTGAACTTCGCCTATCCGCTGCTGGTCTGGTGGACGCCGGACGGTCAGATGAAGGCCTGCGCCTGCGAGAAGCGCGAGACGTACAGGTTCGTGCGCAAGGACCTGGGGGTTTGATCAGGTCAACCTTTACTCCCGTCATTCCCGCCCTTGTGGCGGGAATGACGGGCGTTAAAAGAAATCAGAATATCTCGAACAGGCCCGCGGCGCCCATGCCGCCGCCGATGCACATGGTCACCACGCCCAGCTTGGCCTTGCGGCGCTTGCCTTCCAGCAGCAGGTGGCCGGCGCAGCGGGCGCCGGTCATGCCGAACGGGTGGCCGATGGCGATCGAGCCGCCGTTGACGTTGTACTTCTCCGGATCGATGCCCAGGCGGTCGCGGCTGTAGAGGCATTGCGAGGCGAAAGCCTCGTTCAGCTCCCACAGGTCGATGTCGTCGACCTTCAGGCCATGGCGTTCCAGGAGGCGAGGCACGGCGAACACCGGGCCGATGCCCATCTCGTCGGGCTCGCAGCCGGCGATGGCGAAGCCCTTGAACAGGCCCAGCGGCTCGAGGTTGCGGCGGGCGGCCTCCTTGGCCTCCATCACCACCACGGCGGCCGCGCCGTCCGACAGCTGGCTGGCGTTGCCGGCGGTGATGAAGTTGCCCGGACCCTTGACCGGCTCCAGCTTGGCGAGGCCTTCCAGCGTGGTCTCCGGACGATTGCACTCGTCCTTGGTGACCACGTAGTCGACCAGGCTCTCCTCCTTGGTCTCCTTGTTGACCACCTTCATCTTGGTGGCCATTGGCACGATCTCGTCATTGAAGAGGCCGGCGGCCTGGGCGGCGGCGATGCGCTGCTGGCTACGCAGCGAATACTCGTCCTGATATTCGCGGCTGATCCCGTAGCGCTTGGCGACGATGTCGGCGGTGTCGATCATCGCCATCCACAGGGCCGGCTTCTCCTTCATCAGCTTGTCTTCGGTGATGTGGAAGCGGTTCATGTGGCCGCCGCCCTGCACCAGCGAGATCGACTCCACGCCGCCGCCGATGGCCACCGGCGCGCCGTCGTTGCGCACGTAGTTGGCCGCGGTCGCGATCGCCTGCAGGCCCGACGAGCAGAAGCGGTTGACGGTCTGGCCCGAGGTGGTGACCGGCAGGCCGGCCCAGATGGCGGCGTTGCGGGCCACGTTCATGCCGGTGGCGCCTTCGGGACCGCCGCAGCCCAGCACCACGTCTTCCACTTCCGGGCCGTCGAGGCCGGCGCGGCTGACCGCGTGGTGGATGGCGTGGCCGGCCATGGCCGCGCCGTGGGTGTTGTTGAAGCCGCCGCGATTGGACTTGGCCAGGCCCGTCCGGGCGTAGGAGACGATGACCGCTTCGCGCATGGCGCTTCTTCCCTGTTTAAACGTTAGTTTGAATTGCCGGCACCGTAGGCCGGAAATTCGCCGGGGGGAAGATCACGCAAACGTAAGGCGTGAGGCTCAGCGCAGTATGGTCGGGGTGTCGGGCAGTTCGTTGCGGTCCTCGCCGCCGGTGCGCGGCGCGTGCTCGGCCAGGATGGCGCCGGCGCGGCCGACGGCGGCGACGAAGCCGTCGGCGATCTGGCCCGCCTTCAGGCCCGCCGTCAGGTCGGCGACGACGCCCGACCAGGCGTCCTTGGGCGCCAGGCCGTGGACGCCCTCGTCGGCCAGCACCTCGACGCGGTGCTCGGCCAGGGCGGCGAAGATCAGCACGCCGGTGCGCCCTTCCGTGGCGCGCAGGTCGCTGGACAGGAAATAGTCCATGGCCGCCCGTCGCACGCGTTCGGCGGCGCTCTCGCCGGTCGGCAGCCGCGCGCGCAGCGGCGGGATCGACAGCACGGCGGTCGCCAGGGCGAACACGGCGGCCTGCAGGGTCAGGTAGACCAGCAGGGCCGACAGGATCGCGCCGTCCTGGGCGGCGGCGTGGCCGACGCTCCAGCCGCCGAACAGGCGGGTCAGCCACTCGGGGCGCAGGCCGGCCAGCAGGCCGAAGGCCGGCAGCAGCAGGGCCGCGCCCGCCGCCCAGGCCAGCACGGGGGCGGGACGGTCGGGCTCGACGCGCGGCGCCAGCACGCAACGGATCTCGCCGATCGTGCCGGCCTCGGCGGCGCGCACGGCCTGCGCGATGCGCAGCTGGTCGGGGCGGGAAAGAATGTCGCTCATCACCAGCTCCCCGAGGATCCGCCGCCGCCGAACGAGCCGCCGCCGCCCGAGAACCCGCCGCCGCCTCCGCCGCCGCTCCAGCCGCCTCCGCCGCCGCGACCGCCGCCGCCGCTGGTCAGGGCGTTGATCAGGATCCAGGGCAGGGCCTCGCCCACCGCCGCGCCGAGCCCGCTGCGGCGGTAACGGCGGCGCCCGAACATCGCCCGCAGGATCATGACGGCGACGATGAAGACGATGAAGATCGCCACCACCGGCACGCCGCCGCCGTCGTCCTGGCGCTGGCCTTCCGCCGCCTGGGCGACCTGGGCCCTGGCCTCGCCGTCGGGCAGTGACAGCTGCTTTATGATGGCGTCGGTCCCGGCGACGATGCCGCCCTGCATGTCGCCGGCCTTGAACCTGGGCAGGATGGCGCTCTGGATGATGACGCTGGACAGGGCGTCGGTCAGCACCGGCTCCAGGCCGTAGCCGACCTCGATGCGGACCTTGCGTTCGTTCGGCGCCACGATCAGCAGGGCGCCGGTGTTCCTGTCCTTCTCGCCGATCCCCCAGGCGCGGCCCAGCTGATAGCCGTAGTCCTCGATCTCGTAGCCTTGCAGGCTGGACAGCGTGGCGACCACCAGCTGGCGGCCGGTCTGCTTCTCCAGCGTCGCCAACTCGTCGGTCAGCTGCTGCTCGGCCGCCGGCGACAGGATGTTCGCCTGGTCGACGACCCGGCCGCTCAGCGGCGGGAAGGTCGGGGCGGCGAGGGCGGCGGTGGCCCCCAGGACGAGAACCAGCAACGCCAACGGAATGGCCAACCAGGTCCTCCCCCGCGTGCGGGGGAGGGGGACCGCGAAGCGGTGGAGGGGGCGAGACTGGGCGCGGCGCTTTCGGTCGCCCCCTCCGTCACGGCGCCGATGGCGCCGCGCCACCTCCCCCGTTTCACGGGGGAGGAGCAAGGCCGCGATAGTCGTCACCCTAGTGCGCCGGCGCCGGCTGGGACGGGGCGGCTGGCGCGGCCGGGGCGTCGAAGCTGACGGTCGGGGCGGTCTGGGCCGCGGCCGAGGCCTCGAACAGCTGGGCCGGCTTCTGGCCGCCATAGACGGTCTTGGCCCACAGGATGGTCGGGAAGGTTCGCAAGGATGTGTTGTAGACCCGCGCGGTCTCGTTGTAGTCGCGCCGCGCGATGGTGATGCGGTTCTCGGTGCCTTCCAGCTGGCTCTGCAGGGCCAGGAAGTTCTGGTTCGACTTCAGGTCCGGATACTGCTCCTGGATCACCATCAGCCGGCCGAGCACCCCGGTCAGCTGGTCCTGGGCGGCGGCGTACTTCTGGAAGGCGGCGGGGTCGGTGATGGTCGAGGCGTCGACCTTGACCTGGGTGGCGCTGGCGCGAGCCTGGGTCACCGAGGTCAGGACGTCCTTTTCCTGGGCGGCGTAGCCCTTCACGGTGGCCACCAGGTTGGGGATCAGGTCCGAGCGGCGCTGGTACTGGTTCTGCACCTCGGCCCAGGCGGCCTTGGTCTTCTCGTCCTGGGTGGGGATGGTGTTGATCCCGCAGCCGGACAGGCCGACGGCGATCACGACGGAGGCAAGGGCCAGGCGGGCCGGCGAACGCAGCTGCGACATGAAGGCTCCCTCTGAAGGCGACTGGCGGCCGCCGATCGCATTTATATGGCCCGGTCTCCGGCTCTCGTCATCCGCGTATCGGATTAACTCGCGTCCATCAGGGGCTTAACTTCCTTTTGAGGAGACGGGCGCAGGATCGCCGCCATGGTCCTGATGGTCGCCTTCGCCCTGGTCGGAGCTCTGCTCGGGCTCTTCTGGCGCCCCCGCTTCGTGGGGGTGGTCATCGCCGTGGTCGCGGCCGGCGTCGTGCAGGGCGTGGCCGCCTGGTCGCTGCAGATCCTGTCGCAGCAGGTCAATCGCGAGCACCTGCTGGTCCAGCTGCACGCCATCTTCGGCGAGAGCGCCATCGACTTCGCCGGGCCGGTGCTGGCCGCCGCCGTCGGGGCGGTGTTCGCCGCCCTGCTGGGCGGCCTGACCGATGCGCGCCGCCCGCCGGTGGTGGTCACCGCCGACGGCCTGCGCCGCAAGGCCGGCAAGGACGGCCGCTACGCCCGCATGGAGGGCATGGTCCAGGACCGCGCCATCCACGCCAAGGCCGAGAGCCGGATCGACTCTATCCTGGGGCTCTGAGGGCGCGGGAGCGGGGCAGGTCCCCACTCCCCTTACTTCCCGTCATTCCCGCCCTTGTGGCGGGAACCCCTCCATCAGCCGCAAGGGCGGGAGGGGCGGCGTGCCGAGCACGCCGCTGTCGCTTTCACGTGCGAGCGGAGCCAGGGCTTCCCGCCACAAGGGCGGGAATGACGGGAGACTGGGTGTCTTCTCGGTCGTCACCCCCCAACCCGAAAATCTCAGTTTCGATAAAATATGCGCACGCGAACAAAAACCGGCTTGCGCGATTTCTGAACGCTGATATCTAAGCAGTGCTTAGTTCGGTCGCGCGACGCTGGTGGGGATACCGGCGCCATGTCCATGAAGGACAGCATCCCACGGGACCGAGCGGCCAGTACAGCTTACGCCGCGATCATCGATCTTTCCATCATCCCCGAAGCTGGAGGGCTTTCCCCATGAAGCTCCGCGCCCTGGCGGCCGTCGCCGCCCTGTCCGTTTCCGCGCTCGTCGCGGCCCCCGCCCTGGCCGATGGCCGCCTGGCGGTCACTCTTGAAAAGCCCGTCTCGGCCAAGACCAAGATCGTCGCCGGCGGCGCCGTCTTCGTCTGCGAGGACGCGTCTTGCGTCGCCACCTCGGCTCCGTCGCGGGCCCTCAGCGTCGCCTCGTGCAAGGCGCTGGCGAAAGAGGCCGGCCGTGTCTCGGCCTTCGGCGGCGACGCCAAGGCCCTGGCCGCCGAAGAGCTGGAGCGCTGCAACGCTTCGGCCAAGGCCGCCTGATCCCTCCTTCTTAAGTAGGCGTACCAGGGAGCTTTTCTTTCTCTGGCTGTTTCCTCGACCATTCGCCTGACAGGGCGGCGGATCGCTTCCGCCGCCCTTTTTCTTTGCCCTGCCTTTCGTCTTCGTCCGCGCAAGGATTAGATGTCGCCATGACCCAGCCCCTGACCGTTCAGCTCGAAGAGGCCTTGCGATCGGCCGCCGGCGCCGACGCCGCGCCCGTGTCGGTCACGATCGACTACGCGGGGCAAGGCCAGGCCGGGGAAAGCGCCCGCGGCTGGGTCGAACGGGCCACCCGCAGCCTGGTGTTCGCCCAGGCCGAGGCGCGGACCGCCGACGGGATCCTGGCCGGCGCGGCCTCGGGCGTATTCCGCCGCGTCAACGTCTGACGGATAAACACATTTTTTCGCGAACTTGGCCGAACACGATCACCTCGGCTTGGTTGCGACTGCGAACACCCCGTGTTATCAGGCGCCGGGCTTCGGGAAGGGCAGCGTGAAAGCGCGGGCCGCCCGTGCGCTTTTCTCAAGCGCTAACAAGTCTTTAAGCCGGGGAGAGGGGGGAGCTTCTCTTCCGCGGCGATTGCAACGCACACCGGGCGGAACAAGTGGCGGAAGAAACCAAGGCGACGGATGCGGGTCAGCGTTACGCGCAGTCCCTGTTCGAACTGACGATCGAAGGCGGCAACCTGGCGAAGGTCGAGAGCGACCTGAAGACCCTGAAGGGTCTGGTCGCCGAAAGCGCCGACCTGCGCCGTCTGATCGACTCGCCCGCGTTCTCGGCCGAGGACAAGGCCAAGGGCCTGACCGCCGTCGCCGTGAAGGCCGGTTTCGACATCCTGACCGCCAAGTTCCTGGGCCTGATCGCCACCAACGGCCGTTCGGCCGAACTGGTCGGCGCGATCAACGCCTTCGTCGCCCTGTCGGCCAAGCACCGCGGCGTGGTCGCCGCCGAGGTCACCTCGGCCGTTCCGCTGAGCGCCGCCCAGCTGAAGGCCGTCACAGCCGCCGTGTCGAGCGCGCTCGGCCAGACCCCCGAAATCTCGACCCGCGTCGATCCGTCCATCCTGGGCGGCGTCAAGGTGCGCGTCGGTTCCCGACTGTTCGATGCTTCGGTTCGTTCGAAGCTCGACTCCCTGAAATTCGCCCTCAAGCGCGCCTAAGCGTATAACCGCGCAAAAACGTACGTACGCAGAGAGCCTCAAGAAAGAGCCCGACCCAGCCATGGATATCCGCGCCGCCGAAATCTCGGCCATCCTCAAGTCGCAGATCGCCAACTTCGGCGAGGAAGCCGCCGTTTCGGACGTCGGCCAGGTCCTGTCGGTCGGCGACGGTATCGCCCGCATCTACGGCCTGGACAACGTCCAAGCCGGTGAAATGGTCGAGTTCCCGAAGGCCGGCGTGAAGGGCATGGCCCTGAACCTCGAGCGCGACAATGTCGGCGCCGTGATCTTCGGCGCTGACGCCGAGATCAAGGAAGGCGACGAAGTCCGCCGCCTCGGCGAAATCGTCGACGTGCCGGTTGGCAAGGGCCTGCTGGGCCGCGTCGTCAACCCGCTGGGCGAGCCGATCGACGGCAAGGGCCCGATCCAATACACCGAGCGTCGCCGCGTCGACGTGAAGGCCCCGGGCATCATCCCGCGCAAGTCGGTGCACGAGCCCGTGCAGACCGGCCTGAAGTCGATCGACACCCTGATCCCCGTCGGCCGCGGCCAGCGCGAGCTGATCATCGGCGACCGTCAGACCGGCAAGACCGCCGTCGCCATCGACACCATCCTGAACCAGAAGGCCGCCAACGCCGGCAAGGACGAGAGCGCCAAGCTCTACTGCGTCTACGTCGCCATCGGCCAGAAGCGCTCGACCGTCGCCCAGATCGTCAAGACCCTGGAAGAGCACGGCGCCCTGGAATACACGATCGTCGTCGTGGCCTCGGCCTCGGAGCCGGCCCCGCTGCAATACCTGGCCCCGTTCGCCGGCTGCGCCATGGGCGAGTGGTTCCGCGACAACGGCCTGCACGGCCTGATCATCTATGACGATCTGTCCAAGCAAGCCGTCGCCTACCGCCAGATGTCGCTGCTGCTGCGCCGCCCGCCGGGCCGCGAAGCCTATCCGGGCGACGTGTTCTACCTGCACTCGCGCCTGCTGGAACGCGCCGCGAAGCTGAACGAAGACAACGGTTCGGGCTCGCTGACGGCTCTGCCGATCATCGAAACCCAGGCCAACGACGTGTCGGCCTACATCCCGACCAACGTGATCTCGATCACCGACGGCCAGATCTTCCTGGAAACCGACCTGTTCTACCAGGGCATCCGTCCGGCCGTGAACGTCGGCATCTCGGTGTCGCGCGTGGGTTCGTCGGCCCAGATCAAGGCCATGAAGCAGGTCGCCGGCCCGATTAAGGGCGAGCTGGCCCAGTATCGTGAAATGGCCGCCTTCGCGAAGTTCGGTTCGGACCTCGACGCCTCGACCCAGAAGATGCTGGCTCGCGGCGAACGCCTGACCGAGCTGCTGAAGCAGCCGCAATACGCGCCGCTGTCGGTCGAAGAGCAGGTCTGCGTGATCTACGCCGGCACCCGCGGCTATCTCGACAAGATCCCGACCTCGTCGGTGCGTCGCTTCGAGACCGAGTTCCTGGCCCGCCTGCATAGCGCCCATCAGGACCTGCTGACCGGCATCGCCACCAAGAAGGCCCTCGACAAGGACCTGGAAGCGTCGCTGAAGAGCGCGCTCGACAGCTTCTCGTCGACCTTCGCCTAAGCCCCCTCGGAACCGCTCGGAGAGAGTAGCGCCGAATGGCCAGCTTGAAGGAAATGCGCAATCGGATCTCGAGCGTCAAAGCGACGCAAAAGATCACGAAGGCGATGCAGATGGTGGCGGCTGCCAAGCTGCGCCGGAGCCAGGACGCGGCGGAAGCCGCCCGTCCGTACGCTCGGCGTCTGGCCAGCGTCATCGCCAACCTCGCGACCGGCGTGTCGGGCGACGGCGCTCCGGCGCTGCTGGCCGGCACCGGCCGCGACGACCGTCACCTGGTGGTGGTGGCCGCCGCGGACCGTGGTCTCGCCGGCGGCTTCACCTCGTCGATCGTGCGCGCGGCCCGCGCCCACATCGACGGGCTGATCGCCCAGGGCAAGGACGTGAAGATCGTCTGCGTCGGCAAGAAGGTGACTACCCAGCTGAAGCGCCCCTACGGCGACAAGGTGGTGGATAACTTCGACCTGTCGGCCTATCGCCAGATCACCCTGTCGGTCGCCCAGCCGATCGCCGACGTCGTCACCAAGCTCTATGAAGCCGGCGACATCGACGTGGTGACCCTGTTCTACAGCCGCTTCCGGTCGGTGGTGCAGCAGGTTCCGACCGCGCTGCAGCTGATCCCGGCGGTCGTCGAGGGCGGCGCCGAAGTCGCGTCCGGTCCGGCCGCGGTCTACGAGTACGAGCCCTCGGAAGAGGCCATCCTCGAGACCCTGCTGCCGCGCAACCTGACGGTCCAGATCCTGTCGGCCCTGCTCGACAACATGGCCGGCTTCTACGCCAGCCAGATGACGGCGATGGACAACGCCACGCGGAACGCGGGCGACATGATCAAGCGCTACACCCTCGAGTACAACCGTTCCCGCCAGGCTCAGATCACCAAGGAGCTGATCGAGATCATCTCCGGCGCCGAAGCCGTCTGATCTAGCCTAACGCCAAAAACGCACGCAGAGACGCACGAAAGACCCGCACGCCATGGCCAAGACCCCTGCTAAGGCTCCCGAAGCCGCCGCCGAAAAGCCGGCCGCCGCCAAGAAGCCCGCCGCCACGAAGGCCGCCGCCGCTCCGGCCGCTGCTGCTGCTCCCA
Source organism: Caulobacter sp. CCNWLW153 (assembly GCF_036889365.1). NCBI lineage: Bacteria > Pseudomonadati > Pseudomonadota > Alphaproteobacteria > Caulobacterales > Caulobacteraceae > Caulobacter > Caulobacter sp. CCNWLW153. The sequence continues at coordinate 223,230 of NZ_JBAKFV010000010.1, forward strand.
AGGCTCCGGCCGCCAAGAAGGCCGCTGCTCCGAAGGCCGCCGCCCCCGTCGCCGGTGAAGCCACCGGCAAGCTGGTGCAGATCATCGGCGCCGTCGTCGACATCGAGTTCACCGGCCCGCTGCCGGCGATCCTGAACGCCGTCGAGACCACCAACACCGCCACCGGCCAGCGCCTGGTGTTCGAAGTCGCCCAGCACCTGGGCCAGAACACCGTCCGCGCCATCGCCATGGACGCCACCGAAGGTCTCGTCCGCGGCCAGCCCGTGCGCGACACCGGCGAAGCCATCCGCGTTCCGGTCGGTCCGGGCACGCTGGGCCGCATCATGAACGTCATCGGCGAGCCGATCGACGAGCAGGGCCCGATCCAGTCGGACCTGTCGCGCCCGATCCACCGCGACGCCCCGACCTTCGCCGAGCAGACCAACACGGCTGAAGTGCTGGTCACGGGCATCAAGGTCATCGACCTGATGTGCCCCTACACCAAGGGCGGCAAGATCGGCCTGTTCGGCGGCGCCGGCGTCGGCAAGACCGTGACGATGCAGGAACTGATCAACAACATCGCCAAGGCTTACGGCGGTTACTCGGTTCTGGCTGGCGTGGGCGAACGCACCCGCGAAGGCAACGACCTCTATCACGAGATGATCGAGTCGAACGTCAACGTCGACCCGAAGGCCAACAACGGCTCGACCGAAGGCTCGCGCTGCGCCCTGGTCTACGGCCAGATGAACGAACCGCCGGGCGCCCGCGCCCGCGTCGCCCTGACCGGCCTGTCGATCGCGGAATACTTCCGTGACGAAGAAGGCAAGGACGTGCTGCTGTTCGTCGACAACATCTTCCGCTTCACCCAAGCCGGCGCCGAAGTGTCGGCTCTGCTGGGCCGCATCCCCTCGGCCGTGGGCTACCAGCCCACCCTGGCCACCGAGATGGGCAACCTGCAGGAGCGCATCACCTCGACCAACAAGGGTTCGATCACCTCGGTCCAGGCCATCTACGTTCCCGCCGACGACCTGACCGACCCGGCCCCGGCCGCTTCGTTCGCCCACTTGGACGCCACCACCGTTCTGTCGCGCGACATCGCCGCCCAGGCCATCTTCCCGGCCGTCGACCCGCTGGACTCGACCTCGCGGATCATGGACCCGCTGGTCATCGGCGAAGAGCACTACACCGTGGCTCGCCGCGTCCAGGAAGTGCTCCAGCAGTACAAGGCTCTGAAGGACATCATCGCCATCCTGGGCATGGACGAGCTGTCGGAAGAGGACAAGCTGACCGTGGCGCGCGCTCGCAAGATCTCGCGCTTCCTGTCGCAGCCGTTCCACGTCGCCGAGCAGTTCACCAACACGCCGGGCGCCTTCGTCCAGCTGAAGGACACCATCCGCTCGTTCAAGGGCATCGTGGACGGCGAGTACGACCACCTGCCGGAAGGCGCCTTCTACATGGTCGGCCCGATCGAGGAAGCCGTGGCCAAGGCCGAGAAGATGGCGGCGGACGTCTGATGCACGAGGAAGACGGCGATCTGGCCCACTTCTGCTGCGAGGAGCTGGAGGACGCGGTGTCTTCGGACGCCGAGGCCTCCCTCATCGAGCACGACAGCGGCCTGATCCTGTTGAACCTGGGTCAACGGGAAGCCGATGGTGAGACGGGCACGGTCCTGACCACCATCCGCTTCTGTCCGTTCTGCGGCACCGAGATCCAGACCGACGAAGACATCGAAGCGGCCCTGGGCGCCGTGGAGACCTACGACTGATGGCCAAGCTGCATTTCTCTCTCGTCGCGCCCGAGCGCGAACTGTTCTCGGCGGACGTCGACCAGGTCGACGCGCCGGGCACGGAAGGCGATTTCGGCGTGCTGCCGAACCACGCCCCGTTCATGACCACGCTGCGCGAGGGTCGGGTGACGGTGCGCGACGGCTCGACCGTCAAGCTGTTCGACATCCAGGGCGGTTTCGCCGATGTCGGTCCCGACGGCTTCACGATCCTGGCCGAGCACGCGGTGGAAGTGGCCTCGTAAGAGCCGCTTCTTTCCGAGACTTCGAAAGCGCCTCCATCCGCAAGGGTGGGGGCGTTTTTGTTTTCGGCGATCCTCCCCCTCCGGGGGAGGTGGCCCGAAGGGCCGGAGGGGGGCCGTTTTCAGCTGTCGATGAGGCTGCCGATATCGCAGTCACGGGGGGGGGGGGCCGGGGGGCGGGCGGGCCGGCGCCCCGCGCGGGGGCGGCGACCAGGATCATGTGTAGGA